>JADFNK010000033.1 GCA_022563405.1 Gemmatimonadota bacterium | reverse complement strand
GCCGCTATGCAGGAAGACCCCATACCTGACGTGGTGTTCGATGCTGGTTCCGCTTATGACGAGGTCGGGGACTGCCGGCGGGCGCTTCTCTACTATGAGCAGTACCGAATGCTGATTTCGCGCTACCAGCGTGGGGAGGTGGATTGGAAG
Source organism: Gemmatimonadota bacterium (assembly GCA_022563405.1). Lineage (GTDB taxonomy): Bacteria > Gemmatimonadota > Gemmatimonadetes > Longimicrobiales > Gaopeijiaceae > UBA822. The sequence continues at coordinate 31,067 of JADFNK010000033.1, read as the reverse complement.
ATCGGCAGTTGCTCCTTCCGCCTGGCGAAGGCGCTCCGAGCCGAAGGTGAAGACGAGGAAGCGCTTTTTCAAATTGAACGCACGATCGAGCTGGGCGAGCCCCGGAGCGATCAGCCGTGGGCCTACGTCGAGATGGCCGAGATCCTCTCCGATCTGGGCCGGTGCCAAGACGCGATGGATGCCTACGACGAGGTCGGTCGGGTCGACCAGACGGGTACGAGCCCTGCGGTGGACCTGGCCCGATGGCGGTACGACCAGCTCCGTTTCCAAGGACCGGCGGGTGGCGGGCTCGGTGTCGGCTGCTAGACTTGGTGTCGGCTGCTAGAATGTGAGTCCACGAAAGCGAAGGACGAACGTGAGTCCACGAAAGAAAAAAGATAAAGACGTCGACTACGAGCGGCCAAAAACGGGTCCCGGGTCCGAACGGCCGGCCTCGCTTCGGGAAACGACGGCGCGCGCCCATGCGGCTTGGGAGCAGGACGATTTCGCGGCCGCCTACGAACATTTTCGTACGATCCTCCAGGACCATCCCAACTTTGCCGACATACGCCATCGGGCGGGGCTTTGTTTGGCCATGATGGGGGATGCAGAAGGGGCGCTCGGACAGTTCGACGCGGCACTCAAAGTCAACGAGAGCTACGCGGAAGCCCTTCTGAACCGTGCCATCGTCCTCAACGACCTGGGCCGTTTCGAAGAGGCCTCCGAGTCTTTCCATCGGGCCAGCGCATTGGATGTCGGCGATTCCGGTGCGTTCCCGTCGCACATGGGCAATCAACTCGCGAACGCGCACGCCAAGACCGGCGATCTCTACATGGCGGCGGATCGCCCCGAAGAGGCTGCTTCGGAATACGCGACGGCCGTCGAGATCCGGCCCAATTTTCTGGACCTACGCTTCAAGCTCGCGGAGGCCTACATGGACTTGGACATGTGGGTCGACGCCCGCATTCACTTGAAAGAGATCCTGTTGCTGAATCCCGAGTTCGGCGGCGCTCGCGTGCGGTTGGGCGCCCTCCTCAATCGGATGGGAGACAAAAAAGGAGCTCGACTGGAGTGGGAACGCTGCGCCGAGCAGAATCCCGACGACCGCCGAATTCAGGCCTACCTCGCGTCTCTGGATCAGTAAGGAACAACAGCACTTCCCACCCCATTGCCCTCGGTCTGTGATCCAACGAGAATTAGGGCTGTTCTTGACGAACCTGATCAGCTCGGTGGTGTAACCCAGACCCATGACGAACGACATTCGACGGACCCTGATTTTTTGTCTGGCCTCTGCTCTGTCTCTCGCCGCGTGCGGGAGATCGCTGCCATTCCCTGGGCTCACGCCTGATGAAGTCTTTGCTGTGGGGCTCGCGGAGCGGGAGCAAGAGAACTGGTCGCAAGCGGCCGAGGCCTTCGATTTCGCGCTCTTTTCGCCGGGTTTCAACCGTGGCTCCGAGGCTCGGCTCCTACTCGCCGACGCCCAGTTCGAGCAGGAGCTTTACATCGAATCACGGAGCCAGTACGTGCGTGTGATCGAACGCTGGCCGGCCGACACCGTCGCGGTTTGGGCGGCATTGGGCGTTTGCCGCTCACTGGCGAGCTTGTCGCCCATTACGGAGAGGGACCAGACGTTCACCAAACAGGCCAGGCTCTCGTGCCGGCAGGTGGCGGCGGACTTCGCCGGGCTGGTGATCGGACTTAGGGCGTCGCAGCTGGCCGACGAGATGAATCTCAAGCTCGCCGAGCAGGATTACCAAACGGGACGCCACTACCTCAAGCGAAAACTTTGGGATTCGGCTCTGGTCTACCTCGAAGGCGTGTGGACCGAGTATCCGGAGACCGAATGGGCCCCCTGGGCGCTCTATCAGATGATCGAAGCCTTCGGCGAGATCGGATACCAAAGCGACGTCGAGACAACCAGAGACGTGCTCCTCGAGGACTACGCGGATTCGGAGCCTGCCCAGCTGCTGCTCGCAGATGGCAACCCGTAGTGACGAGCCCGATGAGGAACGTCCCGTCCGGCTCGGCGTGTTCGGGGGTACGTTCGATCCTCCTCATATCGGCCACGTCTCCCTGACGCGGGAGCTCCGGGAATCCGGGGCGCTCGACGAGATTCTCTGGATCCCCGTAGCGGTTCCGCCGCATAAACCGGCGAGCCCGCGCACGTCCCCCGAGCTACGGATGGAGATGGTGCGAGCCGCGATCGAGGGGTGTGCGCATCAAAGTGCCAGCGAGATCGAGATTCAGAGAGAGGGACCGTCCTACACGGTAGATACACTCAGGGCCCTCCACTCGGAGCGCCCGGACGCCACACCGGTTCTCATCATGGGCTCGGATCAGTTCGCTGAGCTGGCAGAGTGGCACGAGGCAGAGGAAGTGGTCCGACTCGCGGACGTGTGTGTGTTACCCCGCGGCGGCGTCGAGCCCGCTTCGGTCCGGCCCCGACTCAGCGTGGTATGGTGCGCGGCGGACGTTGCCCCCATAGATGTCTCTTCTTCGGGCGTCCGGAAGCGGGTGCGGGAAGGCCGGCCCTACCGGCATCTCGTGCCTGAAGCGGTGGCCGAGGTTATCGAGCGGGAAGGTCTCTACGTCGAGTGACAGAGTCGAGTGACAGAGTCGAGTGACAGAGAGGTTGCCCGGGTGACGGGCCCACAATCACGCCGAGAATGGATGGGAATCGATGATTTCATGGAAGCGGCATGCGGCGAAGACAATGACCTGGAGAGTCGTGGCGACCACGACCACGGTGATCATCGCATGGAGCGTGACCGGCGACTGGCGTGTGGGCCTCGGGGTGGGCGGGATCGAGTTCCCCACGAAGATGATCCTCTACTACCTACATGAACGTGTTTGGTACAAATTTATTGGTTTGGGTGTAACCGGCGCCGAATCCGGTATAAGCGAGTGAAAATCCATTGAGCATGCTGAAGTCGGTAGCGAAGAGGATCCTCGGCTCGCGCCACATCCGCGAGGCGAAGAAGCTCCAGCCGTTGGTCGACCAGATCAACGAGGTGTACGAGGAATACCAGTCGCTCTCCGAAGAACAACTCAAGGCCAAGACGGAGGAATTCCGGGCGCGCGTCGCCGAGGCTACGGCCGAGATCAAGGACGAGATCGAAGAACTTCGGGAAGAGAAGCGCCATTCCGAGGATCCCCTCAAGCGGCAGGATCTGCAGGAGGCCCTGGCCGATCTCGATGAACGGATGTTGGAGAAAACCGGCGACGTCCTCGAGGAGATCCTTCCGGAGGCGTTCGCGGCCGTAAAGGAAACGTGCCGCCGTCTGCTCGGCACAGAGGTGACGGTGACGGGCCAGAAGCAGACCTGGGACATGGTCCCGTACGACGTGCAGCTCGTCGGCGCCATCGCCCTGCACAGGGGTAAGGTGGCCGAGATGGCGACCGGGGAGGGCAAGACCCTGGTGGCCACGATGCCGCTCTACCTCAACGCCCTCGTGGGCGAGGGCGCGCACTTGGTGACGGTGAACACTTACCTTGCTCAGCGCGACGCCGAGTGGATGGGTTACATCTACAACTACCTCGGCGTCACCGTCGATTGCATCGACAAGTACGAGCCCCACTCGCCGGAGCGCACCGCGGGCTATGCGTCGGACATCACCTACGGCACCAACAACGAATTCGGGTTCGACTATCTCCGGGACAACATGGTGCACGCCCTGGAGCAGCGCGTACAGCGAAGATACTGGTACGCGATCATCGACGAGGTGGACTCGATCCTCATCGACGAAGCACGTACGCCGCTCATCATCTCGGGTCCGGTGGGCCGGGACACGTCGACTCCCTTCAAGAAGTACAACACACTGGTCGGCAGCCTGTACAAGAAGCAGACGCGCCTGGTCAGCACGCTCATCGCGGAGGCCGAAAAGGAGCTCGAAGCCGGTAACGACTTCGAGGCGGGCGAGAAGCTGTTGGCCGCCAAACGCGGGGGCCCACGTAACAAGCGTCTGCTGAAGCTCTTTGCCGACGATCCCGGACTCCAGAAGCTCGTCCTCAAGGTCGAGGCCGATTACATGCGGGAGAAGCGCCTGTTCGAAATCGACGAATTGCTCTTCTTCGCCATGGACGAAAAAGGCCACGCGGTCTACCTGTCCGATGCCGGTCTCGACGAACTCTCCCCGGGGGACCCCGACGCCTTCGTTGTTCCCGACCCGTCTGCGGCGATGGGCGTGATCCAGGAAGACGAATCACTTTCGGTCGACGCCAAGCGGGAGATGACCGTCCGGGTCGAGGCCGAGTACGCCACCAAGAGCGAGAAAATCCACGTCATCCACCAACTCCTCAAGGCGTACACCCTCTTCCAGAGGGACGAGAAGTACATCATCGGCGAGGGCGGCGAGATCGTGATCGTCGACGAGTTCACCGGCCGCCAGATGTCTGGCCGGCGCTGGAGCGACGGGCTCCACCAGGCGGTGGAGGCCAAGGAAGGTGTGGAGATCAAGGGCGAGACCCAGACGCTCGCCACGATCACGATCCAGAACTACTTCCGGATGTACGACAAGCTGGCTGGAATGACCGGAACGGCGGAGACCGAGGAGACCGAGTTCCACCAGATCTACAAGCTCGACGTCTTCGTGATCCCCACCAACCGTCCCATCATCCGCGACGACCGGGACGATCTGATCTTCCGAACCAAGAGAGAGAAGTACCAGGCGCTCATGGACGAAATCGAGCGGCTGCACCTGATGGAGCTCCCCGTCCTCGTGGGAACCACGAACGTCGAAATCTCGGAGACGCTGTCGCGCATGCTCAAGCGGCGCGGAGTTCCGCACAACGTCTTGAACGCCAAGCAGCACAAGAAGGAGTCCGAGATCGTGGCGGAGGCGGGCCAGGCGGGGGCCGTGACGATCGCCACGAACATGGCCGGCCGCGGCACCGACATCAAACTAGGCGAGGGTGTCGTCGAGCCCCGTACGGTGGGGTGGGCGAAGGAGCGTGGCTTGGATCTCGAGGAGCTAATTGCGGTGGACCCCACGCGGGAGGCTGACTTCGAGGACAAGCCCGACGACTACGTCATTCACGTGGGTGGGCTCTGCATCCTCGGGTCCGAGCGGCACGAGTCCCGAAGGATCGACCGCCAGCTTCGGGGCCGTTCCGGGCGCCAAGGTGATCCCGGGTCCTCTCAGTTCTTCATCTCGGTGGAGGACGACCTGATGCGGTTGTTCGTCGGTGATCGTTTGGCGAACGCGATGGACAAGTTGGGCGCTTCCGAGGGTGAGGTCATCACGCACCCGCTCGTCACCCGCTCCATCGAGACCGCGCAGAAGAGGGTGGAGTCGAACAACTTCGAGTCGCGGAAGCGCCTGCTGGACTACGACGATGTCATGAACCAACAGCGCGAGGTCATCTATGATCGCCGCCTCTTCGCCCTGGAGGGGGGAGAGGACCTGAAGGGCGAGATGTGGGAGATGATCGAGCACACCGTGCAGGCCACCGTGGATGAATACCTGGAGTCCGAGCACGAAGAGGAATGGGATCTCGCAGGGCTCAAGAGACGGATCTCGCTGGACTACTTCGCCATGCTCCCAGGCCTTCCGAACGAGAATGAGGAGGAGCACGAGCTGGAGGCGTACGAGATTCAGCAGATGGCCGTCGACGCCGTTCACGAGCAGTTCAACCAGAAGATCGAGGGTTTCGGGGAGCACGCCGAGGGTGTCACCAGCTACATCATGCTCAGCGTCATCGACGGCAAGTGGAAGGATCACCTCTACGACCTGGATCACCTCAAGGCTTCGATCGGCTTCCGGGGATGGGGACAGAAGGACCCGCTCGTCGAGTACAAGAAGGAGGCCTACGAGATGTTCGTGGACCTCATGGACGACCTCCGCGGGACGGTCGGAAACCTGCTCTTCAAGGCCCAGCTCGGCCAGCCGCGGCAACCCGCTCGCCAACCTCAGAGGATGCAGTACTCGGGCCCGACGGAGGATGGCACCGCCACCGGGGCTCTCGCGCAGGCCGCAGTCGCGCGTCGCACTCAGACGCTGGGCAGTGGCGACCCTGTGGACGATCTGGGTATGGCCCGGGGCACCCGCTCGGACGGGGCGGGTCGGGGGAAAACGGTTCCTCCGGGCTCGGTGGGCGGCGTGCAGTCAACGCAGGATCCTCGGGAGTTGGTCACCAACCGAGAAGAGCGCGTGCGCGCGCCTGTGACCGCTACCAAGGAGCCGGGGCGGAACGAGCCCTGTCCTTGTGGGTCGGGGAAGAAATATAAGAAGTGCCATGGGCGAGGGGTGTAGCGTCTAGGGGCTCCCTTTTTTTGCTTGTGGAAGGGGAGAGGGACCGTGAGACCCTCTTCCACCCGCAAGCCAACAAACGGGCGCGTGCCCTGCTCCGCACGCTCCAAGTAGTCCCCAGGCAGCATTCACTCGCCCACCCCCATGCCCTCTCTTACGTCCTCCCGGCCGAAGCGGAAACTGGAGGAGATCCCATGCCCGAACGAAGCGAGTCCATGCCCGAACGAAGCGAGCCCGTGTCCGAACGAAACGAGCCCGTGTCCGAACGAAACGAGCCCGTGTCCGAACGAAACGAGCCCGTGTCCGAACGAAACGAGCCGTGGGACGACATCGAGACTTTGTATGACGCGGTGAGGGTCGAAGAGGAGGTGCTGTTGGCGGTAATGGAGGTGTTGGGACAATTGGACGACTCGGAGGCGGACGAGTTCTCGTGGGACCACTTCGGCTGGGCGTTGGCCTATGGGGCGACTTCTCAGTGAATGCCATCCATAAGTGACCTCCCCCCCGGCGAGCGGCCTCGCGAGCGCCTGGATGCCCTGGGACCGGAGGCGCTCACGGGTCGTGAGTTGGTGGCACTTCTGGTGGGCAGTGGGGGTCGCGGGGGGTCAGCTCTCGGGATCGCGGACGAGGTGCTGGCGAGCGTGGCGGGGTCGTTGCGGACGTTGGGATCGGCTTCGCCGTCGGCGATCGCGGCCGTTCCCGGAGTGGGTATGGCCACGGCCGCCCGGATCGCGGCGGCTCTCGAGTTGGGCCGGCGGGCGAGTGCGGAAGTCCGTCATCCGGGAGATCGTGTGCGCGGCCCGCGAGATGTGTTCGACCGCATGGAACCGCGCCTGCGCGACCTCCCACAGGAAGAATTTCACGCTCTCCTTCTGTCGGCCCGTCACAGCGTGATCCGGGAGGTTTTCATCACCAGGGGCATCCTGGACGCCTCCCTGATCCACCCGCGCGAAGTATTTCGCCCCGCCATCGCCCAGAGTGCGGCAGCCATCATCCTGGTTCACAATCATCCCTCGGGAGATCCCACCCCCTCGGCCGAAGATCGCGCCGTCACCAAGCAGCTAACCGCCGTCGGCCGCACGGTAGGAATCTCCATCGTCGACCACGTAGTGATCGGAGACGGCCGCTTCGTCTCCCTGGCCGACACGGGAGGCCTGGAGTAGCCCAGGCCGCCACGCCACAAGCCCCCAACGCCCCGACTGTTAATGACGGAGAGAAGAGCGCTGGGGGGAATGACCCAGCTCCCAAGCCCCCCAACGCCCCTGAGCGCGGTCCGTCGCTCCCCCCACCCGCATGCTGACGTGAAGAGGGTCGTACGGTCCCGCGCAAGACAGTCTGCCGCCGAAGGCGGTGGAGCGAAGCGCTGGCTGGAGCGGGACCGTACGACCCTCTTCCACCCATAGCGAAAGAGGGAAGCTTAGGACCCGACGCCCCAGGAAGCCCGGACCCGACGCCCCATTTCAGGGTAGTTGAAGAATGGCTACTGCTACCGCTACCCGGACCATCCGTGGGCTCCCGAGGCCCTTGGCTCGGGCGATGGAGGCTTACTCCGATCGCCTGAATGTGGACATGGTGCGGGACGCCTACGACCTGGCGCGGGAGGCCCACGCGGGTCAGCGGAGAGCGTCGGGCGACGAATTCGTCACCCACGCGGTGGAAGTGGCGACCATCCTCGCGACGTTCGGCCTCGACACTGAATCCCTGGTTTCGGGCCTCGTGCACGACGTGGTGGAGGACACCAGCGTCTCGGTGGTCGACATCGAAAAGCGCTTTGGCCAGACCGTCGCGACGATCGTCGATGGCGTCACCAAGATCGGCCGGGTGGAGTTCCCCTCGAATATGGAACAGCAGGTCGAGAACTACCGCAAACTCCTCCTGTCGATGGCACGGGATGCTCGGGTCATACTGGTCAAACTGGCCGACCGTCTCCACAACATGCGGACCCTGAACGCGCTCAAGGAGGAAAAGCGGCTCAGGATCGCGTTGGAGACGAGAGAGATATACGCGCCTCTGGCCCATCGCCTCGGGATGGCCGCGATCCGGTGGGAGCTCGAGGACTTGGCCTTCAAGTACCTGGAGCCGGAAGCGTTCGAAGCTCTGAGAAAGAAAGTTCGCCAGAGAAGAAAGGAGCGAGAGCGGCAGGTTCTGGAGATGCAACGGCCACTCGCCGAGGCGCTCGCCGCGGCAGGCGTCCCCGCCGAGCTGACAGGGCGTCCCAAGCACCTCTGGTCGATCTATTCCAAGATGGTGCGCCGAGACCTGCCGTACGAGGAGATCTACGACCTGATGGCCATGCGCGTGCTGACCGACGACGTGCAGAACTGTTATGCGGCGTTGGGTGTCATCCACAACGAATGGACACCTGTTCAGGAGCGATTTCACGACTTCATCGCGACGCCCAAGTCCAACATGTATCAGTCGCTCCATACGACGGTCATCGGGCCGGGTGGGCGCCGATACGAGATTCAGATCCGAAGCCACGAGATGCACCGGACCGCGGAGTACGGGATCGCGGCGCATTGGCGCTACAAAGAGGGGATCACGGGGGCGGAGTCGAAAAGTGAGACGGAAGTCGACGAGGCGCTGACCTGGTTCCGCCAAGTGCTCGATTGGCAGAAAGATACGAGCGAGCCCGAGGAGTTCATGGAATTCCTCCGGATGGACCTCTTTCAGGGAGAGATCTTCGTCTTCACACCCAAGGGTGAGGTCAAGCAGCTCCCGACGGGCGCCACGCCCATCGACCTCGCTTATTCGGTTCACACCGAGGTCGGAAATCACTGCGCCGGAGCGCGCGTCAACGGACGGATTTCACCGCTCTCGCGCGAGCTCAAGAACGGCGACGCGGTCGAGATCATCACCGATCCCAGACAACGCCCGAGCCAGGACTGGCTCGCATTCGTCAGGACGTCGCGCGCTCGTGGGCGTATCCGACAGTGGCTCCGGAAGGAGGAATACGACTCGGCCCTCAAGCTCGGAAAGGATCTTTTCGACCGTGAGATCAGAAAGGCGCGTAGAGGCAAGCCGACGAAGGCCCAAATGAAGGAGGCGGCGCAAGGCCTCGGGTTCGCGGACTTCGATCAGGTGTTGACCGCTCTCAGCCGGGGGGACGTGGGGCCCACTGCGCTCATTCGGGCGCTCTATCCCGATGAGGACCCGCATGAAGTGGTCAACCGCACGCCCACGAAGTTGGAGCGTATCGCAGAGCGTATCCGTCGTTCGAGGCGTGCCGTACGAATTCAAGGCATGGACAACCTCATGATCCGTTATTCCCGGTGCTGCCAACCGGTTCCCGGGGATCGGGTCATGGGTTACATCACGCAGGGGCGTGGGGTGTCGATCCACCAGGTGGATTGCCCCAACGTCCTCAACCTGTCGAAAGACCGGCGGGTCGAGATCGAATGGGCGACCGAGAAGGACGACCGCTTCTTCGTGAGGCTCTTCATGGAGGGCACGGACCGACGAGGGCTCCTGTCCGATGTGGCCACCGCCATCAGCGGTACCGATACCGACATCCTCGAGGCCGACATGAGGGGGGTCGAACGGGGTATGCTCGGTAGGTTCGCCGTAGAAGTGAAGGACCTGGCTCATCTCACGAAGGTCATGAAGGCCATCAGCCAGGTAAAAGGGGTTGTTCAGGTGGACCGGCGGGATGACTCTGAGGAGTCGGACGTCAACTAGCTCCTAGCCACCGTATCAGCGATGCCTCAATTCGAACTGTCGTCCACGTACGAACCCAAAGGGGATCAGCCGTCCGCCATCGCGGAGTTGAGTGAGGGGCTGGCCCGCGGGGATCGTTTTCAGACCCTCCTCGGGGCCACGGGCACGGGGAAGACGTTCTCGATCGCCCATGTGATCGCCGAGTATGGCCGCCCCACGCTCGTGACGTCACACAACAAGACACTCGCGGCGCAGCTCTACGGTGAGTTCAAGGCGCTCTTTCCCAGTAACGCGGTCGAGTTCTTCATCTCCTACTACGACTACTACCAGCCGGAAGCCTACATCCCCGCTACGGATACCTACATCGAAAAAGACGCCACCATCAACAAGGACATCGAGCGGCTGCGCTTGCGTGCGACGTCGTCGCTGATGGAGCGTGACGACGTCATCGTGGTCGCTTCCGTCTCGTGCATCTACGGGTTGGGAAGTCCGTTGGACTACCGGTCGCTCATGCTGCACCTGAACGTGGGCCAGAAGATCGGGCGCAGGGAGATCCTCAGGTCGCTCGTCGAAATTCAGTACCGCCGTAACGATTACGAGTTCGAGCGAGGTACGTTTCGGGTCCGTGGTGATACGGTCGAGATCTTTCCGGCCTACGAGGAGCAGGCGATCCGTGTGGAGCTGTGGGGCGACGACATCGAGCGGATCACACGCTTCGAGCCGCTCACGGGAGAGACGGTCACACCGATGGAGCGGGCCTCCATCTACCCGGCCAGCCACTACGTGACCCGTCGAGAGGTGATCGAGGAGATGGTGCCACGCATTCGGGACGAGATGAAGGAGCGGGTCGCCTTCTTCGAAGCGGCCGGGCAACTCCTGGAGGCGCAGCGCATCGAGAGTCGGACGAACTTCGACATCGAGATGATGCTCGAGATCGGAATGTGCCCGGGCATCGAGAACTATTCGCTCTACACCAGCGGCCGGCGGCCCGGGGAACGCCCGTCGTGCCTGATCGACTACTTTCCGGAAGATTTTCTTCTTGTGGCCGATGAGTCGCATGCCTCGGTGCCCCAGCTTCACGGGATGTACAAAGGCGATCGATCCCGTAAGGAAACGTTGATAGAACATGGCTTCAGGCTTCCCAGCGCTCTCGACAACCGTCCGCTGAAGTTCGAAGAGTGGGATGCGCTGATCCATAAGGCGGTGTTCGTATCGGCGACACCGGGCGACTGGGAGTTGGAGCGCTCAGGGGGCGTGGTGGTGGAGCAGATCATCCGCCCGACCGGGCTCGTGGACCCCTCCATCGATGTGCGACCGGTCAAAGGCCAGGTGGACGATCTCCTCGCCGAGATCCGTGAGCGTGAAGCCAAGGATGAGCGCGTGTTGGTAACGACCCTCACCAAGCGGATGGCGGAGGATCTCTCCGAATATCTTCAGTCCGTCGGGGTGCGGGTGAGCTACATGCATTCCGACATCGACACGATCGAGAGGATGAAGATTCTGAGGAGCCTGAGGTTGGGGAAGATCGATGTCCTGGTCGGGATCAACCTCCTGCGGGAGGGGCTGGACCTGCCGGAGGTCTCATTGGTGGCGATCCTGGATGCGGACAAGGAGGGATTTCTTCGGGACGGGCGCTCGCTCATCCAGACGATCGGGCGGGCGGCCCGGAACGCTGAAGGCAAGGCGATCATGTATGCCGACAAGGTGACTTTCTCCATGCAGACCTGCATAGACGAAACGAACCGGCGCCGGGAGATCCAGTTGGCACACAATCAGAAGCACGGCATCACGCCCAAAACGATCCAGAAAAGTGTTCAGGAGATCGAGTTCACGACCCAGGTCGCGGACGCCAGGCGTAAGCCCCGTGGCCGGGTGTCGGAACCCAAGGTCCGGTACGCCGACGAGGTGAACACGGAGGAATTTCTCAAGATCCTGGAGCAGGAGATGGCGGAGGCGGCAGAGGCGATGGATTTCGAGCAGGCCGCGATCTTGAGAGACCAGATCTTCGAACTGAAGGCGGCGGGTAAATGATCGCATGATTCTCAACGAGGCCGAGCTGATCCGCTGGGGCAAGTCCATTGGCGCGGCCGCCCGCACCCCGTTGTTCGTCCTGCTGCGGGGACCGCTGGGAGCCGGCAAATCAGTACTCGCTCGCTCGATCGCCCACGGGGCCGGGGTCGAGGGCGACATCCCTTCGCCGACCTTCAATCTCGTGTTTCGATATCCGTCGAGTCGAGGTCTCGAGGTCGTACATTTGGATCTTTACCGGTTGTCGGACCCGGACGAGTTGTGGGAGCTCGGCTGGCAGGAGCTCGGAGACCAGGACGAGTTGGTTCTGGTGGAATGGCCGGAGCGGGCGGAGGGAATGCTTCCCGAGCATCGGTGGGAGATCACGTTGGGTCCCGTCTCGGGAGACAGGGAGGCCCGCACGGTGTCGGTGAGCCGGTTCGGTGTGCCGCAGCATCTCCCCGGTTTTCCGGTCTCGGTGTCCCTATGAATTCTCGGCGTCCTAATTCTCGGCGTCCTAATTCTCGGCGTCCTTATGAATGAGGTCGCGATGAATGAGGTCGCGCGGGTTTGGTCGGCCGAAGGGATGTACCTGGCGTTGGATACGTCCACGCCCGTCGGGTCGGTTTGCGTGGGCGTGGGGAGCCGCGTTGTCGCGCGGGGTGTGATCCATGGGCAGGGCTCGCACTCCGCGGAGCTGATCCCCACGATCGACAGGGTGCTTCAGGAGGCCGGAGCGGACCTGTCCGAGCTTGCGGGCCTGGTGTTGGGCGCCGGTCCCGGTTCTTTCACGGGTGTACGAGTGGCTGCGGCGACGGCCAAAGGGCTGGCCCACGCCCTGGACATTCCTCTCTGGGCGGTCTCCTCTCTCGAGGCGGGCGCTGCGTCCGTGGACGTCGATGAGATCGAGCTGGAGCAGGCAGTCGAGAAGCCGGTAGTCGAGAAGCCAGCAGTCGAGAAGCCGGTAGTCGAGAAGCCAGTAGTCGAGAAGGAACGGGTGATGTTGTCCGAGGAGGAACGAGCTTGGCCGCGTTACGTGCTCTTCGATGCCCGGAGCGATCGGGTATATGGTGCGTGTTACCGACCGACCGGGACTGGATTCGAGGTGCTCGTTCCGCCTCATTCGACCACGATTGGGGCCGTGCTCTCCAGTGACTTCCCGATCTCCGTGTTCGTGGGTGACGGAGCGCGAAGGCATGCCGACGAGATCCGTGGCGCCGGTTTTACCTTGCTTCCCACCCCATTCGGAATGCCGACGGCGGCGGGGTTGCTCAGGGCCGTGGCCGGCTCGCCTTCCCGTGATCCCGTGGACGATGTCGCCCGCTGGGAGCCCGAGTACCTTCGCTCCTCCTCGGCGGAACGAATGACTTCTTCTCACGCGAAGCCTCACGCGGAGCCTCACGCGGAGCCTCACGCGGGGTCGGGCGAATGACCTCTCCGCTATCCCTGAGAGCGATGACGGCGTCGGACGTACCCGAAGTGGCCCGCATCGAGACGACGGCCTTCTCCACGCCCTGGAGTGAGGCGACGTTCCGCTCGCTCCTGGAGCGTTCCGGCGTTGAGCTTTGGGTGGCCGAATGGGGGGGTGAGCTCGCTGCGTATGCGATCCTTTGGAGGGTGCGGGATGAGGGGGAGTTGGCCAATATCGCGGTTCGCGGTGATCTCCGCGGTCGCGGCATCGGTTCCCGTCTTCTGAGTCGGATGCTGAAAGTTGCCGAGGACTCGGGCGTACGAAGTCTCTACCTCGAGGTTCGAGAATCCAACGAGCTCGCTCGGGAGATGTATGCCCGGCGCGGATTCCAGGAGATCGGTGTCCGGAAGGGCTACTACGAGGGGCCTCGTGAGGATGCTCGGGTGCTGAAAAAGAGCCTTGAAGGTGCCTGAAGGCTAGTACTCCTTCAGCAGCCTTCAGGGAAACGTTTGTAGTTGAATGGTAAAAAACGCGTTGACCCGCGGGGCCTGATCCGCCTATCTTCGACCTTGAGAGGTAGTGTATAAGTCCCGTCCCATATGGAAAGGGAGCGATCATGGTCCGGTCCGTGATGGCCGTGCTGGCGTTGGCAATTTTTCCCGGTTTGATGGCCGGCCAGGAGCCCGTGCTTCAGGCTGCGGACCGGGCGACCCTTGAAGTGGTCGTCCGCTTCGGCTTCGATGAAGCGACCATCACCGCCGAGGCGGACCAGCTCCTGCGTGCGAAGCTGCCGGTCCTGCGGAACAGCCCCACCTTCAGTCTTCGTCTCGAGGGTCACGCCGACGAGCGTGGCTCCATCGAGTACAACCTGGCGCTTGGAAGCCGGCGTGCCGAGAGTGTGCGGACCTTCCTCACGGGCCTCGGAATTTCTGAGGATCGACTCACTACGACGTCGTTCGGCAAAGAGCGTCCTCTCGTCAACGGGAGCGACGAGGCGGCCTGGGCTCAGAACCGACGGGTCGAGTTCGTGATCACGGGCATACCGGGTCCGACGGTGGCGGTAGCGGATGTCACGGACGTGCCGGATCTAGAGGACGTGCCGGATCTAGCGGACGTGCCGGATCTAGAGGACGTGCCGGATCTAGCGGACGTGCCGGATCTAGCGGCCGAGGACAGTGTGGCTGCGGCCGATCTTGCCAACCCGGATTTGGTCCTGACGGAGCCGGTGGTCGTCGGAGACGTGGCGGTGGTTCCGCCGCCCACGGTCGAGGTCGCGCCACGCCCCATAAGAACGAACTCAGAGCGGGACCGTCGGTCTAGATTCTATCGGGACCCCTCAGCCGGTTCGTCCGTTATGGACGCCGCGGAGGAGGATTATCTCTGGGTGCCACGGGCGGCCACCTGGTCGGCCGCGTGGCTCGGCCCGCTGCTCCTGGAGGATGTCGAATTCGACGGGCACATCACGTCGTTGGTGGTGGAAGGTTCGGTCCGGACTGCTTTTCCCTATACCCGGGTGCGCCTGGCTCTGGAGCCGGGCTTCCGCGTGAGGCTGGGAGACAACTTACAGATCTTCCGCCCGGATCGTGTAAACCTCAAGTTGGGCGTCATCCTACACCCGATGGGCGTGCTTTCCGTAACGCGGGTCGCACCGAACGTCGTCGAGGGTATTGTCGGGGAGGTCTTCGGGCCTGTGAAGGTGGGTGACCTTGTACGCCCGGCACCGATCTTCGACTTGAGGCCGGGCGAATACCCCGCCATGGTCACGAACCGGACCGGGGCCAACGTCATCGAATTCGGACATACCCACCAGTTGTATGGGTTGAGGGAGGTGGCGATCCTCGACCGGGGCTCACAGGACGGCGTCGCCATCGGAGACGAATATGTGGCTTTCTTCGGAGATGGGTCGACGGAAGAGGTTGTCGGACGTCTGAGGGTCGTGTTGACGGAAGAAGAGACGTCCTCGGCCAGAATCGTTACAGTTGAGGGACCTGTGTTCGAAGTCGGCACTACCGTATACCTGGACCGGAAGATGAGGTAGAAGCTTGGTAGGCGCCGAGGTATCCACATGAGGTAGGCGCCGAGGCATCCACATGATGGGCTTCCGTTGACGCACGCAGTCGCTCTTCTTCTCTACATCGGATCACTGATTCTGTGGTTCCGCGCTCTGGCGAGCGGAGGGCGCGGACGTGGCCCGATGATCGCGTTCGTTTTGGCCGCCGCAGGTGTCGCGGTACATGCTCTGGCCTTGGCCCTCTTCACGGCAGAGTACGGTCAGCTTCCGCTCAACGGGCTCGCTCCCTCCCTCTCCACCGCCGCCCTCATCATCGGTATCGGTTTGGTGGCCACCCTCGGGCTGGGTGAAGGCCGCCGTGTCGGCATCGTCCTGGTCCAGGTCGTAATTCTACTGGAGGCGGTTGCGGTCTCGTTGGGAATCGAGCCGTCTCAAGAGCTGCTGGACTTCCAGGGATGGTGGTTCGTTTTCCACGTTACCCTGGCCTTCGTCGGCCTAGGCGGATTGGCCGTGGCTTTTGCCTCGGGGGTGCTCTACCTGGTTCAGCTTCACGAGCTCAACACGAAGAGGATGGGACGTCTGTTCCAGTTCACCCCTCCTCTCGCTACGCTCGACCGTTTGGGTCGCGCCGGGTTGGTGGGCGGGTTCATCACCTTTACACTCGGCCTCGTCCTCGCGTGGTTGTGGACCATCAACTTTGGGCAATCGTCCGACCTGTGGAACGTGAAGGTCTTCTGGGCGGTCATGAGCTGGTTCATCTTCGTCGCCGCCCTTGGAGTCCGAGCCGGCGGTGGGGTGAAGGAACGAAGGAGTGCCCTGGCGAGTGTGGTCGGGTTCTCGTTCATCGTCTTTTCCTACCTCGGCCTTCGCCTGGTGAGTTCTCAGGGGGGGTTCTTCCTTTGAGCCCCGTCTCCGTCGTTGGCGTGAGTCACTTGACGGCGCCCGTCGAAATCCGGGAACGCTTTGCGTTCGCCCCGGCCGAGGCCGAAGCGGCACTCGGCAGGCTCCGTACCGAATCCGAGGTTCAAGAGGCCGTGCTCCTGTCCACCTGCAACCGCACGGAGCTCTACGTTTGTCCGGCGGGGAATGAACGCGTAAAAGAGGCGGCGGAGCGAGTTCTTTCCGATAAGGCGGGCGAAGTGGTTGGCGGAACCAAACAATACCTCTACCACCACGAGGGTGAGGCATCGGTCCGCCACCTCTACCGCGTCGCCGGCGGATTGGACTCCCTGGTGCTCGGTGAGGCAGAGATCCAAGGACAGGTGAGAGACGCATACGAATTGGCGGGACAGAGCTCGACCAGGCCGTCGCTGGCCGGACCCATTCTACACAGGCTCTTCCAGTCCGCTCTGTCCGTGGGAGGACGTATACGTTCCACGACGCCTATCGGAGAAGGCGCGGCGTCCGTGGCGTCCGTGGCCGTGGAGTTGGCGCGCAAGATCTTCGGCGGCCTCGAGGGCCGCCAGGTGATGATCCTCGGGGCCGGCTCCACCGCGGAGCTGGTGGTGGGGGCGCTCGCTCGGGACGGCATCCGGGGGCTCGTGGTTTCCAACCGGACGTATGAGCGGGCTTCTGAACTGGCGAGTAGACTTTCAGGGCGCGCGGTACACTTCGACGAGATGCCGTTCGAGTTGGCCAAGACGGACATCCTGATCGCGTCCACCGCCGCCCCCCACCCGTTGGTGACCGGAGACGGCTTTCGCCAGGCCAGAGGGAGCGGTCGACGCGGCCCGCTCCTCATTCTGGACCTGGCGATTCCGCGTGACGTGGAGGCCGAGGTCGGCAACGAGCCCAACGTATTCCTGTACAATGTGGACCACCTTCATGAGATCCTGGACGACAACCTGCTCAAGCGCCGGAGCTCCGTTCCCGAGGCCGAGGCCATCGTCGAGGAATACGCGCGTGATTTTCTCCATTGGTACGGGGCCAGGAGCGTGGTCCCGGTAATTCGTAGTCTCCGGGGGCGCTGGGACGACGTGCGCCGGGGTGAGCTGGACCGCCTCCTGCGAAAACTTTCGCACCTCTCCGCGGACGATCGAGACCTCGTCGAGGCCTTCTCCAAGCAACTCCTCAACAAACTTCTACACGACCCCACAAGACGTTTGAAGCAGGGCGCAGGCAACGGTCGTGCCGTCGAGTTCATCGATGCGGTCCGGTACTTGCATGACCTGGAAACGGTAGAAGCAGACAGCTCCGAGGGATTGGAGCTGGACGATGCCCAGGCCATGGAAGTCGAGGATGCCGAGACGGTGGAGGTCGAGGATACCGGGACCACGGATGGGTGATGCCGCTCGAAACGTTCTCGTAACGGGGGGCGCCGGATTCATCGGAAGCCACGTGGTCGATGCGTATCTGGAGCGGGGCGATCGTGTGTGGGTCGTCGACGACCTGTCGAGTGGCTCTCTGGCGAACGTCGACTCGAAAGCGGAGTTCATCGAGATGGGCATCGAGGATCCGGCGTTGCGTGGCCTGTTCCGCGAAGTGGGGTTCGATTTGGTGAGCCTGCACGCGGCCCAGATCGACGTTCGTGCGTCGGTTGCAGATCCTGCCCGGGATGCATCGATCAACGTCCTCGGAATGCTCAACGTAGTCGAGGGTGCCCGTGAGACCGGCACCCGGAGGATCGTGTACGTCTCGAGCGGTGGGGTCGTATATGGCGAGCCGGACGAAATTCCCACGCCTGAGAGCGCGCCCAAGCTTCCTCTCTCTCCGTACGGGGTCACGAAGCTCTCGGGGGAGTACTATCTGCACTACTACCGGGCGATTCACGGCCTCGAGTACGTGGCGCTACGGTATTCCAACGTGTTTGGACCTCGGCAGGATCCGCATGGGGAGGCTGGTGTGGTGGCGATTTTTTGCGAGCGGCTGCAATCCGCGGAAGAACTCACTATCTTCGGCGACGGCGAGCAGACCCGAGACTACGTGTACGTGAAGGATGTGGTGAGCGCGAACCTCCTCGCGTCCGAGATGGTATTGAAGCCTGGACCGAACATCGATGCGGTGGCTTTCAACGTTGGCACGGGGGTCGGGACCAGCGTGAATCGGCTTGCCGATGTCCTCGAGAGTATTGCTGAGGATTGCCCGGGCCGGGTCTACCGCGAAGCACGTGTGGGAGAGCTGCGTCACAGTACCCTGGATGTGTCTCGGTTCGCCGAGCGTGGATGGGCGGCCCGGCATACGCTCAAGGATGGTCTCCGGGAGACGTTTCACTTCATCGCAAATCAAAAGATCGGAGCTTGAATGGGGATTTCGACGCTCCTCGCCCAGGCCGGTACGCCGACGAGCGGGTGGGATATGCTGTTCGGGGGTACGCTGGCGACCAAGATGGTCCTCATCATCCTCGCCTTTTCGTCGGTCGTTTCGTGGGTTCTCATTTTCTGGAAGGCCAAGCAGTTCAGTGCCGTTCGACGTCAGGCGGACCGATTCCTCGAGAAAATGGAGCGCGCGACCGGCCTGGCGGACGCTTACAAAGCGGTTCTGATGCTCCCGGACTCTCCGTACGGGCGTGTTTTCCGGGGGGGTGTGAACTTCTTCAGCGAACTGCGGCCAGGCGCGCTCCGTGAAGGGGCCCCTCCCAGCGAAGGGCTCTCCCTCACCCAGTTGCAGGTGCTCAAGCTGGTTCTGGAGAAGGAGGAAGCCGAGGAGCGCGACGAGCTCGCGGTAGGGCTGATCTGGTTGGCCGTCCTGGGTTCGGTCGCGCCGCTCATGGGTCTCATGGGAACTGTGCTTGGCATCACGGACACGTTCCTTGGGATCGCCTCGTCGGGCTCGACGAACATCACTGCGGTGGCCCCTGGGGTCGCCGCGGCTCTTGTCACCACGGTCGCCGGGCTCATCGTGGCGATGCCCGCGATCATTGCCTACAACCACTTTCTCGCGAGGCTGAACTTGGTCAGCGGCGAGCTCGAGGGTTTCTCGAGCGAGTTCATCGGCACTCTGGCTCGGGAGGGGCGGTTATGATGAAGTCGCGCAGGAGAGACCGGGACCTCCAGCCGGTCGCCGAGATCAACGTCACGAGTATGGTCGATGTGGCGTTCACGTTGCTCATCATCTTCATCATCACCGCGCCGATCCTCCAGGGAGGCATCGAGGTGTCGGTCCCTCAGACGGACGTAACTTCACTTACGCCCGAGGAGAACACGTTGATCGTCTCTCTGGACCGCGACGGGATCGTGTACGTGGGGGAGACGCCCATGGACCAGGCGGAATTCGAAGCGTCCTTCGGACAGATCGTGTCCGGTGGAACGGTCGACAAAGTCTGGTTCCAGGGCGACTCACTGGCCACTTGGGGTGCGGGCGTCAACGTGATGTCCGTCATCAGGGAGAGCGGGATCCCCTTCGCGGTGGTCGCGGAACAGAGGCCGGCGAGGTAATCACGGTATGACGGACCCCGAAGTCGCTGCGAGACTTGAGACGCGCGAACCACGCGCGCCGCGCCAGAGGCGCCAGACGCCCGGAAAGGGCGCCGTCATCGGGTCCGTCATCCTTCACGCGGTTGCGATCTTCCTGGTCTTTTGGACCGCGGCAGCACCTTCCCAGATACCGGACTTCATCACCTTCGAGATCGAGTTGATCTCTCCTTCGGCGGCTGAACTGGGTGAGCGGTCGACGCCTCCCCCCCAGGAGTTGGTCATCGAGACGCCCCTCGACCCGGTACCCGAGCCGCAGGAGGAAATCGCTCCCATAGTCATCGAGGAGGAAGTTCCCCCCGAAGAGCCTCCTGAGCCCGAACAGACGGTCGCTCCGCCCGATGTCGAACTGGTGGATGATGCGGAGCCGCCGGCCAGCCCCAATCCGGATCCGGATGTGGAGACGCCGGGCGAGGATCTCAACATTCGGATGGCGGGTGTGCAAAGAGATTATCCGGTGTACTACGACAACATCCTTCGACAGATGGGGCGCTGCTTCCGGTGGCGGGGAGCCGACGACTTACGCGTGAGGGTCTATTTCGTGATCAATCGGGACGGTTCTGTGTCCGACGTCGATATCCTGGAGCCGTCGCGGAGCATAGCTTTCGACATCGAGGCGATGGGGGCGGCCGAGTGTGCCGGGAGGCCGGGCCGATTGGGTCCGCTTCCCGACGCCCTTCCGTTCGATCGGTTTCCGGTCGTCTTCTACTTCGAGCCCCGATCTGGGCGTGGCGAGGATTCTGGGAAATGAGGAACATCAGGGATGAGGGACTGAGCTCACATTCGGGAGAGAGGATAGGCGCATGCTGAGATCGCTTGTGGGAGCGGCGTTGGTGTCGGTGTTGGTCCCCGTGTGGTGGGCGAGCCCCCTGACGGCGCAGATAGACTCGATCCCGGGTGTGACGTTGGGGTTGCTGTACGAAGCGGAATTTCAGCCCGCCCTGGCCGTCCAGCCTTTCTCGGGCCGTCTGGGAGGAGAGACGCTGGCCCCTCGGGTCGAAGCGATCATCGCCAGGGACCTCCGCTACAGCGACCGGTTCGAGATCATGGATTCTCTGCCGGCCTCTTTGGTGAGGGACGAGATCGACTATCAGCTTTGGGATCAACTTGGAGCCGTATGGTTGGTGTCGGGCTCCCTGGAGGGGGCCGGCTCAGGCTTCGTTCTGGTACTGGAACTCCACGATGTGGTCTATGGCGAGATCCGTGAACAAGGCCGTTTCCCGGTCCCGGACGCTGGTGACGATGATTTCCGAATGGCCGCACACGTGGCTGCGGACGCGATCATCGAGTGGATCTACAATGAGCCTGGGATGGCGGCGAGCCGGATCGTCTTTTCGCGCAGAACGGACGATGGTAATCAGGACTTGTACGTGATCGACTCCGACGGCGAGAACTTCAAGCGGATCACGCACTACAACGACCTCACCATGTCTCCCACCTGGTCCCCGGACGGGACACACATCGCCTACTCCTCCCGCAAGGGGGCCAGTGGGTTGCCTCGAATCTACGAGTTGAACCTCGAGACCCTGGTCGAAACGCCGCTCGACGCGGGGCGGGACGGTGACCATAACACACCGACGTATAGTCCAAACGGAAACGACTTGGCTTTTTCGATCACTGGTGGCGCCCGGAGTGGAATTTTCTTCTACGATTGGGCGCGAAGCTGTTGTCTCACACAACTCAGCGGCGGACGTTGGGATGACATCTCGCCGACCTACTCGCCTGATGGACGCCGGATCGCCTTCAACTCCAACCGTCTGGGCACTCCGTTTCCGCAGATCTACGTGATGCCGGCCACTGGGGGCGCGGCGGATCTCGTTTCCCCGTATCTGCACGGCCGGGAGGGTTACTACACCTCTCCTGATTGGGCACCCGTGGGGGATCACGTGGCCTTTCACGGACGGGTGGGCCGGAGAGGGCTATACAACATTTTGGTTGCGGATGTCTCCGACCGTGGGCGCCGCTTGAGGCAGCTCACCTGGGAGGGGAACAACGAGGACCCGAGTTGGGCCCCCGATGGACGTCATCTCGTGTTCGTTGGACGGCGGGACTGGGGTACCGGTCTGATGGTGGTCGATACGGCCACCGGCACGTATAGGATGCTCTTGCGGGGGATCGACGTTCGGTTACCCGATTGGTCGCCACCCTTGCGATGAGACGGGACCCAGTAAGCGCCTGGCCCGAGTTATTGCGCGATGGTGCGTAATGGGGTATATGCCTTATGTTGGGTTCCAGCCTTATGCTGACCGAAGTGCGTTTTGGAACAAGTGTTGTACCCACGGGCTCGCCGACTTGGGTAAGCCTCCTGACATGACCACACACCGACAGGATTGAGGATGCGGATCAAACATCTTTTAATGCCAGCCATCGCCGCCACGCTCGTTCTCAGCGCATGTGGAGGCTCGGCGGAGCCGCCGGCGCCGCCCGAGCCCACCGGAGAGACTCAGGCCGAGATCGACGAGCGTAATGATTCGATTGCAGCGGCGAGGGCCGCGGAGGAAGCGCGCCTGGAAGCCGAGGCCGCTGCTCAGCGCCGTGAAGATCAGCGCATGAGCGACGAGGCGGACGAGGCGCGTTCGACGCTCGAAGCGGTAGTCCAGTTCGACTACGATGAAGCCACCATCACGGCGGCTTCGGAGCGGCTTCTGCGTGCGAAGCTGCCGATTCTGCGTGCCAGCCCGACCATTCGCCTCCGCCTCGAGGGACACGCCGACGAGCGTGGCTCGACGGAGTACAACCTCGCGCTGGGAAACCGGCGCGCCGTGGCTGTGCAGGAGTTCCTTGCGGGCTTCGGGATTTCGGCGAATGTGTTCACCACGACCTCGTTCGGGGAAGAGCGGCCCGCTGTCAACCGGAGCGACGAGGCGGCCTGGGCTCAGAACCGTCGGGTCGAGTTCGTGATCACGGGTGGTCAGATCGTGACCAGCGAGGACAATTAGGAACAGCGCCAACCTCCGGTTGGGGACAGGATGAGCATGACCCCTCCCTTTGGCACTTCGGTCACGCTCCGGCGTGGCTGGGGCCGTGGGGGAGGGGTCTTTCTCGTGTCGGCGGCGTTGCTGCTCTCCGCAGGATGCGCCACGAAGGGGGATCTGCGGGATCTCCAAGGTGAAGTGGCCGGGCAGGCGGATCGCCAGGAGGCCTTCTTACGGGACCTGTCCGCCGACATTCAGGCCCTCCGGGATTCACTGGAGGTCCAGTCCGCGATTGCGAACGAGATGGTGGTGGACTCCCGTGGGGTGATCGCGCGGCAGCTTCGGGATATGCAAACCCAGATGTCCCAGATGTTCCAGTTGGTCGGAGAGATCCAGCGTACCGTGGTCCTGATGTCTCGGCGGCTCCAGGCCGAGGGGGGGCGGGTGACGACTTCGACGCTGCGTGCCGATCCCGATTCGCTCGGTGCTTTGATCAGGCGCGGTGGAGGGGACCCGGCCGCCTGCGACCAGATTTGGGAAGCGTCGGTGACGCAGTTCAATCGCGGTTCGAACGCTGCTGCGCAGAGGGGCTTCAGCGGATTCCTGCGCGACTGTCAGGATCATCCTCGGGCGCCCTCGGCTCAGTTCAATCTCGGGGACATCGCTGAGCAGCAGGATCGACTCGAGGACGCGATCCAGGAATTCCTCCGGGTTAGCCAGTTGTTTCCGAGGGCGGACGATGTTCCGATGGCGTATTACCGCGTCGCCCTCATCTACGTGCTCCAGGAAAACGTGGCGTCGGCCAGGACCTATCTCGAGCTCGTGGTCAACAGCCATGCTGACAGTAGTGTGGCGGAGGTTGCCCGGGCGGCGCTGCAGGAGCTCCGCTGACGTCCGGCTCGGCTGACGTCCCGCTCCGTGTCTGATGCGTTGTCCCAAGTGTGACGCCGCGGAGAACCACGTCGTCGACACCCGCGGTAGCCGGGGCGGGCGCGCGGTCCGACGACGTAGGGAATGCGCGGTGTGCGGGGCCCGTTTCACGACTTACGAACACGTCGAAGAACGCCCTCTGCGTGTGGCCAAACGCGACGGGAGCGGAGAGGATTTCGACCGGACCAAGCTACTCCGAAGTGTCGCGATCGCGTGTGCGAAGAGGCCGGTAACCGAAGCCGACATCGACGCGGTCGTGGACGCCGTCGAAGAAAACCTGACCAGGACCGCCAGCTTCGAGGTGTCCAGCTCCCTCATCGGCGAAATCGTCATGGAGCATCTCGGTCCCTTGGACCGCGTGGCCTACGTGCGTTTCGCCTCCGTCTACCGGAACTTCCAGGACATCGGTGAGTTCCAAGACATGGTACACGACCTGCACGCGGAGGAACGGCGTCAGGGCTCGGCCAGGAACCAAGAGGAGCTCCCACTCTGAACGCGTTGTATCCTACTTGTGCCGAGCTTCCTTCTGCCGAACTTCCCTAGGATCCACCCGGAATGGCGATACTGACCCGAAATTCCCGCGGCGAGATGCCGTTCCTCGACCACCTGGAGGAGCTCCGCTGGCGCATCCTGTGGAGTCTTCTGGCGATCGTCATCGGGAGCGTGGTGGGCTACTTCCTGGTGTTGGGGTTCGGCGTGCTCGAGATTCTCATCAATCCGTACTACGAGGCGATGGGAGGAGAAGCGGACAAGCTCGTGTTCCTCTCTCCGACGGAGCCGTTCTTCCTCCTCCTGCGGGTCGGGATTCTGCTCGGAGTGATTCTCGTCTCACCGATCATCGTCTACCAGATCTGGGCGTTCTTGTCTCCGGCACTCGAGCGGCACGAGAAGAGGGCCATCGTCCCAGCCCTCTATTTGGGAGTGGTTCTCTTCGCGGGCGGTGTGGCGATGTCCTACTACTTGGCACTTCCGGTCACGCTCCGGTTCCTCTTGTTTTTCGGAGACGAGTACTTCGACCCGATGCTGCAAGCGGGTCGCTACTTCAGCTTTGTCACCAGGCTGCTCGTGGCGTTCGGCGTCCTGTTCGAGATGCCGGTGGTCATCATGATCCTGTCCGCGCTGGGGTTGGTCTCGCCTGAGTTTCTGCGGAAGAAGAGGCGTCACGCGATCGTCATCATCACGATTTTGGCCAGCGTTATGAGCCCGGGCGACCTCGTCACGGTGACGGCCATCATGATGATTCCGATGGTTTTTCTGTACGAGTTCAGCATTCTCCTTTCGGTCATAATCACCAGACGGCGCCGGGATCGGACGATCGGAGGGGACCCGCCGGACGATTCGGTAGAGGCAGAATGAAGCGCAGAAGGCCACCGCAGCCTTCCAGACGACGGCCCGGCGGTCGCCTCGGAACTTGGGCAGTCGGGCCTTGGGCAGCCGGGCCTTGGGTAGCCGGGTTCGGTCTGGCCCTGCTCGCTGCAGGATGGTCGGCCCCCGCGGCCGCACAGGTCGAGGACCCACCCGCGGAGGAGGTCGATTCCGCCCGAATTCGGGTGCTCGAGCGGCTGAACAGCCTCTCCCGACCGCCGGGCGTGGACTCCACACTCTTCGTGATCGACACGATAGGCCAACCGCGTCGTGTGTTACCAACACCCCAGCCGCAAGCGGCCGACTCGTTCATGGCCGCCCTCCTCGCCTTGCCCGGCTATTCGGTGTCCCGATACTCCGGTGGGGGAGGGCGGTTCGATGCGGAGACTCAGCGCATAACGCTGATCGGCTCCGAAGACAGGCCCGCCCGGGTGAGCCAGGACGGGAGGACCGTCACGGCGGCGGACACGATCAACCTCACGGATTCGCTCCTCTGGACGGCTGGTGAGACGTTGACGGAGCGCCCTGGCGAGGATGACGTTCGGAGCACGAGCATCATCTACGACCGCCGGGCCAACCGTGGGACGGCCTTCGACGCACACACGACCATGTCTCAGGGCGCGACCTGGATCATGGATGGGGATCTTCCGGCCATCCTCCCCGATACGGTCTTCGGCCACAACATCAACTTCACGTCCTGTGAGGAGACCGTGCCCCACTACCACTTTGCCGCGCGAGAATTCAAGGCCATCGGCGGCAGTTGGTTCGTCGCCCGAAACGTGACGCTCAACTTCGACGACGTGCCCGTGTTCTGGCTGCCCTTCATCCTTCAGAGCTCCGAGTCGGGTAGGCACAGCGGCATTCTCACACCCCGCTTCGCCATCAATGACATTGTGCGTACGTCTCGAGGACATTCACGGCGTGTATCCAACATAGGATTTTTCTGGGCCATCAACGACTACGCCGACGCCACCCTCGCCGGGGACTGGTGGAGCGACAACTTCACGGCGCTCACGGGTGCTTTCCGCTATCGGGTGACGCAGAGGTTCCTCAACGGATCCGCGAACGTGCGGCGCTTCTGGGAGGTCGATGGCGGTCGCCAGCTCTCCTTCGACACGCGACACAACTGGACCGTCGACGAACGTATGGACGTGCGTGTTTCGGCGCGTTACGCCTCGAGCTCCAGCTTCGTAACACGAAATTCGTTCGATCCGAGGGAGGTCACACAGTCCATCAACTCCGAGGGTGGCGTGAACCGCCGGTTCGATTGGGGAAACCTGTCGGTCAGCGCTGACCGTCGTCAATTTCTGAGCGACGACCGTGTGGAGATGACACTTCCCTCTGCAAACTTGTCTCTGAAGACGATCACGTTGTTCCAGGCCCCGGCTAGCCGTGCCCGGTTCTACAACAACCTGACGTGGTCTGGAAGTGCGAGGTACCGGCGGAACACGGTCGATCGGGCCCCGCAGCCCCCCCTCCTCTTCACTCGGGCCCAGGCTGACAAGGTTCGGTCGACGGCCAGCATCAGCAGTGGTCTCAACCTGGCCGGGTTGTCGTGGTCGCAATCATTGAGCTTCACGGAGACCGCCGACCTCGGCGTTCCGGCCACCATCGCGTTTCCTGGCGACACGCTCGGCCCGCCACCCACCGGTGTCGTCGATCTGGCAACCGCCGACATTACCTGGAGCATGAGTCTCAACTACCAGCAGCGCCTGATCGGGACCACCACGTTTACACCCAATCTGCAGGTTTCTGGGGCCGCCCTACGTTCCGACGAGATTCCGGAGGCGTCTAATTTCGTGGCCGGACCCAGGCGCATTTCATTCGGTGCCCGCCTGAAGAGCGACATCTACGGATATTATGGCGGTTTCGCCGGGTTCGAGGCGGTGCGGCATAAACTTTCGCCGTCGATCTCCTACGCGTACGCACCGAAAACCGTGGCCACGGACCTCCAGGAGATCGTCTTCGGGCCGGCGAACTCGTTTGCGAGGAACCTCGTCACCGTCGGCCTCAATCAAACCTTCGAGGCGAAGCGAAGAGAGGTCGAAGGGGACGAATCCGGTGGGCTCGAGGAGATCGGGATCGATCTGGAAGAGGACCTCTTTGCGCCGGACTCGATTCTGGACGCGAGGGCTGACTCGCTCTTCAACCTTCAAGACGCACCGATCGAGCTTCTGACCGATGAGCGACGGGACGGGGGCGGCCCCAGGAGGCTCCCGGCCTCGAGGGTGATCAACTTGATGACGCTCAACACGAGCGTGGTCACGTACGACTTCGTTCGAGCGAAAAAGGCGGACGACCGGCTGGCTGGATTCACCACGACCCGCCTGAGGAACCAGATCAGTTCAGACTTCGCCCGCGGGCTTCAGCTCTCCATGGAACATGACCTCTTCGGCACCGAGATTCAGGATGGAGAGAGCCGCCGAGTCTTCGATCCACTACTCTCGCAGCTCAATCTTTCCTTCGCGGTGAGTTCCAGCTCCGGTATCGTTCAGACCATCGTGCGCTTGTTGGGCGGTGGTGGGGATGCGGTGTCCCAGGCTGCGGCGGACTCGGCGGCCGCGTTGGAGGATTCCGATGAGCTCGATCCGCGACTCGACAACCTTGGCAATCTCAGCCCGACGGACGAGTCCTCGATCATCCCCGGTGCAGGGTCGGACGATGTGGTCCCTCAGCGGGCCGAGCGGCGGCGGAGCACCGGTGCCTGGAACACCAACTTCTCGTACTCCCTGCGCCGGGAGCGCGATTCGCGTCTACCGGCGAGGCAACTGCTTCAGATGGGGCTCCGTCTCAAGCCGACGGAAAATTGGGACCTCGTCTGGCGCACTTCGTACGACATCACGGAGCGTAAGTTCGCCGACCATTCTCTTCGATTGACGAGAGACCTGCACCGGTGGCGGGCGAACTTCGACTACACACAGACGGTGACCGGAAACTGGTCCTTCCGTTTCTCGGTGTCTCTGCGCGACAACAGTGACTTGAAGTTCGACTACGACCAACAGAGCACGGATCTCGCGAACGCCTTCTAAAGCCTCTCGCCTTCTAAAGCCTCTCGACTTCTAAAGCCTCCCGACTTCTCCCAGGCTCCCGACTTCTCCGGCGCTGTGCACACCCCCATCCTTCTGTCTCCAGCTGTCTCCAGCAGAGGTGAAATCGTCCTCTACAGAGGACGATTTCTCTGCGTCCGCCGCTGGAAGTCCATGTTTCATGCGGATTTCAGTTTTGGTATCGCTTATGCATTGAGTACGGATGACGAGGCTGTCGAGGACCCGGGTCGGGTCCCACGAAACACCAGCGAGGAAGGAATCATGTGGGGAAAGGTGCTTATGCTGACGGGGGCGATGCTCCTGGTGGGTTGTGGCGACGACGACACGATCTTTGTCCCGGTCGGTGGACCTGCTCCGCCTGTTGCGGTGGATGCCGCCTATTACAACCGAGCCGTGACCGTGTACTGGGAACTCGCCTCGGGGTGGAACGGTGAGGCGTTCCGGATTTTTGGCAAGCGCGTTGGAGATGCGTCCTTCCTCCTGATCGCCGAGGTGACGAGTTGCTCCTCGGGGCTCTGCGAATACACGGACACGAACATCGTGTCCAATGTGAGTTACGACTACTTCGTGTCGGCAGTGGATCCCGTGTCCGGTGTGGAGACCGAGTCGGATCGGACCGTGCGGGTGGTTGTGCCGTCCTTCACTCCGCCACCTGTGCCTACGAGTTTGGAAGTGATCGCTTTAGACGCTACCAACTACCTCCGTTGGAATGACGACGCCCGTTCGGATGGTGAATTTTCTGCCTATCGCATCTACCTCCTGTCCGATGGGGGTGCGACCCAGACCCTTCTGGGGGCATCAGACTCACCCGGTTTCTTGGATGCTCTGGCCGAGAACGGCGTGACGTCCACCTATGCGGTGTCCTCCGTTGATATTTTTGGCCATGAGAGCGCAACCAGTACCCGTAGGGAGGGCACACCTCGACCCGATTTCACTGGAGAACTGGTCTACTCCTTCGCGGACCAGCCGGCTCTGTCCGGTTTCCGTTTTTCGGAATCCGATCTGGACGATCCGATCGTGGATGGCCTGTCTACCATGAGGCACTTTCGCCTCGAGACGGACGTATCGGGTTGGTGGCTGGTCCCCGGCCCCTCCGCAGAAGTGTACCCGGCGGGTGTCTTCACCACGGAGCTCAAGTGTGGGGTCGCCGCCGACGCAGCGTGCGTGGATTGGACGACTGCACCGCTGTCGGGGTACAGCCCCACAGGGATCGGAATCGCGGTCGTTCCCGAGTTCACCTACATGTGGCGGGTCACGGAGGGTGGTGGGGTGGTACGTTACGGTGCGGTACGGGTGGCCTTGCTCGGGATCGACCAACTCGGGGCCGAGCTCATGATCTTCGACTGGGCGTACCAGATCCAGTCAGGGAATCCGCAGCTGGTCGAGCGCTGACACCGCCCCCGGTGGTTGCGCCGGGGTGAGCGCTGTCGGTGAACGCTGCAGGTGACTGCCGCCGGTGAGGCATCGGCGAGGACGTTGCAATTGGGTTTAGACCCTGTCTATCATGTAAGTATGGTGCCGGTTCTAGAAGCAGTGCCCAATTTCAGTGAAGGGCGAGATCTCGGGTGGATTCGGGAGCTGATCCAGGTCATCGAGAGGGAGGGCCTCGAGGTACTCGATTGGAGCGCGGATCGCGAGCATCATCGATCCGTGGTCACCTACATCGGAGACCCGGAGAGCGTCGAAGCCGCCTCGATAGAGGCCGCCCGATTCGCTGTGGACGGAATCGACCTGCGAACCCATCAGGGTATTCATCCCAGGATCGGTGCTTTGGATGTGCTGCCGTTCGTGCCGTTGCACGACCTCCCCATGGACTCGGCGGTAGAGAGTGCGCGGCGGGTGGCGGGTCGGCTGGCGGCCGAAGGTATACCCGTCTATCTGTACGGAGAAGCCCGTTACGGAACGAACCGGTCCCGGTCCGACCGATCGCTCGCATCGATGAGACGCGGTGGATTCGAAGCGCTGCGCGGGGGGTTCCCGGCGGGCCGAGAGCCGGATTTGGCCGCTCCTCAGTGGCCGGGCAGACCCCATCCGAGCGCTGGCGTTACCTGTGTCGGTGCCCGTCGCGTCTTGTTGGCGTGGAACGTCTTTGTCGAAGGGATATCCTTATACACCCTCAAGGCGATCGCGAGGGGACTCCGTGAGTCCGAGGGTGGGTTCAAGCACTTGCGGGTATTGGGGTTGGCACTTTCGGAGACCGACCGGCTCCAAATCTCCATGAACCTCGAGGACCCTGAGGCAACTTCACCATACGACGTGTTCGACGCTATTGAAGAGCGCGTCGAAGCGAGCGGCGGACGGGTCATCGAAACGGAGGTCATTGGCATGATCCCCCATCCCCTTGTGCTTCCGGCGGCTGTTGACAGATTTAGGCTTCTTCATCCGGGCGAGTCCCGGCTCCTCTCTCGTCGCGTGTCAGAGTATGTGTCTGCGCGGGCGATAAGTCAGACGCGAGTATGAGTGTCGCTTTGTGAGCAGTGTTGAAAGCCTGAAAGAGCGGGCTCGGAACTTCGAGCAAAACGAGCAGTGGGGGGAGGCCCTGGATCTCTACAGCCAGGCTATCGACCTGTTGTCGAGCGAAGACGCGCCCGATATCGCATTGTTCAACCGGTCTGGCGACTTGGCGACGAGAATCGGGAGCGCCGCCCAGGCCGTGGCGTTCTATGAGCGGGCCGTAGATTTTTACATGGACGCGGGGCTCCCCAACAACGCTGTTGCCGTCTGTAAGAAGGTGATGCGCAACCTCCCCGATCGATACAGCATCCATCTCAAGATGGGGCAGATCCGTGCGGCGCAGGGCTTCATCACGGATGCCCGCTCCAGCTTCGTAACGTATGCGGAAAGCGTGCAGGCCGCCGGAGATCTCGACGAGGCCTTCCGGGCCTTGATCGAGTTCGTCAACCTGGCTCCGGACGACTATGAGATCTGTATGATCCTCGGGGCGCAGCTCGAGCAGAACGATCGGGCCGATGAGGCGCTCACTCAGTATATCGGAGCGTATCGTATCATGCGGCGGCAGGGTTTGAGCGACCTCGCCCACAACGTCGCCGCGCGAATCCGTAAGATGGATCCCAAGTTGGACCTCGAA
>JADFNK010000032.1 GCA_022563405.1 Gemmatimonadota bacterium | reverse complement strand
GTCGGCCAAAACCTCGATGTGCAGCTCCGGCACGCCAAGCCCGGCGGCACACGCCGCCACCGCCGCCGCGGCTTCGATGCGGGCGCGGTCGGGCTCGCCCGCGCTGTATCCGGCGATCCGCCGGTAAGCGCCGTTCCCGGCCTCGAAGATCGAAACCGCCTCGGCGAAAGGGTCGAGCAATCCTTCGAAGACGGCGATGCCGGCGGTGGGCACGACCAACTCGATGAGCCAAAGGGGATCCGGCTTTTGCGCGGTCATGCCCCGGCGATTCGTGCAACAACCGGCCTATGGACTGCCGGAGACGTAGAAAAAGGCGATCAGCAAAGCTGCCGGGGCGGCAGCGACAGCGGTCGCGATGTAGGCAAGCCCGTCGAGGGAGAGCTGGCCGATCCTGCCCCAGAAAGTATCGTCTCTCGGCATCGAGTGGTCTCCTTTGCGGTGTCCAGGCTGCATGGCACGTGGTGTTCCATTGCGGTCTTGGCAACTGGCCCGGCCTAGAAACCGCGCCTCTGGCCAGCTACGTTAGATCACCGCATCAACCGGAGCCCCCAATGCCCGAAGCCGACAAGACCCGCCCGCCCTTCCGCGTCGACCATGTCGGCAGCTTCCTTCGCCCCGAGCGGCTGGTCAGTCCCGACCAATTTCGCGATCTCGTGGATTTCATGGCGGTGCTGAGAACGCCCACGTCCCCCTGGCTCCCGAGCGAATGGGCCGCCCAATCTCTCATGTCCTATCTCACGGGAGGGTTCGATCCGTTTCCGCTCGCGCTCCTCTGGAGTACGGCTGCTGCATTCTTCGTGATTGGGGCATGGCTGCACGTCCGACTGTTCCGCACCGGGTTCACCCGTGCGCAGGAGGGGGCGGAGCTCCGAAAGGGAGAGGCACGCTCGAGGTGGTTGGAGCGGCTGATC
Organism: Gemmatimonadota bacterium; assembly: GCA_022563405.1. Taxonomy (GTDB): domain Bacteria; phylum Gemmatimonadota; class Gemmatimonadetes; order Longimicrobiales; family Gaopeijiaceae; genus UBA822. Next base: position 30,327 of record JADFNK010000032.1, on the reverse strand, counting down.
CGGGCGGCGCCGGCCACGCGTCAGTTGGTGGCCAAGGAGATTCGGGTGTTCTTCCGAGACACCACGCAGTGGTCGCAGCTGATTCTGCTAGCGGTCCTCGTGGTGGTGTACGTGTACAACATCAAGGTGCTGCCTCTGTACACCGGTGAGGAGGTCTCCTTTTTTCTGATCAACGTCGTTTCCTTCCTGAACCTCGGGCTCGCGGGCTTCGTGGTGGCCGCCATCGCGGCCCGCTTCGTTTTTCCCGGTATGTCACTCGAGGGACGGATGATGTGGCTCCTGCGTTCTTCGCCGTTGGACATACGCACTCTGTTCCTCGCCAAATACTGGGTGGGCACGATACCGCTGCTCTTGATCGCTCTTCCACTCATCGTGGTGACCAACATCATCCTCCAGGCTTCTCCGTTGATTCTGGGAATTACGACGGTGACCATGGTCGGCGTGACCTTCGCGATTACGGCGCTCGCTTTGGGCCTGGGCGCCCTCTTTCCGAATTATGAGACCGACAACATGGCTGAGATCCCGACGTCATTCGGGGGCCTCATCTTCATGATGTGCGCCGTGAGCTATCTCGTTGTGGTGGTCATCCTCCTGGCTTGGCCGGTGAACGGATTCCTGCAGGCTCGCCTCGCCGACCCGAGCGGGGGAGCGGCGGTCACACCGCTGTTGTTGGGTACGGGCGGCGCATTGTTGATCACGGTGGCTTGCGTGGTGGTGCCGCTGCGGGCGGGAATCCGGAGGGTCCGCTCGCTGCAGTAGCGGAGGCCCACAGCACTTCTTCAACCGCCTTCTAGCAGAGACCCCCTGACCGCATTAGCATGCCACCATGCTAGATGCCATCAAGTCGTTTTTCAGTGCTACCATGGAGCCGGAGTCACCGGAGCAGGAGGTGGCGGAGCCGGACGTGCGTTTGGCCGCTTGCGCCCTGCTGATCGAGATCGCGTACGCCGACGACGAATTCACGGCGGACGAGAGTCAGCATCTCCTGTCGGCTGTGCGCCGCCAGTATGGGCTCGACGTGGGAGAGGCCGAGAAACTCCTCGAATTGGCCGAGAAGGCCCGCGAGGACGCCGTCGATCTGTGGCAGTTCACGAAGCTGATCAAGAAAAACTACTCGCTCGGCCAGAAAATGGTGCTGGTCGAGGTCATGTGGGGCCTCGTGTACGCGGACGGAGAGCTATCGAGTCACGAGGAATCCCTGATGCGCAGGGTGTGCCATCTCCTCGACCTCGCACCGGGTTACCTCGCCGACATTCGACGGAAGATGGAGGGCGCGAAAGACGAGTCCGAGGACCCATTGTAGAGGTACCCGCCCCGGTGCATATTGAGAGCCATGGATCTTCTTCCGGGCGGTTACAACTTCATCCACATCGTGTTCTGGGGCGTCATGGCGTTGGTTTCGGTCGGCACCATGGTCGTGGCCACCATTCTCGGGACGGGTCTGGTGCTGCTGTTTTTGGAGTCGGTGGGAAAGGCCTGACCCTTTTCCGTGATCCTCTTTCTACAGATCCTCGGCGCTGTCGGTGCGCTCGCACTCGGCTTATATCTCGGGGCCGGCCGGTATACACAGACCCAGCAGGAAATCGACGTGCGCATGGGCGGTGGAAAACCACGGCGGGCCAAGCGTCACTTCATGTGGCTCGATTATTTCAAGGCTCAGGAGCGGGCGTCCGTCCGCCGGCGCACCCGGACATACTTCCGGACGGAGATGCCCCGCCCGAGTGACCCCGTGCCCCCCGAGAGCAACTCGGTGGCCCACGACAAGGAAACTGGAGCCTAAGACCCTCGGTTTGCGGCAGAATCGAGTTCGGCCCGGAATCGAGCTCAACCCAAAACAAGGTTCAGTAATACGAGAGCCAAGCCGATAAAACCGCCCAGTAGGTAGCCCAGCCGAACGATAATGCGGAGCTCCTTGTGAGTGACCTTCCGCACCAACTCTTCCATCTTCGCCGGCGGAAATTCGAGGACCTTCTGCTCGACGCGGCCGGCGATGTCGATTTTTTCGATAACCGCCGGAACCTGGGTCTGGAGCCACTCCCAGACCGGGTCGCTCATCGCCTCTTCCAGCTTTCTCGCCGATCCCTCGGGGAGCCAGTTCGCAGGGGTTCCGATCGGTCGATCAGGCAGGGTCGACGCGAGGCGGGTAGCCACCTCGCGGAAAAGCGTTTCTGCCGCCTCGCTCCGTGCCGCACCGACGAGCCACTCGGCAACGCGATCAGGCGGAAGTTTCGCCAGCACTTCGCCCCAGGTCCGGGCGCCCACGCCCTCCAGCGCGACCTGCAACTTCTCTACGAGAAATTCCCGTGATGCCGGGTCCTGGGCGATATCGAGGATCCAGGTAGTGACCGTCCGCCGTGCGTCCACGACGCTCTTGTCCTCCTCATCCCCCAGCACGGACGTCACGGGCCTGCGCAGAAAATCTACGATCGCATCATTGATCCCCCGCGCCATGGCGTCCTGCATGGTCGGGTCCTGGAGTAACTCGGCGAGTCGCTCGGCGCCCTCCTCTTCAATCGTGTCGAGGACGTTGTCGACCGATGATTCGGTGATGATGAGCTTCGCGACTACCCGTTGATGGAACTTGAGATCTCCGAGGAAGCGACGCAGGAGCTCATTGATGAAGGTCTTGAATCTGGCTCGCGCCTCTTCGTCCTCCAGGGTCGATCCAACCCGGCGAATCGCGATCGGCAGGTAAGCCGCAATGCTTTTTTCCACGGCCCCCACGAGCCCTAGCGGGAGCACTTCCTCGAAGGTACGGGTCGGCTCGAGGAGCTTGTGGGCGGCGCGGCTGAGATAGTCGTCGATGGCTCTGCTGAAGTCTTCACTCTCGACCGCACCGGTGAGCCATTCTTCGACGGCTTCGGCTATGGCGCTTTCACGGGCCGGCGTCAGGATCCCCGCCACCGGCTCATCGGCGATCGACCGGACGATCTCCTCGGCGCGCTCGGCCACCGCCTCGGCGAATCGGTCGGATTCCAGGTATTCGCGCAGGCGAGCCAGTCCGAAGTCCGCGACGTCCTGGAAAATCTCATCGGTTTGATCATGCATCCGCTTCGGGATCATATCCCGCAGAGATCCGCGTTCCGTATTGAGAACGGAGTCCAGAAATCCCGAAAGGTGTTCGTCGAATGCCTGTCGGACGGCTTCGTCACCGAAGGTCTTCCCCAGATCCTCAGGCGTGAGCAGGCGCGTACCGACGGTCCGTCCGATCGCCGTCGCCAGGCGCGCCTGATTCTTGGGAATCGCCCCCTGGAGCATCTTCAGGGGCCGCTTACCGAGGCGGGGGGCCTCGTACGGGTGAAAAAGCATCCAGATGGCGATCGAATTGGTGAGGCCGCCCGCCATGGCGCCGAAAAAGACGGTAATCAGAGCGCGGATCAACTCCTGGGACACGCCATCACCTCTTCGGGCCCATCACCTGGTCAACGCTGTACGTGGCGTACGAGCCCCCGTACCTCGAGGGAGTCTCCGTCCAAGACGGCCCAACCGGTTACCTGGTAGAGGCCGGTGACCGGAAGTATGGGGCCTGCTCCACTCTCCGCCCGGAGCTCCATACCGGCACTGGCAAGCGAGATCTGGACGCCGCCGTCGAGCGAGCCTATCGAACGAATTTCCCACTCGACCGGCACATCCCTACGCGCCTCCTCGAACGACCGCACCGCGCTCCACTCCACCTCGACCTCCGGCCATCGAAAGTCCTCATCGCCCATTCTGCCCCACGCCGTGTAGGCGGGTAACCCGCCAGGCGACTCGACCACAATGACCAGGCGGCGTGGCCCGGTCAGGAACATCCACTCCCCGGGTTCGGGGCCCTCTCTCAGGCGGGCCCGATTCATGTCGAGCACGATTCCCTCGACCCGTTGGTCTCCGAAGAGGGCCGCCCCCTGATGCACGCGAAACGTCTCTCCCCGATTTCCACTCCAATCCGACATCCACTCATCGATCACGACCTCGAGTTGCCGTTGTCCCTCTTCGAACAGGATCCGCTCCAGCGTGCCACCCATTCCGACCACCAGATCCATCGGGCCTCGGGGCTGAATTCGAAACGGCGTCCGGCTCGGTCCGGAAATCCACTGATCCTGGAAGAAGGGCTCCCAAACTCCCGCCCGGGCAAGCCAGCCCTCCGCCCACCGCTCCACGCCATCAGCGGAGGAGGAGGTCCGGAAAAACCAGGGCACGACAATGGCGCTGTCTGCGTCCACCGTCATGAACACCACGTTCCGTTCGTAGAGGCCACCCTCGAAGTTTTGCTCGGCGTCGTCACTCGGTTGGAGCCCCGGCTGGGTGACCGGAGGCGCGGGGGCGTTGGCATCGCAACCGTACAAGAGAACACACAGCGCGAGGGAGGCGAACCCTTCCCGCATCAGGCCTGCCGGGTCAAGCGTTCTGTTTCGCGCGGATCGAGGATGGTACCCGGCCCGGCGTCGAGCAAACGATCGAGCCTCTTGAAGAAGCGCCCGACGCGGCGGACGTTCATGCCCAGATCCGCACGACCCCTCAGGGAACCGGCCCGGATATCGACCCGCGTCAAGGCGTTTTCGTCCAGTCCGATACGAATCTCGAGATCGTCTTCGAAGCGGAAGACCACCGTGGTGCACCGAACCCGAATGAAGCCCGCAAGATCATCCGCCTGGAGTAGTCTCCATCTCCCGCGCTCCTCGACGAACCTCAGGCAGGTACGCCACACCTTCTCGTAGGGAATGGCGTAGGTCCGGCCGATCAGCCGCGGATCGTCGGACCAGGGGTCGGTCTCGGCTCGATGGTTGTACAGCGCTTTGGCAAGGCGTTGTGCGAACAAACGGCTACCCTCCGAGGCGATAGCGAATGGGGGTCGATCTCTTGACCCGGACTCTCCGCCAGTGTTCCATAGTGGCTCGACGGTCATCGTTGGTTGAACCCCTGGCTCTTATTCATGAAAGCGATTATTCCGCTTGCTGGAAAGGGTACGCGTCTTCGCCCGCACACCCACACCGTGCCCAAGCCGCTGATTCGCGTCGCGGGACGGCCGGTCATGAGCTACATCCTCGATGACCTCGGCGAGCTCGGCGTGGACGAAATCGTTTTCGTGGTGGGTTACATGCGACAGGCCATCGAGCGTTACGTGGCCGACGCGTATCCGCACATCAAGGCTCAATACGTGCTCCAGGAGATTCAGGACGGGACGGCTGGCGCGGTGAAGTTGGCAGAGCCGTTTGTAGACGAAGATGTGCTGATTCTCTTCGTGGATACCCTCTTCGATGCGGATCTCGCGCTGGTTCGCGGTGTCGGCGAGGGCACCGGGGGCGTCATCTGGGCCAAGGAGGTGGAGGACTACCAGCGGTACGGCGTGATCCTCACCGACGACGACGGCTACATGGTACGCATCGTCGAGAAACCCTCGGAGCCGATCTCGAAGCTCGCCAACATCGGGCTCTATTACATCAAGGATTGGCGGCTCCTCTTCGACGGAATCCGGCACACGCTCGACGCCGACCCCGGCCCTTCGGGCGAGTTTTATCTGACCGATGCTTTCCAGTACATGGTCGACCACGGCTCGAAGATCCAGGTGGCGCCCGTCGAGGGCTGGTACGACTGTGGGAAGCCGGCGACCCTGATCGAGACGAATCGGCATCTGTTGCTCGAAGGGCGAAGCGGAGTCGCGGACTCTGCGACCGTGGAGGGTTCGACCTTGAACCATCCGGTTCGCGTCGAGGAAGGTGCGGTGGTCCGCAATTCGGTGCTCGGACCCAACGTGACGGTCGAAGCGGGAGCTCAGGTCGAGGATTCGACCGTTACCGACGCGATTCTTGGCTCGGGCTCCACGGTGATCGGCTCCACCCTCCACGATTCTCTCGTGGGTTCGGGGTCGAGGGTCACGGCGTACCAGGGAGCCCTCAGCATCGGCGAGGATTCCGAGGTCGAGGGGAACCGCTAACCGACCCCTGAAACCAGTAGCAGGGTATGGAGCGCCCGCTGGATTCCCACCGGACCGTCTTCGTTGCGGTACCACTCATCGGTCGTATGGACGGCCCCCGCCGAACCGCCCGCCCCGAGGGTGATGGCCGGGATTCCGAGCGACATCGGGAGGTTGGCGTCTGTCGAGGCGGCCGTAACCCGGGGCTCTGCGCCGGCCGCTCCGGTGGCTGCGAGGGCGGCCTCCACGAGCGGGGAATCCAGATCCGTGACGCCGGTGGGCCGGTTTCCCACCACGCTCACCTCGAGGTGGAGACCGCCCGCCTGCCCGGTAACGCCGGAGTTCTCCTCGGCCACGGACCGATCCAACACCGCCCGGAGCCGGTCCTCGCCATCGTCGAGGCGGCGGCTCGATTCGCTCCGAAGGTCCAGATCGACCCAGGCCTCAGACGGAATGGCGTTGACGCTGGTCCCTCCTCCCCACCGTGCCACGGTGAGACTCAGCGCCGGTTCGGTAGGCTTCGGCCACGCAGCCAAGGCGCCCACCGCCCGCCCGAGCGCGTGGATGGGGTTGGGTGTGCCCCAGTCGTTCCACGAGTGGCCGCCACGGCCACGGAGGACCACCCGAAAGCGCCGTGCTCCGAGGCCTCTCGTGACCACGTAATCGAGTCCCGCTCCGTCCAACGAGATGAATCCGGCGGCCTCCGATGCCGTACCCTCGGCGCGGAACAGGTGACGCACTCCACGGAGATCTCCCCTCCCCTCCTCCCCCACCGTGGCGGCGAACAGGATGGGACGGCGAGTCGTGATGCCCGCTTTCGACAGGGCCCGAGCGACCGCGACGAGGGCGGCGAGGCCCCGCGCATCGTCCGAGATTCCGGGGGCTCGAAGGACGTCGCCGTCGACGCATACTGTCACGTCCGTTCCGGCCGGGAAAACGGTGTCCAGGTGCGCCGAAAGCACCAGCGGCTCTCGATCTTCGGCGCCGGGTCGGACCCCGAGCACGTTACCGACCCCGTCTTGATGAACGTCGGTAAGACCTGCCTCAACGAGGAGCTCGACCATACGGCGTCCTCGGAGCTCTTCGCCGAACGGCGGGGCCGGAATTTCTGTGAGACCGATCTGGTCGACGAGCGTCTGGTCGTCGGTGGCGACGATCTGCTCGTGCGCCGCTCGGACGTCGGCTTGCTCCAGGAGCTGGCTCACGGACAACATCCGTATGGGGAAGGGCTCGCCCGCCGGCGCTAAAGCAGCGCCTGGATGAAGCCCCCGTCTACCGGGATCGACGTTCCGGTGATATAGCTGGCGCGTTCGGAGGCGAGAAACGTTACGAGCGCCGCGAACTCGGTGGGCTCGCCGATGCGCCCCATCGGGCTCTGGCTCTTCCAGCGGTCGAAGGCCTCTTCCACCGTGATCCCCTGCGTCTCCGAGATGTTCGCGGCCAGCGAATCCAGCCGCTCGGTCTTCGTGAAGCCTGGCATCACGTTGTTCACGGTAATGCCGTCGGCGGCGACCTCATTGGCGAGTGTCTTCGCGAACCCCGTCACGGCCGCGCGGACGGCGTTCGACAGGATCAGCCCGTCGATCGGCTGCTTCACGGCCACCGAGGTGATGTTGATGATCCGGCCCCACCCCGCCTTCTTCATCCCCGGAAGCACCGCCCGAGTCAGATTCAGGACGCTGTTGAGATTCTGTTCCACGGCGGTACTCCACGCTTCCACCGAATGGCTTTCGAAGGGGCCGGGCGGAGGTCCGCCGGTATTCGTGATCAAAACGTCGATCTTCCCGAAGTCGGACTCGGCTGTTTCCATGAGACGGGCCACGTCGGCCGGTTTGCTCAGATCCGTGGGGACCGCAACCACTTCGACGCCCGTTTCATCGTGGATCGCCCGACCCGCCTCTTCGAGTGGAGCCACGGTTCGGGCACAGATCACCAGGTTCGCACCCTCCCGGGCCAGTTCGTCGGCCACGGCCCGGCCGAGACCGCGGCTCGAAGCCGCAACCAACGCTGTCTTACCTTTGAGACCCAAATCCATTCGTTACGCTCCGTTCAGCTCCGCATCAGGGTTCGTTCAGCCCCGAAGATAGTCGTCATCCCCAGTCAGCCAGTCCTGTCTGGGAGGCACGAAGACGTCCAGGTCCACGGTGTCTTCGAGTGCCTCCGCGCTGTGGGGCACGTTGGAGGGAATATGTAGAACCTCTCCGGCACGCACGACTACCTCCTCCGTCTGGTCGTCCCCAATCCGAAAGAGCAGTGCCCCCTCGAGAACATAGGCGAACTGCTCGTTCTCATGATGGTGTTTGGGGACGCTGACTCCTTTGTCGAAGTAGATCTGCGCGAGCATGCCCTTCTCTCCGTTCACCCAGTGCCGGCGCAAGCCGGGTTTCAGCTCCTCCATGGGCAGGCTGTCCCATGAAACGTGTCGGACGGTGGAATCACTCATGTGCGGATCCGGTAGGCGTTGTGGACTGACTGCTGTGATGCGTCGGGAGCTAATAGAACCGCCCCGGTTTGGTGGGGGCAAGATGGTGCCCGGCGTCCCGTTGTGCGATTCTTGAACTCAACGGGTTGGTGGAATCGAGGAGAGCACCGTGGCCGACAAATCCGAGGCCCGCTGGCGAGAGGTCCTCACGCCGGAGCAGTTCGAGGTCTTGCGGCAGAAGGGCACTGAGCGGGCCTTCGCGGGTGCGTACTGCGACGCGAAGGATCCTGGGACCTACCGATGCGCCGGGTGTGGTGACCCCTTGTTCAGCTCAGAGTCCAAATTCGAATCGGGAAGCGGTTGGCCGAGCTTCTACGAGGCGATCGAGGGCGGACGGGTCCGTACGGAGGAGGACCACACCTTGGGCATGAAGAGGATGGAGGTTTTGTGTGGAAGCTGCGGGGGTCATCTGGGTCACGTTTTCCCCGATGGCCCGGCGCCCACGGGCCTCCGCTACTGCATCAACTCGGTGGCGCTGGCGCTTGAACCGGACGAAGACGCCGATGTGGACTGATCCCTCGGCCCGCCGGCGGTCACGCGTCTTGAGTACCGTCGGCACCCTGATCGCGGCATTCTCGGCGTTCGGGTGCGGAGGAACCGGGCCGGCCCCGACCTCGGGTAGTTTCGAGGGTTTCATTCCGGATCTGCGTGGCGAAAGGGTGATGGTGTTCCCCGTACAAATCCCTACTGGAGTGCCCGGGGACGCGAGCCCGGAGATCGATTTTGCGCTTCGCAACAGGACCCGGGAGGTCGAATGGATTTTTTCGGACGAGCTCGAAGCCGTGCTGGCGCGCGCTCCCACCGTCGACAGTGCGGTGAGGGGACTTCCGGTGGCCTTCTTTCTCAGGGCGGAGGTAAGGCGGGTCGGTGATCCGCTATTCGGTCAGCTTCTTCGGTTGGGAGCGCTGGTAAACTCGGAGATCGCCTTGATTCCGTTGACGGTCCGCGCCGGGGCCGAGGGTGCCGGTGGGACCTCGGTCGTTGAGATCGTCGCGACCATTTTGAACGTGCGGACCGGATATGTGATCTGGTTCGGGGTCGTGGCGGGCCGGCCGGGCTCGGTCGCCGATTTCGCCTCAGTCGCTTCGGCGGCGGAAAGGTTCGCTGCAACGTTGTTGTGGTACGTGCAGTAATAGTTGTGGTACGTGCAGCCATACAGGTGCAATAATAGTTGTGGCACGTGCACTATTTTGTGACGCGAATTGCAACAAGTGACGGGATATCTCGATGAACCGTAGGACGATGATCGATGTGCTGGCCATGAGCCTCATCCTTTCGCCTCTAGCGTGTGAAGAGTCGGCCGACCTTTCGGTGCCCACTGAGAGCGAGGCGGGGGCCCACTACGCGAGCTCTTCGGACCTATCCGTCCGTGTGAGCGGCAACGTCGTAGAGGTCACCGTCGAACAGCCGCTCCGGCAGGTGCGCAGGGGTGGCTCTCTTTGGGCCAAGGTCGGACCCTACATCTACCTCTTCACAGATGAGACACAGAGTCTACTGCGGGCGTATCCAGGCGTGTCCGGGGTTCGGGTCATCACGCGGACGGACGGCGGTCGCAACGAGGTGGCCCGCGCCTTTCTGCACAGGGACTCGTTGAACGAGCTCACCTGGAGACGAGCGAGAAACATCGCCGGGAGAGCACGCACGGGGGGCACCCAGCGTCCCGTGCTCTTGGAGCAGCTCGTCAAATGGGGTCAGGATCACACCGAGTTCGGGTATAACGAGGATTTCGTCGGTTAGCTTCGTGAGGGGGGCGTTGGCGTGATTTGGAAGGACCTCGACTCACTCGAGGAAAGGTGCCTGCTCTGCCGTGAGACCAAGCCCCGGCAGGATCTCGACCGGCTGCTCTGGTGCGACGCGTGTGTTGCCGATGCCAAGGCGCGGGCCCTCTCTCGGAGCTGGTATGTCGGCTCTGCCATCGCGTTGGTGCTCGCGCTGTGGATTTGGCTGTACATCCAACCCTCGGACATGTTGATCGGCGGATGGATCGGAACGGTCGTCGCCGCCCTCTATGTGAGTGCACGGGTCGCGCGCGAGGTGCTCTACGGCGTTGCACGTTTTCGCGGGGAAGCCGCCCACCTGGAGGCCACCCCCACAGATCCCGCCGAGTAAATTCGCACCCATCCCGCTCGCAGGTCGATGTACTTACTTTCCTGATCGATTCTTTTTGATCCAATCTTCTCGATCGAGATCCGGGCTCTCAAATCCAGAGTGAGGCACACGCATGGCCAGTAAATTCCAGGGGATCGACTTCTACGACGTCGACTCGCTCCTGAGTGAAGAGGAGCGCATGATCCGGGACACCGTGCGCGAATGGGTCGAGGAGCGCGTGATGCCGATCATAGGCAAGGCGTACATCGACCGACGTTTTCCGAAGGAGCTCATTCCCGAGTTGGGGGAGATGGGCATGCTAGGCCCCACCCTCCCGGAGGAGTACGGCTGCGCCGGCCTCAATAACATGGCGTACGGACTCATCGCCCAGGAGCTCGAGCGGGGTGACTCGGGGATTCGGTCCTTTGCTTCGGTGCAGGGTGCCCTGGTCATGTATCCCCTCTTTACCTTCGGCAGTGACGAGCACAAACAGGAGTGGCTACCCAAGCTCGCCACGGGCGAGAAGATCGGCTGCTTCGGGCTCAGCGAGCCCGACTTTGGGTCGAACCCGGCGGGTATGATCACGACGGCGAAGAAGACCGACGACGGGTGGGTGCTGAACGGCACCAAGATGTGGATCACCAATGGATCCATGGCCGACGTCGCGATCATCTGGGCGCAGACCGCAGAGATCGGCGACACCAGCGGGATTCGCGGATTCGTGGTGCCCACGGACGTGGACGGCTTCTCGGCTCGCGACCAGAAGGGGAAGCTGTCGCTGCTGGCTTCTGACACCAGTGAAATACATCTGGAGGACATTCACCTGCCCGACAGCGCCCTTCTGCCCGGGATCGAGGGGCTGAAAGGCCCGCTCCTCTGCCTCACCCAGGCGCGTTTCGGCATCACATTTGGTGCGGTTGGCGCGGCGATGGCCTGTTTCGACGAGGCCAGGAGCTACGCAAAGGAGCGGATGATGTTCGGCGGTCTCCTCGGGGGCAAGCAGATCCAGCAGATCCGGCTGGCGGACATGCTGACCAAGATCACGCAGGGCCAACTGCTGTGCATCCAACTCGCCCGCCTCAAGGACGCCGGTACCATGACCTCTCAACAGGTGTCCCTAGCCAAGCGAGCCAACGTCGATATGGCGTGCGACATCGCCCGCGAGGCCCGGAGGCTTCTGGGGGCCAACGGAATCCTGGTCGAGTACCACTCGATGCGGCACATGGCCAACCTGGAGTCGGTCTACACCTACGAGGGCACGCACGACATCCACGGGCTGATTCTGGGCCAGGCCGTGACTGGGATCGCGGCGTACTGACCTTCACTTGGAACCGCTCTCCTTGACTCAGTATGTCAGTATATCAGATATTCTGACATTAGGAGGTGGATTATGTCAGTTTCAGAAACTGGCCGAATTGGGAAGCGAGGCACCTTTGTAATCCCGGCGAGACTCAGGCGGATCTTCGGCATACAAGAGGGATCTGAGGTGATCGCCGAGGAAACGCCGGAGGGGATACTGATTCGTCCCGCCATCACAGTACCTCTCGAGATATACGGCCCGGAGCGGAAGGCCGAATTTTTCCTCTCCAACGCCGTCGATGATGCGGACTATCAGCGCGCCTTGAACGAAGTCCGCAAGATGGGATTGGATCCTGCGAAGATCCGGCATCATCGTCCGGGGGACGAATGATCCGTGGATCGCCTCTTTCTGGATGCCAACGTGCTGTTCTCTGCCGCGTACCGGGACGACGCCGGAGTGCGGCGGCTTTGGACCGCCCCGAATTCGGAGCTGGTCACCTCAGAATACGCCATTGAGGAGGCTACTCGAAATCTGGCGGATTCCAATCAAAAGGAGCGATTGGACGGACTCCTGGAGTCGGTCGAGGTGGTCCCGGCCGGGGTCCTCGACCCAGATGTCCGCGGCGACGTACAGCTCCGCGACAAGGATTGGCCGATTCTCAGTGGGGCTGTCTCGGCTGGAGCCACGCATCTCATCACCGGTGATATTCGGGACTTCGGAGTCTACTTTGGCCAGAAAGTACTCGGTGTCCTCATCCTCCCTCCGTCCCAGTACCTCCAGGCTCGCTCCCAGCAAACGCTTCCTAAAGCACCCTCCCCAGGCGCCACTTGACCCTTTTGGGGGGCCGAATAGTTTTCAACCCTCTCCTTCGGGAGATTTGCCCTGCTAGCTCAACTGGCTAGAGCAACTGACTCTTAATCAGTAGGTTCGGGGTTCGAGTCCCTGGCGGGGCACTGACTGATGGAACATGTTGTCCCACTTGGTCTTCCGAGATCAGGTGGGGCTTCGCGTTCCCCGATGCGGTGCGAGTCCGCTGTTGGACTCCCGCTGTCGGTTCCCGCTATTCGCGGTCTCCGGCGACCCGCTGGCGCCCCGCGAGAGCCGTCCTCATGGCCTTCTGGTCCGGGTGCTGATACGCAGGGGGATGATCGCTTCAGGCTCTTCAAGCTGCGCAGGAACTCCCCCCGACGATGAACTCGACGATGACTCTGGCCAATTCCTCGCCGGCTTGTTCCTGCAGGAAGTGCCCGGCACCGGCGATGGTGGTGTGCGCCTGATCCCTCGCCCCCGGGGATTGATTGCTGAAAGACGACGTCCGCGAATACAGGAACCCGCTGTGGCATGATCAGCGGGCCCGCCTTGTAGCTCGGGTCAGGAAAGGGCGCATCAAGGGCGGCCGCGATAGCGGGATGCCGACACTTCCCTCCGTGTCGGCACAGGACCCGGATCTTGCTCCGCGTTACGCCGGCGGGTAGCGTGGGCGATCGGAAACCCGGGCCACGACCATAGGTCTCACATGAGCGCTCGCATGACTAGCATGACTAGAAAGTCGGTACTCTTCCTCGCACTCGTTCTTGGAGGCACCCTCGGAGGCCCAGCGTTCTCCTCGTCCGGCCAACTGTCCGCTCAGGCCGACTCCTTCCGAGCCCGCCTCTCGCCCGTGCCCGTCAATGGTCGAACGGTTCGCACGATCACAGGCGTGGGCCAGGTCCGCGCCACGCTCGCCGGAAACCGGCTGACGGTCAGAGGCACATATCGGGGGATGAGCTCGCCCGCCATCGCGGCGCACCTTCACATCGGACTGCCTGGCGAGCAGGGGCCCGTGGCTCAGCCACTCGAGGTAAGCACCTCACCCGAGGGGGACATCGCCGGGACGGTCGAGCTTACCGATGAGCAGACCGCCGCGCTCCAGGCGCAGTCCCTCTACATCCAAATCCATAGTGAGGAGAACCCGGGAGGCGAGCTGCGGGGCTGGATCTTCGACATCGCCAACCTGGGCGAGGAACCGGCCAACATGGAATCGGAGTCGCTCACCGTGGCCGACCTGATGCGGGACTTCGTGCCGGTCACGGACGAAATGCTCCGGAACCCGGACCCCGCGGACTGGCCCATGATGCGGGGAAATTACCACGCTTGGAGTTACAGCTCCCTCGATCAGATCAACGCGGGCAACGTCGGCGGACTGCAGCTCGAGTGGGTGTGGAACATGCACGACGGTAACTCAGAACCGGCTCCTCTCGTCTACGGCGGGGTCATCTACCTGATCAATCCCGGCAACGTGATCCAGGCTCTGGATGGTAGGACGGGAGACCTGATCTGGGAGCACGCCACCGGCCCCGACAACAGCCAGGACATGCGCGGGATCGCCATATACCAGGACATGATCATCCAGGCGACGACCGATGCACGGCTGGTGGCGCTGGATGCCCGCACCGGGGAGCCTGTCTGGGAAACCGAGATCCAAGAGGGGAATTCGAATTCCAGCGGACCCATCGTTGCGGACGGAAAGGTGATCACCGGGATGGCCGGGTGCGCGACGTATGACGAGTCCAGGTGCTTCATCAGCGCGCACGACGCGACCACCGGTGAGCTCGTGTGGCGGTTCAATACGATCGCGGAGGCCGGGGAGCCCGGGGGGGACACGTGGGCCAACCTCGACAACATCTTCAGGAAGGGTGGCGAGACCTGGATTACGGGGAGCTACGATCCCGAGCTGAACCTGACCTATTGGGGAACGGCCCAGGCAAAACCCTGGGTGCCCAGTAGCCGGCACATGTCCATCTTCGACGCGGGCCTGTACACGAACTCCACCGTGGCTGTGGACGTGGAGACCGGCGAGCTCGAGTGGTATTTCCAGCACGTCCCCGGTGAAGCTCTGGATCTAGACGAGGTATTCGAGCGCGTTCTCGTCGACCGGGATGGCCGACGACTCGTCCTGTCGATCGGGAAGCACGGCATCCTCTGGAAGAACGACCGAGTCAGCGGCGAGTTCCTGGGATTCACCGAGACGGTGTTTCAGAACGCCTTCACGAACATCGATCCCGAGACCGGCGCGATCACGTACCGAGACGACATCATCAACGCACAGGTCGACGAATGGACGCCGGCGTGTCCGAGCAGCGCCGGGGGCAAGGACTGGCACTCGATGACCTATCACCCGCCCACGGGGGTTCTGATCGCACCGCTGAGCCAGACTTGCCTGGAGAACCAGGCGCGGGAGGTCGAGCTCGAGGTAGGAGGTGGAGGGCTGGGCGCAGCCCGTCGCTTCTTCGAGATGCCAGGCTCGGACGGCAACCTCGGAAAGCTCGCGGCGTTCGATGTGAGCACGCTGGAGGAAGTGTGGAGCTACGAGCAGCGGGCGGCGTTCATCACAGGCGCGCTGTCCACGGCCGGCGACATCGTCTTCGCGGGTGACCTGGACCGCCGATTCCGGGCGTTCGACGTCAGGACGGGGGAGATCCTTTGGCAGACCCGTCTCGGCACTTCCGCCCAGGGGCACCCGGTGTCGTTCGCGATCGACGGAAAGCAGTATATCGCGGTGACCGCGGCGCTCGGAGGAACGAGCCCTCGCACCGTCCCGAGGCTCGTGTCGCCCGAGATCACCTACCCAAGGAACGGCAACGCCCTGTACGTGTTCAGCCTGCCGAACTGACGAGAGCTGCGCGTGAAGCCGCGCGAGTATCATACCGCGGCGCTCCAATCCGATCGTCTTTCCGGGGCGTCGCGAAGTCACGCTCGGGACACGCGCACCTTCATCTTCGACGATCGGGTGCCTCCCGAGATATTCGTCCCCCTCGAGCAGAACGCCCGCAGAGACCTCACGATGGTAGTACGGGCCGCCGACGGTTCGGTAGGCGTCGCCTGAGGCCGTCCGCGAGGAAATCCGCCGGTTCGATCCGATGCTACCGCCTGTGACGGTGGAGAGCATGGAGGACAGGATCTCCCGGGGGCTCTCCGAGCAGCGGCTCGTAACCGAATGTGGCGTATCTTCGACACAAACCCTGCCTCCCTCCCTCCGCTGTAGCGCCGCACCTACACCGACAAATCGTTGTCAATCCACGGGATTGAGGCTCTTGGCGGCCATCACGCGTCCGGCGCGATAATTGCAAAGACAGGGGCTGGTTTCCGTATCCACGCCCCCAAGACGGGGTGGTTTCCAGTTGGCCTGAGGGGGCGTGAAGAAAAGGGAGGTCGATTTGCGTTCCATTTGTTTGTTCAGAATCGTGGTGCTTTAAAATCGCGTTCGTAATCGCGATGGTCGCGAGTCCGTTTCGCGCCGATGCCCGAAGTAATGCTTAGGTGGTCCGGAGCGGACGAGCTCCTCGACGACGCCGGCCAGGTCGCGGCGTACTCGAAGCTGATCCGCACGAAATATGGGCAGTCCCCCCAGCCTGGGACGGCACCCGACCCGGCCGTCATAAAGGCGCTATCTGCCGAAGGCGCCCGGCACTACCAGAAGGCTCTTGCCTCGCTTGGCTACGGGTTTGGTGTCGGTGCGCTCAGCTACTTCCGCCGGGTCGTGGAGGCTTCGACCGAAGGCATTCTCGACCTGATCGAGGACGTTGCCGATGAGGAAAAGGATGAGGAGACACTCGAACGCATCCGCGATGCCAGGGCCAGTCGGGAGATGGAGGAAAAGTTGCGCATCGCCGCCGATACCTTGTCCAGCTCCCTCAGGCCTGGGAACGTCAACCCGCTGAGGACCCTGTTCAAACAGTACAGCCGGGGTGTCCACGGCTTGACGGACGAGGAGTGCCTCTTGGTTGCTGGCCGGCTGAGGTATGCCCTGGAGTACGTGTTCCGAAACTGGAAAGTGCAGGTGGATGAGGCCACGAAGTATGCGGAGGAAATCGCGAAGTGGAGCGACCCTGGATCGGAACCGGAGGCCGACTAGCGAGGCCGCAAGCGCAGCGCGCGACCCTCTCGCCTACTCGCGACTGCAGCAATCACTTGAGAGCTCCGCACATAAGTCATACCGTGGTATGATGGTGGCATGAAGATCGCAATATCTGTACCCGACGAAGTTTTCGACTCTGCCGACGAGCTCGCGCGGGAGCTAGGCATCTCACGTAGCGAGTTGTATTCTACCGCAGTAGCGGAATACCTAGCGAAGCACAGGTCCGAAGACGTCACGGCAAGATTGAACGAAGTCTACGGCGATGAGCCCAGCGGACTCCAAGCAAAGCTGAGACGAGCCCAGGCCAAGAGCATTGGCCCCTCCGAGTGGTGGTCGCTCGAGGAGAGATTTGGTGGGCTGACCTAGCCGGACCGCGCGGGTCCGAGCCGGGTTTTCGGCATCCAATCCTGATCCTCCAAGCCGACGCATTCAACCGGAGTCGGCTTCGGACGGTCATTGGGGTCGTCGTCTCGTCAAACACGCGCCTTCTCAACGCTCCCGGCAACGTGCTACTCCCGGCCGAGGCAGTCGGATTGCCGCGGGACTCTGTAGCCAACGTCACCCAACTAGTGACCATCGACCTGGACTACCTCGAGAAACGTGCCGGGAAAGTGCCGTCGAAGACTCTGGCCCGTGTGGACGCGGGACTTCGACTTGTGCTCGACCTCTAGCCCTCCTCTCTAGGCCATTCCGCGACTGCAGCAATCGCTTGATACTCATGCAGGCCCCCTCCTGGACCTCTCGACGAGAGGGCGGAAGGATCAGAGCGCAAGCTCAATCCATCTTTCCCAGGAGGGGAACCATGCGTTTCTTCAAGGGCCAGCATCCCATGGTCCAGAGCACCATCGAGGCGGATCTCGCGCTGGCCGATCGCTACGACCCGGTGATCCGAGAACTCGAGCGCACGGTCGAAGCCGTAGTCGGACGGTACGAGGGCACAGATGAATTTCTAGGTCGCAGGAGCCCACGCGGCTTCTGCTCCCGTCCCTCCCGAGCTCGCTTCGGGGGGACCCGCGGGTGAACCTCGATATGTGTTTGGTGCAGAGACTCAAGCTCTGCTCCAGCTGCTGAAATGAAGTCAGAGACCACGACGACCGACGCCTTACTTTCGACCGCCGCGCCCCGGCGGGTAGGGGAACCTGCGCGCTCTTGACTCCGGGGGCCTGATACGTGTTGGGCGGAAGAGCTCAGACTTTGCGATCCCGAGTTCGGCCATCGCGGATCGCGCCCAAGATGTCCTCGGTGTTGAGGTCAGTGTCCACGCCCGGAACGTCCAAGGGTGAGCCGATTGACTCTACTGGCCGGAGAGTGAACTCGGTCCCGTCGCGCCGCTTGATCCGCACCTCACCAGCCGTCCGAGCCTCATCGAGAATTCGAGCGAACCAACGGCGCGCCTCGGAATATGTGTAGACCTTCATCCTATAGCTCCACGATCTCGATACCCACGTCCCTTGCTACAGCACATTGGCGACGGTCCAGGGACATCATCGGCGTTTGGTACCGCCTAGCGCACTCGATCACGTACGCGTCGTACGCATACACATTGTGCTGCTCCGCCAACTCCACGGCAGGCTCCAACTCGATCTCTGCGAGACGAATCGGAATGAGTTCAAACGATTTCAGCGCAGCCCTCGCTTGGCCGACGTCTATCCGACGGCGCTTGAACAGCGCCGTGAGAGCGTTGCCGATTTCCCAGGTCAACGACGGAGCCGACAGCAGTTCTGCACCGTGAGTCCGGTCCAACAACGTCGCCTTGCTCGGCTCATTGAGGATCACGGCCATGACAACTGATGCGTCAATCGTGATGTCCATTCAACCCTCCGACTATACCCGTACAATTGTACGTTAGCGACCAGAGAGTGGTTTCGTCAACCCGACTGAGTTGAACCTGCAGGTTCCACCTTAACGGAAGAGTGATGATGTCGACGCCGAGCTCTTGGCTCGCATGCGTCTCGCTGGCCTCATCCCCGAGGTCCATCCGAAGTCCATCGAGCAGAGAGAGCAGGCCGTGCGCCTGCGCAGCCGGGGCAGGTTGGTGCGGCAACGCACCCAGATGACCAACCGTGTCCATTCCCAGCTCCATAACATCGGGCTTCACCTGGAGCGTGGGCGTCTGCTCACCCAGGATGGACGTCAGTGGGTGCGCACCGAAGCGTGGCCCCTGCTCGGAGAGGAACGGCGTCTGTTCATCCAATCGCTTGATAGGAGGCGCCGGACGTCATACATTGTCATACATGAAGACCTCGGCACTCACGATCCGTCTCGACCCGGAGCTCGAAGAACAGCTCGACCGTGTTGCGAAGCGTAGCGGTAGGAGCCGGAGCGAGGTTGTCCGTGAGGCACTTCGTCGCCAACTGGCAGTGGCGCAGTTCGACGATCTGAGGAAGAGGATCATGCCCTTCGCTGAGGCCCGTGGATACCTGACAGACGAGGACGTGTTTAGGGACGTTTCTTGAGGGTATTCCTCGACACGAACGTGCTCGTTAGCGCCCTCACCACGCGTGGCATCTGTGCGGACCTGCTCACCGCCATACTCGCGGGGCATCAACTGGTACTCGGAGAAACGGTGCTTGCCGAGTTGAGGCGAGTCCTCTCGAAAAAGATGAAGGTGCCACGAGCAACTGTCGTGGAGACCGAGGCGTTTCTCCGGCGGGAGGCCGCGATCGTATCTCGCGGATCCGATCCAGGCGTCGCAATCCGGGACCCGGATGATGTGGCGGTGCTGGCTGAGGCCATCGAAGGCTTGGCAGATGTGGTCGTCACGGGTGACCGCGACTTCCTCGACATCGCCGGCGACCTCCCCATCGACGTGCTTTCACCCCGTGGCTTCTGGGAAAAGCTTCGCAATCCCTAGCAGGCGCCTCCTAACGGTCTCGCGGTTCTACTGCGCGGTCGGCATGGTGACCCGAAGCGCGATCCGCAAAGCGAGTGCTTCGGACCCGCTACGTCTTTCCGCGACTGCAGCAATCGCTTGATAGAGAGCGAGGGTCGTATTATGCTTGCCGTTAAGTATTAATGCCACGGGCGCCAAGGAGTCGGGACATTTGATCGTCTCTTTCAAGGACCGTGGTACCGAAGACATCTACGACGGGCACAATTCAAAGGCGGCACGAAAGTGCCTGGCGACCCCGCTACATGCCAGAGCCGGTAGGACGCTCGATCAGTTGAGCGCTGCGGTGTCGTTGGACTCGTTGTCCCTGCCGGGGCTGAAGCTTGAGAAGCTGAGAGGTGATCGAAAGGGGCAGCGCTCGGTCAGGATCAATGACCAGTACCGAATCTGTTTTCGGTGGACGAAGGCAGGGCCAAAGGATGTCGAGATTGTCGACTACCATTGAGACACGAGGATTCCGCCATGCGCCTTCCAAAGAAGCGACGCCCCACACTTCCGGGCGAGATCTTTCTGGAAGACTTCTTGGTCCCTCTGGGGATAACTCAAAGGGATGCCGCCAAGCGGCTGCGGGTCTCGTACCCTCGAATGAACGAGATCGTCAATGGGAAGCGTGCGGTAACTCCGGACACCGCTTTGCGCCTCGCCAAATTCACAGGGACCGAGCCCGAGTTCTGGCTCAACCTTCAGCAGGCTGTCGACCTCTGGGACGCGCTGCACTCCGATCAGGCCCGAGAACTTAAGACCATCGAACCCGCTCAGGTCACCTGACCCGGCCGCATTCGGCACCTCTCGCTTTCTAAAGACTCGCGATTCTGATCTTGTAAGGCGAAGGGCTGACCTCACCTGGGCAGCGTGTTACGCTGGGCTTGTTCAAGGTCCTGCGGCACCTGAACCCAAGGAGGCCATGACTCGATGGGAACACCGTCAGGAATCGAAGCGGCGGGCGCAATCCACAGGATGAGTGGCGACCGATATCCGCGCTCTATAACGGCTCCGCAGTTATCGCGACGCGTACCGGTAAGTGGCGGATAGGAGGGACGATGGACAAGAAGACGAAGAAGCGATTGGGGTCGGCTGGCTGGCAGATTGGCGATGCGCAGGACTTTCTCGGGCTCGCCGATGCGGAGGCCGAGTTTATTGAGATGAAATTGGCTCTGGCCGAGGATCTGCGGGCGCGTCGATTGAAACGACATTTGAACCAGACCCAGGTCGCGCGAATTGTGGGATCGAGTCAGTCACGGGTCGCGAAGATGGAAGCCGCCGATTCCAGTGTCTCGATCGACCTGCTGATTCGTTCTCTCCTCAAGCTTGGGGCCGAGAGAGCCGATGTGGCAAAGGCCGTGTCTGCACAACGCCAGGCTCGTGCGAGCTAACGGATCGCGATGCTGCGCGGCCAGCATGGTGACCCGAGCGCGAGCCGCAAGGCGAGTGCTGCGGACCCGCTACGTCTTTCCGCGACTGCAGCAATCGCTTGATGCCGCCTCCCGCCCAATCCTCGTTGTTACCGCCCACTTGTCGTCCATGATTTAAGCACGTCCCCAATGGTGTGCGCCACACGCGCCCGTGCCTGCTGTCGGCTCATGCCACCAACCAGGAGTTCATCGTACTCGGTGTGCGCGTGCCGCACGTGTGCCTGAACGGCGAGCTCAACCGCGGACGCCTCCAGGTGCCTGGCGGCTGCGCTTCGACCCACACGCCCGGAATGGATCTCGCACGCGTGCTCAGCGATAGAGCGTCGCTCCTTGGGCGGGGACTGGGGGAACAGGTGGGCGATGCGCTCTTCGAACGATACTACGTATCGAGCGTCGAGAAGGGCCCTTCTCTCAGCTGCCCGCTCCCGCGCTGCGGCCCGTGCGTCGGAGTCCGCCAGACATTCCGCCTCTGCCCGCTCGATCGCTGGCTCCTCCACAAGGATGCCCTGGCGTTCGTAGCGCTTGCGAGTGCGACTGAAGCGGACGACGACCGCACGGAGTTTGGAGTACTTCGTAGAACGGCGAGTCAAAGCTGTGTTCCCACTCGGGAGGAACACCAGATGGTCGAGATCTGCACACGTCATGCAGAGCGGTTGATCACCCTCAAGTCGGAGGAGTTGTCCCCGAGCCAACTCGTCTCCGCACTCAGAGCAGGCCGAGTCGCGGACTATCAGGAACACCACAATCTCGTTCCTCTTGGGCAACTTCGTGCTCAATGGCCTTGATGCTTGAAGTGGCGGCATAACGTCTCGCGATTGTACTGCGCGGCAAACATGCTGAGCGCAAGCGAAGTATGCGACCCCCCCCGCTCCACCCGCGACTGTAGCAATTGCTTGTCACACGGCCGGCCGACGGGACCCGATTACGTACCCCCCGTCCGGTCATCGCCGCCCATCCACACATCCAGTCGTCCCATTCGAGCATTGCTAAATGCCTAGCCGCCCGCCTCACCCTCCGACCCGGGCGAGCGGCCGCAAATTGACGGGTTTGGACCTGGCCTCACGTTGTCCCGACCCGCCAAAGTGCTTCTGGTTTAACTGTCCTTTGGCGTCTAGTTTCGACGGACGGGAAGCGATTTACGGGTAACCTCATCTGCTAAGGAGAGACCCATGGGTTTGAAACAACCTGATCGAAGGGCATTCCTAAAACGCGGCGCCGCGTTGGCCGGTGGTCTGTCCTTGGGAGCGGTCGAGCCCGCGATCGGCCAGACACCAGCATCTGGACAGTCCGTCGAGGGCCAGGACTATTCAAGTGAGGAACTGATCGCCTATGGCCAGCGCTCCCGTTTCGTGACGTCGAAACGCATACCGCACGGCGGCAGGCCGTCACCCGATGAGTTTGATCTCGTCTTTCACGTTGCGGCTCCGCTTCAGGATTCGGTGGGGGTGATCACGCCATCCGCGCTCCACTATGTGGGGACCACGAGGGGCTCCTTCGTTCCGGACATCGATCCCAAGGAGCATCGTCTCATGATCCACGGCATGGTGGACCGTGACCTGATCTTCACGATGGAGGAATTGAAGCGTCTCCCTTCCGTGACCCGCCTTCATTTCATCGAGTGCGCGGGGAACCGATCGAACCGCCGGCATACGACAGTGCAGGAAACGCACGGGATGACCAGCTGCGCCGAATGGACCGGAGTGCTCCTGTCTACGCTGCTCGAGGAGGTGGGCGTGCAAGACGGGGGAACCTGGATCGTGGCGGAAGGGGTGGAAGAAGTAAAAGGGGCGTCGAGCCTTCCGATGGCGAAGGCGATGGACGACATCCTGGTGGCCTACGCCATGAACGGCGAGCCGATACGTCCTCAGCAAGGCTTCCCGCTGCGGCTGGTGGTTCCCGGCTTCGAAGGGATCCTCTCCGTGAAGTGGCTGAGGCGAATCAAGGTGGTGGACCGGTTCTACATGACCTACAACGACTACGGGCATCTTCGTCGAGACCCCGACGACGCTGCGCTGAGTTACCAGATCGGACCGAAGTCGGTCATCACGTTTCCGTCCGGGGGACAACAGCTGCCCGGCACGGGATTCTACGAGGTCAGCGGCTTGGCCTGGTCCGGTGGAGGGGCCGTTAGCAGGGTGGAAGTATCCACCGACGGTGGCGAGAGTTGGATGGACGCCGAGATTCGCGGGACGCCACATCGCATGGCGCATACCCGGTTCAGCTTCAACTGGACCTGGGACGGAACAGAGGCCGAGCTCCAGTCGCGCTGCACGGACGAGCTGGGCCAAGTTCAACCGTCGCGAGCTCAGGTCGCCGAGTTCTGGGGCCGGCCCGGTGTGAGAGGCCAGGACAATTCGATTCAGCCGTGGAGGATCGCGAGCGATGGGAGCGTACACAATGCGATCTCTTAGGCTTCTCCCGTTTCTGATGCTCGTGGGGGGAGGGCCCGCGCTGGCGCAGTCGCCCACCTATGGTGTGGGAAGGACCCCGAGCGCAGAAGAAATCCGTGCCTGGGATATCTCCATCAGTCCTACGGGAGAGGAACTCCCGCCGGGGCGCGGAACCGTCACGGAAGGCGCGCGAGTCTATCGGCTAAGATGCGCGCGATGCCACGGGGCGGATGGGACAGAGGGCCGCGCTCCCAGGTTGGTAAAACGCGAAAGGGGACCAGATGTCCACCCCTGGTCATTGGGGCGAATACTGCCGATCCGCTCGCCGTACGCGACGACGGTATGGGATTACATCAATCGCGGTATGCCTCTCAATAGAGAAGGAACGCTCACCGCCGATGAGGTCTACGCGCTGACGGCCTTACTGCTCTACTGGAACGATGTCATCGCGGAGGACGAGGTACTTGACGCCCAGAGTCTGCCGATGGTGGAGATGCCAAATCGTGATGCCTGGGCTCCCCTACCGGATTGGAAGCCCGGGATGCCAAGGCTTCGAGGTTACCCCTACTGACGTCGGCAAGGCAGGGTGTAGCATAGGGCCGTCTAACGTCTCGCGATTCTACTGCGCGGCAAACATGTCCACTGAGCGCGGCACGCGCGAGCCACCAGCTCCTTCCGCGACTGTAGCAATCGCTTGTTAGTGGCGCCGGTGGTTGCCCTTCGCCGCTCCAAGTTCAGTTCCCTCTTCGAAGCCGCACAATCACGCAGGTAGAGATTGATAAGGGTTTGGTACGGGATCCCAGTTTCCTCAGCGTGTTGCTTGAAGTAGTCGACGGTTGGCGCGTCCAGGCGGATGGTTACGCGCTTCTTGAGCCGCTTCGCATAGGGGTTCTTTCGAGCTTTCGAAAAATCGTACTCTGCTCTCATAGCCTTAGGTGACTCTCGTAGAAGACTGTCTCGGCCGGTACGGCCTTTCGGGCCGAGATGATTCGAATCGTGGCGTCGTCGCCTCGGTAGCAATGGACGACCACGAGAAGACGGAGCGCCGAGCTGATTCCCAGGATAATGAAGTGATCCTCGTTCTCAGAATGATCCGGGTCGTCGAGGAACAGGCCTTCTTCGTCGTAGAAGGCGGTCGCCGCCTCATCGAAGGAGACCGACCCGAAGCGCGAGCCGTGAGGCGAGTGCTTCGGACCCGCTAGGTCATTCCGCGACTGCAGCAATCGCCTGTTGGTGGCGCCCCCGCGAGCGTGAGGCTACGACGCCTTCTCCGACGACCGAGCTGACTCCGCGAGCAGGCGCAACGCACTGTTGACTGCGGCCGCGTCGTTGAACACTTTCGCTACATCGGCATCGAGGACGATGACGTTACTGCCCTCTGCAAATCGCTCGGCGTACTTCCCGCGGACGGCGTCGCTGAAGTCATACTCCGTGAGCATGTCAGACGGAGGTCCCGAGTCAGCTTTCTTGCTCATAGAATCTGCGTTCGGCTCTAGTGGCCGAGCGGGCGCTGATGATGCGGATCGAATCGTCCGACTCGAGGTGCGCCACGACGACGAGCCGGCCCAAGTAAGTTAACGCGATGTGGACAAACCGTGCCTCTCCAGCAGAGTGGACTGGGTCGGGAATGGTGAGTGAGAGTGGGTCCCCGAAGGCGGTCGCCGCTTCTGGGAACGCCACGCCGTGCTTCGATTCGTTCGACGTAGCTTTCTCTGGATCCCAGTCAAACCGGAGCAATCAGCGAGGCTCTCTGCTAGGGGTACGGGACTGCGAACAATCTATGCGTGGGAGCCTGAGACTCGAAGATGGCCGGCGCCATCCAACGGATCGGCTCGCGATTCTGATGCTGCGCGGCCAGCATGGTGACCCGAAGCGCGAGCCGCAAGGCGAGTGCTTCGTACCCGCTAGGTCATTCCGCGACTGCAGCAATCGCTTGTTATACAGCAGTCCCTCGCCTTGTTCTTTCGCGACGGGGCCTGGCCTTCGATTCGGATCGTGGCGAAACGACGACATCCACATCTCGGCCTAGCAAGTGCAGCAGGGCAAGCATCTGGCCGACGGATTTGGACGTGTTCGTGGAGTCGAGGAGGCGATAGAACTGACTGGCGGATGTACCCAGACGACGGATGAGTTCTCTCTTGCTGACGTCGCTGGACTCCACAGCCTTCTGTGCCTCCAGGGTCAGGCGATGGAGCAGGAGGCTATTGAGATACGCAGGATCGCGATTGTACTCGAGGACCGCGTCGATGTGGATGGTGTCCTCCTCTCCGTCTGCAAGCCGATACGTGAATCCCTCCATGCCGAGATCGGCGTCTGGAAACACTTCAGCGATCCGGTTGGTGGAATCTGGACGCAGCTGGAGGAGTGCGTAGGGGAACGAGTATGTGGCGTGCTCGGCCTCGATCTGGAACACCTTCTTGCGATTGTTGGCGCTGACGCTGTCGATCTTCATAGCAGTCCCTCCTCGCGAAGCTCCGAAATCAGCCGAAGAATCCGTCGTGTGGGCTTACCCGTCATCGGAGCCCCATTTCTCGAGGTCCCACTTCAGTACGAGGGTGCCGTCGCGATACACGTGCACATGATGAGGGCTGTGGTCACCCTTCCAGGTCACGAATACGAAGCCGCCTCGCCGGGTCTTTCCCATGCCGACATGCTACCGCGTACGGTAACGGTTAACAAGGCTGATAAGTGTTAGACGGCGGTGCGTATAAGGTGCCGTGCGCCTCTTTCCGTCGAACTCATGGTGGTAGCCTCAGCCGTCCCAGAGCACACGAATGGACCGAGGTGCCGTTTTGCCAAACGAGTCGTGGTCTCGCACGACGAAACCCCGACGCTCGAGTTTTCGGATCATCTGGTTGACCGACGGGGCTGAAACCAAGAAGTGCCGTTCGATGTCCGCCTCCGCAGGAGCAACGCCAAAGCGACGCATGTACTTCTTGATAAACTCCAAGTACTCGTTTTGGCGTCGCGTCGGTTCGAAGCGGCTCCCGGCGCTCTTCGGTTTGTTCAAGACAACGGCAAAGCCATCGCCCCTCGGCCGAACGACGAGGGCGGTGCCGTTCGTGAAGCGCACCGCAATCGAGTCGCGGGTCGGCTGGGCCAGCTCGGCTACAACCAATCCGGCGAGTTGATCGGAGAGCGCCGCAAGATCCGGCCGAATGTCAACGTCAGTCATACTACACTCGCACCATGGTCTTCAGCCGCGCAGGAGTCACGTTTCGCATCACTTCACCCTCGAGTCGTTCCCCGCCATGCTCTGCCGTATCGTATCGCCGCAGGGCCAGACGGCAACGGGGGCCTCGCCGATCCTCGTCCTGGTCACCCACGCGATCGACTCTGGGTAGGCGCCGTCCCGTGGGATGGTCCCACCGGGGCCGCGGCTTTGCGGAGCAGTCAGGTGGTCGTTTCTCCCGCCGTCTAACGGCTCGCGATTCTGCTGCGCGGCCAATCTGGTCACCGAGCGCGGTACGCGCGAGCTACCAGATGCTTCCGCGACTGTAGCAATCGTTTGTTGGATGGCCTCGCCCTCGAAGACAATATCGTCTTGCGGAACTGCGCTCGATGACATACATATCATATCGTCAACCCTAGGAGGTGCTCAGAGTGACCGTGGTTACCATTTCGTCTCGCTTTCAGATCGTGATCCCGAAGGACGTTCGGGAACGGCTCGACCTCAAGCCGGGACAGAAAGTAGACGCGATTCCCTTTCGGGGACGGGTGGAGCTAATCCCCGTCGAGTCGATCGAGGCGATGCGCGGATTCCTCCGGGGCATCGACACGACGGTTCCGAGGGAACGTGACCGGGTGTGAACGTCGTGGACTCCTCGGCATGGCTCGAGTACTTTGCCGATGGGCCGAATGCCGAGGACTTCGCATCGATCATCAAGGACGCTGAGAGCCTTCTCGTCCCGAGTATCACGGTCTACGAGGTGTTCAAGCGGATCCGAGAGCAACGCGACTCGGAGGTGGCCTTACGTGCAGTTTCCCAGATGAGACGAGGCCGAGTCGTGGATCTCGATGCAGACCTCGCCGTCGCCGCGGCGGATCTAAGCGCCGAGCTACAGCTGCCCCTCGCAGACAGCGTCATCCTGGCCACGGCACGCCTTACCCAGGCCACACTCTGGACCCAGGACGCTGACTTCGAAGGACTGGACGACGTCGAGTATCGGGCCCACCGCGGCTAGCCGATTGCCACGTGGCCGTGGAGGCCATCTAACGTCTTGCGATTCTGCTGCGCGGCCAGCATGGCGATCCGAAGCGCGAGCCGCAAGGCGAGTGCTTCGGACGCAATATCATAACTTCTTCCGCGACTGCAGCAATCGTTTGTTAGGCAGCCAGCATTGAGTCCCGTGGCTCCTACGGGTCGGACGTCGGCAGCTGGTAAGAGGGCAACTCCGTCGAAAGTAGTTCAGCTCGCAATGCACGCCATCGGGCATGTTCTCGGAAAAAGAGAGCCGTGCCAAGAACGACTGAGAGGATTCCCACGAGACCGATGAAAAGGAAAGGTGTACTCAACTTGACACCCAGTCCAACAAAGATCGGCGCATAGGTGACAGAGATCCCAGCAAACCAGCGATACCTCCGCTTGGCATTCGCCACGACGCTCAACTCGTCGTTGAGGTCGGCTCGAATGGCTGTCAGCTCCGCTGGACTGGGAGAACCGACGAGCGGTGTTGTCGTCGAACGCACGATCGAAGAACCGTCCTTGGGTGCCTGAGGGGTCTGTTCCGAACGGTTTTCCACTTCGCTCTGCTGCTCCTTCCAAGATGCGGGAGGCTGCCTAACGTCTCGCGATTCTGCTGCGCGGCCAGCATGTCGATCCGAAGCGCGAGCCGCAAGGCGAGTGCTCCGGACCCAGTAACTTCTTCCGCGACTGCAGCAATCGCTTGTTAAGTGCAGAAACCTCGTCCTAGGTATCACTTGGCGGACCGTAGATGTCCTGCGACAACTCGCGAACCAACAGGTAGTCTGCGTTGTCGCGCGCGAGGAAGTAGTCACCCTGTACGGCTGCGCAGCTCGGACAACAGTTCGCCCAGTAGTCACCTCCACCGTCGGTCGCACGGTGTTGAACAGAAGGCGGAATCGGGGCCGGGGGCCTCCTTGTACTATGGTTTCCCCCTCCCGGCCATAGGAACGCCACCATTTCTGTCCCGCAGCGCCAGCAGCCATGGGCAACGTAGTGGTATGGCGGGGTTGCTGGCAGAGAGAGGTCGTGTCGCTCGGCAATCGAGAGTGCGCGGTCCTGGATCTGGCGAAGGGCGCGGGCGCCTGACTCATCGCGCTTCGCGCACTTTGGGCACTCAAAAGGCTGCAGCCCGTCCTGCGCCAGCACCCACCAGTACGGTCGATCAAGTACTTCCTCGGCTCGGAGCTCCATCCATGGCACGCTCAGTCGCCCCGCTTTCTCATGCCCCACCCGGTGTGTTACAAGGATCTCGATCGCTGCTGCCACGTCCTCGCCTCGGAAGAGGACGATGTCGGCGACCGAGCCGTCGCCCAGCCGGACTTCTGCAGCAGCGTGAGTCACATCGTCGGGGATGTCCTGGACAATGCCGCCTTCACACAGGTATCTCGGGCACGGGCGTGACACGCAGGGCCGGGGCCCCACTCCGTCCTTCCATTCCGCGACGACTCGAAGTAGCTCGTGCTTTGCGGCGCGATGAAGGGTGCTTTCCGAGGAACAACCGTCGCCGCCCCGGTGCGCGAAGTGCGGACGACGTAGCTCGCCGCTTCGCAGCACGAGGTCTGCCCCGCAGCCCGGGCATCTATAGTGTTGACCCTCCCGAGCTTCACTCGGCCGAACCAAAGAGCCGTTCCCCGCGAATGCCACCGGAACGGCAAGCGTCGAATGGGACAAATCTTGTCTTCTGTGCTCTGGGGCGACCTGGGCCGCTCTCTAACGGCTCGCGATTCTGCTGCGCGACAAGAATGGTGACCGCAAGCGTAGCGCGCGACCCGCATGCTCACTCGCGACTGCAGCAATCGCTTGTTAGACAGACTTCGCACGCATAACGTTATACGTTATAGTTCTACATGATCCAGTCGTTCGAGGACCAGGGTACTCGAGACGTGTTCGATGTCACGCAATCGAAGCGCGCGTCCAAGAGTTGCCCACCGGACCTCTGGAACGTGGCCAGGAGGAAGCTGGACCAACTGAACCAAGCCGACTCGCTTCGGGACCTGCGTAGTCCTCCGCGAAATCGGCTCGAAGCCCTGAAGGGCGGCAGGAAAGGCCAGCACAGCATTCGGATCAACGATCAATTCAGAGTCTGCTTTCGCTGGACCTCAGCCGGGCCCGAAAGCGTAGAGATTGTGGACTACCATGCGTGACGTGAGGCAACAGTGATGCTCCCAAAGAATCGGCCCCCGACCCACCCAGGCGAGATGCTCCTAGAGGAGTTTCTCAAGCCTCTCGAGATGAGCCAGACACAACTCGCCGAGCGGATTCACGTTTCCTACCCCAGGGTCAACGAGATTATCAACGGAAGGAGAGGCGTGACACCCGACACCGCGCTTCGACTCTCGCGACTCTTCGGGACCTCAGCCGAGTTTTGGCTGAACGGACAGCGGAACTGGGATCTGTGGCACGCTCTCCACTCTCCCGCCGCGGACGAGTTGAAAACCATCGAACCCGTCCCTGTTCCCAGCTGATCCACACTCGTCGGACGGAAGTCTGTCTAACTCAACTTGAGAGCACGCCCCCTGTGGGTACCATGGAGTTACGAAACGACCATGGACCGAAACAGAGGGCGGCTCTCATGAAACGGAACAACAAGTATGTTGGGCTCGACGTACATCAGGCAATGACGGCGGTGACGGTTCGGACGGAAGGAGGGCGCGTGATCGCACGCAGCGTGATCGAGACGAGCGAGCGCTCGATCACAGAGTTCTTCGACGCGCTGGCCGGGACGGTGCACGTAGCGTTCGAAGAGGGCACGCAGGCACAGTGGCTGTACGACCTGCTGCGTCCTCGGG
>JADFNK010000031.1 GCA_022563405.1 Gemmatimonadota bacterium | reverse complement strand
GCATCCTCTGATAGAAGGCGGCTTTCGGGGAACAGCTTGGGGACCGGCGTTCGGGGAGCGGGTCCAGTGAAAATATGCCCGTAATCTAATCGTGGGTTTTGCTAGGCCCTGGCTGGCTTCTGGGCGGACGAGGGAGGGGTCTCAGGCTTCGGCCGGACCGTGGGTGGGCTGGTGTCGAGCATGCAGCGCCTGGGCTTCTTTCAACGGCTCCTCCGGACTCGGCGCCGGACTTCGGCCACTGTGGCTTCTCAAATCTGTCCATGGATGGATGGGACAGATTTCCCGATTGCTTGCAGTGGCACACAATACATACGCATGTTGTCGGCCACGTCGGACGCTGTCACCGGTTTTCAGGCAACGGAGCCGTACCGGACGAGGCAGCCGTACCGGACGAGGCAGCCGTGGGAAACTGATGAAGATAATCATGAACCGAGATCGAAATCGCCGGTGGTCGAGTGCGTTGGCTTCGGGCTCTGCTGTCTCCCTGGCTGTCTCTTCGGCTATCCCCTTGGCTGTTTCCTCGCTCCTGGCTCAGACATTCGTCGGGCTCCTGCTTTTCGCGACTCCGGCCAGTGCCCAGGACCGCGGCACCCCCTTCGGCGAATGGCGCTACTGGGGCGCCGACGCCTGGAGCACCCGCTACTCGCCCCTCGACCAGATCGACGCCGACAACTTCGACGACCTCGAACAGGCTTGGCTCTGGCGGGGCGACAACTTCGGGCCATCGCCCGACTATATCCTTCGCTCCACTCCGATCTATGCAGACGGCAGACTCTTCACGGTCGCGGGCCAGAGTCGCACGGTCTCGGCGCTGGATCCGGCCACCGGCGAAGTGCTCTGGATGTTCCGGGAACCGCACACCACGCGCTGGGAACGGTCTTCGCGCAAGAGCCACGGCAAGGGTGTGGCCTACTACGAGGTCGACGGTCGGGGCGTGATCTACCTGGTGACGCCGGCGTTCTTCCTGCACGCGTTGGACGCCGTGACCGGCCTGCCGCTCGAGGGATTCGGCGCGCCGGTACCGCTCGACGGCTTCGCCGAGACCGGCACGGTCGATCTTCTCGAGGCGCTCGGGCACCCCTACGACCCCGACTACGGCATCCCGGACTCGATCGGCTACATCACGAACACGTCGCCGCCGATCGTGGTGAACGGGGTGGTGGTGATCGGCAACTCGAACCTCACGGGGCGTCTCGACCCGCGGCAGGAGAACGTTCCGGGCGACATCCTGGCGTATGACGCGCGCACGGGGGAGCACCTCTGGAAGTTCAACGTGATCCCCCGGCCCGGCGAGTTCGGCCATGAGACGTGGGAGAGCGACGCCTGGCAGTGGAGTGGCAACGTCAACGCGTGGGCGCCCATGTCCGCCGATCCGGAACGGGGGATCGTCTACCTGACGACCGACGCGCCCACGAACGATTACTTCGGCGGGTTCCGCCCGGGGGACAATCTGTTCGGCAACAGCATCATCGCGCTGGACATCCGGACGGGCGAGCGTCTCTGGCACTTCCAGGGTGTGCATCACGACGTGTGGGACCGCGATTTTCCGCTGCCCCCGACACTCGTCGATCTCACGGTGGACGGCGAGCTGATCCCGGCATTGGTTCAGAACTCGAAGCAGGCGTTCACGTACGCGTTCAACCGCGTGACGGGTGAGCCCATCTGGCCGATCGAGGAGCGGGAGGTGCCGCAGTCGGTCGTTCCCGGCGAGCAGACCTCACCGACGCAGCCGTTCCCGACAAGACCGGCCGCCTTCGAGATGCAGGGGCTCACCGAGGACGATCTCATCGACTTCACACCGGCGCTCCGGTCGCTCGCGCTCGAGATCGCGAGTGAGTGGCGCCTCGGTCCGATGTGGAATCCGCCGCTTCACTCGGAAAATGCGGACGGCAAGAAGGGCGCGATCTTCTGCCCTGCTGCGGGCGGCGGCGCGAACATTCCGGGGGGCGGAGCGATGGACCCCGAGACGGGAATCATGTACGTGGCATCAGTGAAGTCGTGCGCGGCCTTCGTGCTCGTTCCGGGCATCGACAGGGATGCCGTCTTCACAGGTCAGTCGGGCATAAACGTGGTGGACTGGCACCACTCCCCGGTGCCGGGCGGTTTTCGGGGACCCGAGGGTCTCCCGATGTTCCGGCCTCCGTACGGGCGTATCACCGCCATCGACATGAACACCGGAGAGCACCTCTGGTGGATCCCCAATGGAGACACACCGGCGCGGATCCGGAATCATCCCAGCTTACAAGGGGTCGATCTGCCCAACACGGGGCAGCCCTCTCATGCGACCGCCTTGGTCACCCGGAGCCTGCTCATGTACGGGGAGGGGCGTGGAGGGGAGGCCCGCTTCCACGCGGTGGACAAGCGCACGGGTGAGCGGGTCGGGACCGTCGGGCTCCCCGGTACGACCGACACCGCGCCGATGACGTTCCTGCACGAGGGCCGGCAGTACATCGTCACGGCCGTCTCGGGGCCCGGGCTTCCGGGGTCGTTGGTCGCGTTACGACTTCCGTAGGGGGGCTACCGGATCTCGTAGGGGGGCTACCGGATCTCGTAGGGGGGCTACCGGATCTTCTGATACTTCACGAGGGTCTGACCCGGCACCTCCGCACCGTAGACATTGCCCTCCCGGTCCGCGGCGACGAACTCCGCGCTGCTCTCGATGAACGCGGTGACCCGCCCGGTTCTGGCGTCCGCAACCCGGATTCCGCGTACCCAATCGTCCGGTCGTCGCTCGCTGTACCACGCGGGTAGCGCACCCGTTTGGGTGTCGGTCACGTACATCACGTCGTCTTCGTCTATGTAGATGCTGCTGGGCGGGCCGAGGTGCGTCCA
Organism: Gemmatimonadota bacterium; assembly: GCA_022563405.1. Lineage (GTDB taxonomy): Bacteria > Gemmatimonadota > Gemmatimonadetes > Longimicrobiales > Gaopeijiaceae > UBA822. The sequence goes on along the minus strand of JADFNK010000031.1, from coordinate 29,041 downwards.
CTGGTCGAGGAAGGTTCCGTCCCCATCGAAAATCTGGACGCGGATGTTGCGGCGGTCTCCGATGATGATGCGCCCTTGGGAATCCATGGCGATGGCGTGTGCGTCGGAGAACTCTCCGGACGCGGGTCCCGGACCCGATGTGCCCCAGGTGCGGACGAACTTGCCGTCGCCCGTGAACTTCATCACCCGGTTGTTGCCACCCTCGCCGTGACCGTCCAGGACGTAGATGTCCCCATTGGGCGCGACCAGAACCTCAGACGGTCCGTTGAAGCGGTCGAGCCCGTCCCCCCACACCCCCGCGATCCCGAGGGTCATGAGGACCTCACCCTCCGGGCTGAGCTTGATCACCTGCTGCCCCTTACCGACGGCCGCCCCTGCTTCCGCTCGAGCCCCCGTCGGGCCGTCGGTGACCCAGACGTTGCCTTCGTGATCGACGAAGAAGCCGTGGGGCCACGCAAACAATCCGCCTCCGAAGTTCGCCACGATATTTCCGTCGAGATCGAACTTGAAGACGGGGTCCAGCTCCGAATCGATGCAGCTGTTGGCGCCGCAGCGGTCCAGCACCCACATGTGTCTTCCGTCGGGGTCCGGGAAGACACCTGTGACGGCTCCCCACGTCCGTCCGCCGCGGAGTCGAGCCCAGTCGGAAACCGCCAGGTATTCGGCGGCAGCCTCGGCGGCGGGGTCGTTGGTCATGAGGGTCACCAGGCCCAAGACCGCTCCAGCAACCACCGCCACCACGGCAGCCAGCGCCGGCACAAAAAGGGTTGGCGGGTTGATCCTCATGAAGTCGTCGACGTGGTCGTCGGGAAAGTCGTCGGGAAAGTCGTCGGGAAGGTCGTCGGGAAGGTCGTCAGTACGGTCGTCAGTACGGCCGTCGGTCATGGCTCAGAGAGCTTGAAGACGTAGAGCGCGTTATGCCCCCCAGGGCTGATCATCTCCGGCGTGAGGAAGTTGCCGATCCGCCAGGGACTCCCGCCGCCCCTCCCGGTTGGAATGCCGAAGTACTGGACGCCGTCGACTTCGTAGGTGACCGGAAAGCCCATGACGGTGCTCCCCAGCCGGCTCTCCCAGAGGCTCTCTCCGGTCTCGACATCGTAGGCCCGGACCCACCGGTCGTAGTCCCCGACGAAGGCCACGCCGCCGGCGGTCGTGAGAACCCCCGTGAGGAACGGAGCCTTCTGCTCGACACTCCAGACCTCTTCGAGGGTTCGTACATCGTACGCCGCCAACTTTCCGAAGCGCTCTTCCGTACCGGGCATCGGGAACCATCTGCGGTCGCCGCCAGACCCCCCCCGACCCGGATCCAGGCGGACCTCTCGCCCGGACATCTCCATGCAGGTCTGGCTCAGTGGAGCGATGAGCACGCCGGCCCCCGGATGGTAGGCGGTGGAGGGCCAGTTGTGGCCGCCCGCGGTAGACGGACACACCGACATCCAGTCTCCGATCCTCGCCTCGCGGATGTCCTCACGGTACTGGACGGCGCCCGTCTCCCGGTCCACTACCGAGAAGACGTTCTGGTAGACGGTCTCGGTCAGCCCAAGGAACGTACCGTCGCGCCGGTCGAGTTTCCAAAGGATTCCACTCTTTCCGATCGATAGGTGGAGCGGTTGCCCGTCGACGTCCACCAGGACCTGCTCGAAGGCTTCGTCCATGTCGAGCGTCTCACCCGGGACGTGCTGCCGGTACCACACGATGTGGCCATCGTCCACGTCGAGGGCCAGGGTCGAGTTGGCGTACAGGGTCGAGTCGGAAGTGGAGAGTCCCCGGCTCGCGGCTACCCACGGCTTGGCCTGGGCCGTGCCGAAGTAGACGAGCCCCAAGTCCGGGTCCCAGCTTCCGGGGATCCACACGTCTGCCCCACCGCGCTGCTCGAACGTGAGATCGCCCCAGGTGTCGCCGCCCGGCTCACCCGGACGGGCCACCGTGAGGGTTCGCCAAAGCTCGCGGCCCGTACGCGCGTCGTGAGCGGTGATGAAGCAGCTCTGCTCGGTGAGGCGCGTGCAGCCGCTGATGCCGTTGATGACTTTGCCGTCCGCGACGATGGGTCCCGAGCTGTTTCCGTAGCCGAGGGCTGGGTCCTCGATCATGGTTTCCCACCGGACCACGCCGGTGCGGGCGTCCAACGCCACGAGGTGGGCATCCAGCGTCGCCACGAAGATCAGATCTTCCCACAGGGCGAGGCTCCTCAAGTGTCCCCTGCCGATTGCGGTGCCTTCCGGAAACGTCCTGCGATACTCCCAGAGGAGCGTCCCGTCGGTGGCGTCCAGCGCCTGGATGACGTTGGCCTGGTTCGGAAGGAAGATCACGCCGTCCCGGACAAGGAACGAAGGTTGGCTCGTTCCGGGCTCCATACCCCACACCCAGGCCAGGCTGAGGCGGTGCACGTTCTCGGAGGTGATCTGAGCGAGAGGGCTGTAGCCCTGCGCTCCCGGTGTGCCGCGCCAATGGAGCCAGTCCCCGGCGGGCGGATTCGCGAGATCCGCGTCGGAGACGGGAGTGAAGTTTCGGGGTGGCCGGTAGGTTCGTGTGGTCCCGGTGGCTCGCTCCGTGATAACCGCGACCTCCGGAGCGGAACTCCGACCCCCCGGGGTTGGTCCCGTGCCTACTCGCCCGGGGACCGGAAGTCGGACAGGGGCTCGAACGTCGACGGAGGCGGTTACACCCACGGCACCCGCTCCGGCCACGACACCCGCTCCTCCGATCACCCGACCCGACGACGCGAGGCTCAGCCGGGCCTGGGCCGGAGCGACGCCGTTCTCGCGAAGTATGAACGCCGTCAGAGCGACATACTGGCCTTCGCCCAGCGACCCTGGAGCTTCGGGGGGCATCGTCTCACGGATCAGCTCCAGGAGGTCGGATACGGATCGGGCTCCCCAGGTGTTGCGGAAGTCGGGTCCCGCGAGCTCCGGTGCCTCGAACGAGCCCGCGAGATCGGGAAGGTGACACGCCGCGCATTCCTGCTGATATAGTGTGGCTCCGCCTACTGCCTGATCCGCCGTGTACGTGGCCTGGCGAGCCTGGTCGGGTGCTTGAGCCGAGAGCCCGCCGGATGGGAGAATCGCAGCTGAGGCAAGTGCCCCACCGGAGCCCGCAAGAAGAAGTGTCAGGGTCATCCCGCCGACACCCACGCGCAACAATGTCATCGATCCTCCTGGAACCGGCCCTTCCGCCACGTCCCCGTCGTTGCCATCAGTGGTTGAGGATGTCCCTCAATGGGGAGATCGGCAAGATGAAGATGAAGAGGTCCGGTTCACGAAGGCTCGGTGCGAGGCCATGTTCCCCGATGCGGACTCTCCGATGTAGGTTACGTAGCTTCACTGTACTCCTCATAACAGCCTTATTCGAAATAACGGCTTTTTCGAATCGAAGAGTCCATGCCCCGGGTGAACATCACGAGAGAGGTCCACTTCAGCGCGGCGCACCGCGTGTTCAATCCCGAGTGGAGCGACGAGCGGAACTCCGACGTGTTCGGGCCGTGCGCGAATCCCAACTGGCACGGACACGACTATGTGCTTCATGTGGCGGTGGAGGGAGAGCTGGATCGGGACACGGGTTTTGTGATGGACTTCAAGGATTTGAAGTCGGTCGTGCAATCCCGCGTTGTAGATGATATGGACCACAAGAATGTGAACCTCGACGTGCCGTGGATGGAGGGGACCATCGCGTCCGCCGAAAACATCGTGGTCGCGATCTGGGCTCGGCTCGTCGATCACATGCCCGACGGTGTGAGGCTGGACAAGCTCACGCTTTGGGAGACGCCCCGCGCCTACGTGGAGTACTCCGGTGAGTAACGACGTCTCTGGGGCCACCTTCGAGGAGCTCGTGGCCGAGATGATCCGGCGGCTGGGTGATGACCCCGAGCGAGAGGGGCTCAAACGGACCCCCGAGCGGGTGGCGCAGTCCCTGGCGTTTCTCACTCAGGGCTACGCGATGAAGTCCGAAGACGTCATCAACGGGGCCCTCTTTGAGGAATGCCACCGGAACATGGTTCTGGTGAAGGACATCGAGATGTACTCGCTGTGCGAGCACCATCTACTCCCCTTCTTCGGCAAGGTGCACGTCGCCTACATCCCCAAGGGTAAGATCGTGGGGTTGTCCAAGATCGCCCGCTTGGTCGACGTCTACGCTCGCCGCCTTCAGGTGCAGGAGCGGTTGACGGAGCAGATTGCCCAAGCGATCTGGGAAAGGGTCGAGCCGGAGGGCGTGGGCGTCGTGGTAGAGGCCTACCATCTCTGCATGATGATGCGGGGTGTGCAGAAGCAGAACTCGAAGACGATTACGTCCGCCATGCGCGGGTCGTTTCTCGAGAACCAAATGACCCGCGACGAGTTCCTCCGGCTCTGCATGACCGACCACAATCCTCTCTCGCAGTAACCCTGGCCATCGAGCTCGGCGGACCCGCGTTCACCCGTGCATATCCTCCTTACGGACCGGCTGATCTGCCCCCGCTGCGGGCCGGGGTTCGGCTTGATCCTCATCGCCGACCTCCTTGAGAACAGACGGGTGATCGAGGGATCGCTGGGATGCCCGAACTGTCGCGACCGTTTTCCTGTCCAAGAGGGATTCGGCGATTTGCGGCCCCCGCCCCGGAAGACCGGGGCCGCCGCCCCGGACATCGGGGCTCCCGCTTCTCCGTCGGCGATCGAGGTCGCCGCGCTCCTGGGCCTCACCGACGGTCCGGGGCATGTAGCGTTGATCGGGGACATTGCGGGGCACGCGACCGCGCTCGCCGGGCTGGTTCCGGGCGTCGAGTTCATTGGAATCGCTCCAGGCCTGCGTGGGTGGGAAGAGGAGGAAGGTGTGAGCCGCTTGAACGCCGGGGTCCCCCTCCCGTTCGGCAATCGGAGTCTGCGTGGGGTCGGACTTTTTGCAGAGGGTGAACTGTCCGTGGCCGTCGACCCATCGATGGCCGGCGAACTGGCTCGTGTGGTGGCCCGTGATGGACGGATCGCGGTCTGGCGTGCGGGTGGGGCAAGAGCTGGGAGTATGGTGCGGGAATGGGAGGAGGCCCTGAGGGCCGAGGGGCTGGACGTGCTCGCGTCCGAGGAGGAGGCCGTGGTGGTCAGGCAGGTGGCTCCCTAGGATTCGCGTTGCGCCGAATTTCGGGCTCCTCTAACTTCGATCAGGATGGATACATGTGTTTCTTCCTGAGCTTCCTCTCCATGGCGTGGTGGAACAAGCTTTTTGGCGACTCCGGTTCGGCCGGGCGAGTCGCATACTACGATGAAGGCCTCGCGCTCATCGCGGAGGACAAGGTCCATGAGGCCCTCACGTCCTTTCGCCTCGCGCTGAAGGCGTCCCCCGGTGATGTTGTGGTGCTCCAGCAAATCGCGATGGCGTACACCCGAATCGGGATGACGGAGGAGGCCGAAAAGACCTATCGGCACGTTCTCCAAAAAGACCCGCAAGCCGCGGGAGCCCACTATGGCTTGGCGTTCCTGCTTGTCCGGAGTGGCCGCGAAACCGAGGCCGTTCCCCACCTGCGTGCATTCCTCGAGAACGCCCCAGCGGGGCAGGAAGCCTCGGAGCATGTTTCGCATGCTCGCGAAACGCTCGCCGGTTTGACGGGGCAGGCGGGGCAGTCCGAGGGCGGCTCGGGGCCGGATGAGCCCTCCTAAAGAAGGGGTCCTCCGTTGGACGGGAGAGGGTCTGGCATTTTCCGGCCAGATCGGATCCGGACCCACGGTCACGATCGACGGTGATTCGAAGGCCGGTCCGTCGTCGACGGATTCGCTCCTTCTGGGCCTGATGGGGTGTATGAGCATCGATGTGCTGCTGGTCCTTCAGAAGGGACGGGTCACGGTGAACTCTCTCGAGACACGAGTAGAGGCCGAGCGGGCTCCCGAACCCCCGAAATACTTTACGCGGGTGCGCCTCACGTTTGTACTGGACGGTCCTTCGCCCCAGGAGCGCTCGAAGGTGGACCGGGCCATCGAACTTTCGCGCGAGAAGTACTGCAGCGTGCTTCACTCCCTTCGTCCGGATCTCGAGTTCGAAACCGTCGTCGAGGGCGTGTGAGGGCATGAGTGCCGTCGACCACGCTTCGGACCCGGACGATTTACCCTCTGGAACCCTGGCCGAGCTCTTTCTTACGGCGGTCGAGAAACATGGGGACCGGCTGGCCTACGAGTACTTCCCCGACGAGGGGAGCGGCCTGAAGGGGATCACCTTCGACGAGGTCTACGAAGTCGTGAGCTCCGCTGCGGCGGGTCTCCAGGCGTTGGGCCTGAGCTCTGGGGATAAGGTGGCGATTCTGTCGGAGAATTGCCCGGAGTGGGCGCTCGCCGATTTTGCGTGTCTGTGCACCGGGATTCTGGACGTGCCGATCTATGACACGCTGACAATTTCCCAGGTCGCCTACATCCTGGAAAATTCCGAGGCGCAGTTGGTGTTCGTGTCGGATGCCGGGCAGGCGGAGAAAGCCTTGGAGGCCCGCCGGCAGATCGGTCGCGACGTCAGGGTGGTGATGTTCAACGCCACGGACCCGCCCGAGGACGACGTACTGGTATGGCGAGACTTCCTGGAACATGGACGGAACGCCGCGGCGGGCGGCGATCGGGGCTTTCGGGCCAAGGCCCTCGAGGCCGGGCCGGAGGACGTGGCCACCATCCTATATACCTCGGGCACCACGGGTGATCCGAAGGGAGTGATGCTGACTCACAACAACGTGTCGAGCAACGTGCGGTCGATAACGCGGGTCTTGCCGACTAAAACGGGTGATAGCTCCCTCGTGTTCCTTCCTCTATCGCACGTGTTTCAGAGGACGGGTTCCTACCTCCACTTCTCTCATGGTGTAACTCAGGTGTTCGCCCATTCGATGTCGACGGTGGCCGCGGACCTCAAAATCGTGCGTCCGCACATCGCCATCTCGGTCCCGCGCCTCTATGAGAAGATTTACAACGTGATCATGGAGGTGCAGGGCATCAAGAAAAAGGTCGTGCAGTGGGCTCGGGAGGTCGGCGAGGCGTGGGCGGACGAGAAGTTGGCGGGGCGGGAGCCGAGCGGTGTCCTCAAGTTCAAGCATGCCATCGCAGATGTCCTGGTGTTCCGTCGAATCAGGTCCGAGATGGGTGGCCGAGTGCGATACTTCGTAAGCGGAGGGGCCCCCCTGTCCGCGGAGATCAACCGGTTCTTCTTCTCCGCAGGGATCCAGATCTACGAGGGCTACGGACTCACTGAGACGAGCCCAGGGACGAACTTCAATACGCCGGAGCACCTCAGGATCGGTACCGTCGGGAAGCCGATACCCGGCACCGAAATTCGTATCGGTGAGGGCGGAGAGGTTCTGGTCCGTGGGCCCCAGGTGATGAAGGGTTACTACGCGATGCCCGAGGCCACGGCGAAGGCCATCGATGCGGAGGGCTGGTTCTCCACCGGCGACGTAGGGGAAATCGACAAGGACGGATTTCTGAGGATTACCGATCGCATCAAGGACATCATCGTTACGGCGGGCGGGAAGAACGTCGCGCCGCAACCGATCGAGAATCGGTTGAAGGGTGACGACTTCATCGAGCAAGCGGTCATGCTGGGTGATCGCCGTAGTTACTGTGTCGTTCTTGTGGTTCCGAGTTTTCCCAATCTCGAAGCATGGGCGCGAAAGAGCGGGATCAATGCTCCTGGCCAGAAATTGCTTCTGGCGTCGAAGCCGGTTCAGGAGTACATGGAAGCCAGGGTCCTGGCTTGTCTCGAAGACTTGGCCAGCTATGAGAAGCCCAAGAAGATCGGCCTCATTGCGGCTCCGTTTACGGTTGAGGATGGTACGCTCACACCCACACAAAAGGTTAAGAGAAGGGTGGTCGAGGACAAACATCGAAATCTCATCGACGCCTTCTACAAGGAAGAGAATTTCGACCAGACCGTTTTCGTGGAGGTGTGATGTCGGATACCGATGTCGTCGCCGTCTTCGTGACGGCGCCGGGGAAGGAGGAGGCGCTGGCGCTGGCGCGCCAGGTCGTGGAAGAGTCACTATGTGCATGTGGCAACGTGATCCCGAACGTCACGTCGGTCTTCCGCTGGAACGAAAAAGTGAACGTTGAAGAGGAGGTTCTGCTTATCTTGAAAACGAGTGCTGTGAAAGGTCCGGCGCTCATCGCCCGGATCGCGGAGCTGCATACGTACGAGGTGCCTGAAATATTGTCCTTTCGTGTCGAAGATGGGTTCGGTCCGTATCTCACTTGGGTGCGCGAATGTACGTCAGTGGGGTCGTTTGATGGCCGAGAATAGTTCTGGGCAGGATCGGTCGAGAGAGGACGTCTCCGAGCCCGACGTCCAGCCCGACGGCAAGCGACTTGCCCGCGCGTTCCGGAAATTTCGAGAGGGCCGGGGCCGGGAGGCCGCCGACCTTTACCACGACATCGTGAAGCCCCGTGAGACACCTTTGGTGGCGAAGATCAATAGTGGCCTACGGCACGATGAACACGGCCGCCATGAGTTGGCGATCGACGAATTCCTCGCGGCAGAAGCGCTGGACCCCGAGAACGTCGAGAATCTGGCCCACTTGGCGACGGCATACGGGGCGCTGAGCCGGTTCGGGGAGGCGGACGTCGTGATCGACAGGGCCGTTCGCCTCGATCCCATGAACGTTCAGGTGCGAGTCGGTGAGGCGATTCTCGCGTTCCGAAAGGGTCTTTATGCCGCGGCGGAGGTGCAGCTCGAGGGAATCTGTAAGCGAAATCCGTCACACGGGCCCGCGCACTTCTACCGTGGTGAGGCCCTGAACCGGCTCGGTCGCGTCGATGAAGCGCTCCAGGCCATGGAACGGGCCATCCAGCTGCAGCCGCGGAACTGGCGTGCTTACCACACGCTCGGGATGTTGTTCGACCGCAAAGAGGACCGGGAGCGGGCCTCGGAGATGTACCGCCACGCGAGAGAGTTGAACCCTCTGTGATCGACGTGCGCCGTGAGCCTCTGATCACGGCGGACGTGGAGTGTGTCTTGCGCTCGGTCGGTTCCGACCTGGAGCCCCTGACGGCCGTCGGAAGAGAAGTCGGGGCGGCCGCCGGTGAGGATCTGCTCGAACGCATGGAGCAGATCGGTGACCTCCCGGTCGGTGGAGCGGTGATCACACCGGCGGGAAATCTTTCCGCGTCGTTCATCGTTCACGTGGCCCTGCGGTCCCATGACGAGCCGGTAAGTGTCGGCGGCGTTCGCAAGGCACTTCAGAACGGACTGAGGCACGCTTGTAGGATGGACATCGAGACACTCGCGCTTCCGCCGCTCGGCACGGGAGCCGGCAACCTCGATGCGGAGGAGGCCGCCGACGTGATGCTCGAAGTGCTACGTGGGCACATGGAAAGTGAGGAGTACCCCCGGGAGGTCACCGTGATGGTGGCTACGGAGTACGAGCTGCAGGCTTTCGCGTCACGCCTCGAGCCGGCCGTCGATTAGTCGCGACCGACGTTTTTTTAGTGTGGATCCGGCCAGGGATGGAGTAGTATAGATCATGAAACGCATACACCTGTCGGCTCTGGTTCTCGTGACCTGGTTCGCCATGATCGGATGGCAGGTCCGGCGCGAATACTTTCAACCCGAGCTCACTCGATTGGCCGAGGCCGCGTTGTCCCTGGCTCCGGGCATCAACTTCTACACGCTTCGCCTCGGCGACCGAACGGTCGGTCAGGCCACCTCTCGTCTGGATACCGTGCCATCGGGATTCGTACTCGACGACGTGATGGTTCTGGATCTGCCGGCGTTGGGTCAGACCGGCTCGGCGGTAGTGCGGTCGAGGGTCTCGCTCAGCCACGCACTGGTGATGGAGTCCTTCTTCTTTTCCCTCGATTCAGAGGTCGGACGTTTCCGGGCCGACGGCGTCTTGGGAGCCGACTCCACGCTCACCGTTACGATCGATGCTGGTGGGGCGAAGCAGGAACTGTCTTATAAGCAGGCGGAGCTTCCGATTTTCTCCGCGGCCCTGCCCATCCGGATTGCGATGGCGGGAGAGCTGAGGGTCGGCAACACACTCCACCTTCCGGTTTTCGACCCTTCCACACTCGCCACGAGGGCCGTGGAGATCCGTGTCCTCGAGGAGGGTATCATCGTTATCCCCGACAGTGCTTCCTACGACGCTGCGACCCAGCGCTGGTCGCCGGCTCGATACGATTCCATACCGGCTTGGAAGATCGCCGAGATACACGGTGGCGTTCAGGTGGAGAGCTGGGTCGACGAGGACGGGCGGGTCCTGAGAGCGTCGAGCGCGCTGGGTTTTACGATGGAGAAGACCGAGTACGAGTTGGCTCGCCAAGCTCAGGAAGACGCCTCCGGACAGTCTTCACTCGCCATCGATGAGGACGTGATTCTCTCGACCGCTATCCGGAGTAACGTGGATCTAGGCGCTGTCGAGGAGCACGACGTCCTGCGCTTCCGGCTGACCGGTGTGGAGCTTTCGGGATTCCAGCTCGCGGGGGGCCGTCAGAGCCTCAGCGGTGACACGCTCACTGTCCGCCGCGAAGATTGGGAGGCCATTGATCCGGGGTTTTCCCTCCCATACAAGCTGATGGATCTGCGCGAGACGCTCGAGGCGCAGCCGTTGATCCAGAGCGACGATCCACGGATCCAGGACGAAGCCCGTCGGGCGGTCGGACGCTGGCAACGTGACCCGAATGCGGTGGCACGTATCCTCACGACGCACGTGCATCGTATGCTCGACAAGACTGTGACGTTCTCCATACCGAGTGCTCTGCAGGTTCTCGACTCGCGGCAGGGCGACTGCAACGAACACACCGTGTTGTATGTGGCCCTGGCCCGGTCGCTCGGGCTTCCGGCCCGGACCGCGGTGGGCCTCGTCTACCTCAACGGCTCCTTCTTCTATCACGCGTGGCCCGAAGTGTGGCTCGGGGAGTGGGTGGCGGTCGATCCCACGTTCGGGCAGTACCCTGCCGACGCCTCGCATATCCGTTTCGTTGTCGGCGGCCTGGCTCAGCAAGTCGAGATCATTCGTTTGATCGGGCGGCTCAACATCGAGGTGCTGGAATCCACACAGGCTGGCGGGGGCAGAACATGAGGGGAGAATACGGGGTGACCGAGCCGATCAAAGAGCAACTCAGACGCCTCATGGACGGCATCGGTCCAGGCGAGGACGCGACTCCAAACATGCTCGAGTTGACCGGAATCGTGAAGCGCTACGGGGATTTCGCAGCCGTGAACGGCCTCGATCTCCGCGTGCCTCGCGGTGAGATTTTCGGGTTCCTCGGGCCGAATGGTGCCGGCAAGACCACGACCATTCGCATGATAGCGGGCGTTCTGGAACCGACCGAAGGCAGCATCGTGATCGGGGGATACGATCTCGAGACTCATCCCATGCAGGCAAAGTCTCGCATCGGCTACATCCCGGATCGGCCGTTTCTTTACGAGAAACTTTCGGGTGGAGAGTTTCTGCGTTTCGTCTCAGGGATCTGGGGCAAGGACGAACCCGCCTCGGAGGAGCGTGCCGATGGGTTGCTGGAGATTTTCAACCTCCTGGAGTGGAAACACGAGCTCATCGAAACTTACTCCCATGGCATGCGCCAGAAACTTCTCATCACCTCCGCTCTGATCCACCAGCCGGAGCTCATCGTGGTCGACGAGCCGATGGTGGGGCTCGACCCGCGCTCGGCTCGCATTCTGAAGGATCTCTTCCGCGTGTACGTCGAGCGGGGGGGAACCGTCTTTCTGTCCAGCCACACTCTCGAGATCGTGGAGGCGGTGTGCGACCGCATCGCCATCATCCGGGAGGGTGTGATCATCGCCAAGGGAACGATGGACGACCTCCGGCTGCAAGTGGATTCCGGTGGGGCCGATCTGGAGGAGATCTTCCTGAAGGTCACAGGAAGCGGTGAAATGGCCGAGGTCGTGGCCGGTTTGCAGGAGTCCGTCTCCTGACGCTGGCCCCGCTGACGTTGGCCCCGCTGACGCTCCTCGGGCGGTTCGTGTGAACGGCGACGCACACACGAGCTCGGGTGTTCTCTGGCTCCTGGGCCCGAAGCTTCGATCCAAGCTGAACCGGAGCAAGACCGCGGAGCGCAGCAAGTTCAAGTGGGGCATGTTGGCCTTCCTCGGGCTGTTCTTCTGGGCTTTCATCTTCGCCATCATCTTCCGGATGCTTCTGTACTTCAGGGGCACCCAGGGCATCGGCGACCTGCTGGCGGCCAAGCTGTTGGGACTCGCGCTCCTCACGTTCCTGATGATCCTGCTCCTGTCCAACGTCATCACCGCGCTCTCGACCTTCTTCCTCTCCCGGGACATGGAACTCCTCGTCGCGGCTCCGGTGGATTCGGTGAAGCTGTACGGAGCCCGACTCGTGGAGACCATCGTGAACTCGTCCTGGATGGTGGCGTTGCTGACCGTCCCGCTCCTGGCGGCCTACGGAGTCGTCTACGGCGCGAGCTGGTCGTTTTACGGAGTGGCCGTAGCCACGATCATTCCGTACCTGGTGCTTCCCGCCGTGGCCGGAGCGGCCTTCACGCTGATGCTGGTCAACGTATTTCCCGCTCGGCGCACCCGGGATCTCCTGGCGCTCATCGGCCTCTTCGCAGCGGCAGGTGTTGTGGTGCTGTTCCGGTTCCTTCGACCCGAGCGGTTGGTCCGTCCCGAGGAATTTCGCGATCTCGTGGACTTCATGGCGGTTCTCAGGAGTCCGACCTCCCCTTGGCTCCCGAACGAGTGGGTGGCCGAATCGCTCATGTCCCACCTCACGGGAGGATTCGATCCCTTTCCGCTCGCGCTTCTTTGGAGCACCGCTGCCGCGTTCTTCGTAATGGGGGCGTGGCTGCACGTTCGACTCTTCCGAACCGGCTTCACCCGTGCGCAGGAGGGGGCCGAGCTCCGAAAGGGAGAGGTGCGCTCGACCAGGTTGGAGCGCCTGGCCTGGGTACGCCCGGCTACCCGGCAGCTCGTGTCCAAGGAGATTCGGGTGTTCTTCCGCGACACGACGCAGTGGTCGCAGTTGATTCTGCTGGCTGTTTTGGTGGTGGTGTACGTGTACAACATCAAGGTGCTGCCGCTGAACACGGGTGAAGAGTTACCCTTCTATCTGATCAACCTCGTCTCGTTCTTGAACCTCGGCCTCGCGGGTTTCGTCGTGGCCGCGATCGCCGCTCGCTTCGTTTTTCCCGGCATGTCCCTCGAAGGAAGGATGATGTGGCTTCTGCGTTCTTCACCGCTGGACATACGCACCCTGTTCATGGCCAAGTACTGGGTGGGGACGATTCCGCTGCTCCTGATCGCTCTTCCCCTCATCGTCGTGACCAACATCATCCTCGACGCTTCACCGTTGGTCCTGGGCATCACCACGGTGTCCATGATCGGCATCACGTTCGCGATGACGGCGCTGGCGCTGGGTCTGGGGGCCATCTTTCCGAATTTCGAAACGGACAACATGGCTGAGATCCCGACCTCCTTCGGCGGACTGATCTTCATGATGTCGGCCGTGACCTATCTCGCGGTGGTGGTTATCCTCCTGGCTTGGCCGGTGAACGGCTTCCTACAAGCTCAGCTCGACGGACAGAGCGGCGGGGCCTGGCTCACGCCGTTGGCGTTGGGAGGGGTGGGCGCACTATTGATTACTTTGGCGTGTGTGGTGGTGCCGCTCCGGGCCGGAATACGGAGGGTACGCTCGCTGCAGTGAGGCGACGCTTCAACAGCTCGGGTCCAGCCAGAGGAGAAGTCCATGTTAGATGCGATCCGGTCTTTTTTCGGTACTTCGATGGCACCGGAGTCACCGGAGGAGGAGGTAGGGGAGCAGGACGTGCGTCTGGCCGCGTGCGTTTTGCTGATCGAGATCGCACACGCCGACGAAGACTTCACGGAGGACGAGAGGCAGCACCTTTCGTCGGCCGTACGCCGGCAGTATGGGCTCGACGAGGATGAGGCCGACCAGCTCCTCGAATTGGCAGAGCAGGCCCGTGCGTCTGCCGTCGATCTGTGGCAGTTCACGAGGCTGATCAAACAAAACTACTCCCTCGGTCAAAAGATGGTGCTGGCCGAGGTGATGTGGGGCCTGGTGTATTCTGATGGAGAACTATCGAGTCACGAGGAGTCCCTGATGCGCAGGGTGTGTCATCTCCTGGACTTGGCGCCGGGGTATCTCGCCGACGTCCGAAAAAGGGTGGAGAGCGGAAGGGACGAGTCCGATTAGGGTATCACTGTTTCGACCGCGTGACCCATTGTAGCCCCAACGGCTGTAGTGCATATTGAGCCCATGGATCTTCTTCCGGGCGGCTACAACTTCATGCACGTGGTGTTTTGGGGCGTCATGATGCTGGTTGGCGTGGGTACGATGACGGTGGCCACTATTCTCGTGGTCGGCCTGGGCCTGTTGGTCCTGGAGTCGGTCGGAAAAGCCTGAATGATCGTCTTTCTCCAAATTCTGGGCGGTCTTGGCGCTGTCGCACTTGGTTTCTATCTCGGGCATGCCCCTTATTCACAGTCCCAGGAAGAGATCGAGGCTCGTATGGGTAGTGGCAAACCACGGCGGTCCAAGCGTCACTTCATGTGGCTCAATTATTTCAAGGCGGATGAACGGGCGTCCAGTCGCGGGCGCCCCCGACCACGGTTCAAGATGGTTGTGGCCCGTGACGAAACCGTTGTGCCCCGCCGTAAGAACGACCGGCTCCCGCGACCGTTCAACCCAGAAGGAGGGGCAGGATCCACGGTAGGATCCACCGGTCCAGGATCGCCAGGCCTATCCCGATGAGGCCGCCCAGCAAGTAGCCGAGCCGCACGATAATGCGGAGCTCCTTATGGGTGACCTTCCGCACCAGCTCTTCCATTTTCGCCGGCGGAAACTCGAGGACCTTCTGCTCGACACGGCCCGCGATGTCGATCTGTTCGATGACGGATGGCACCTGGGTCTGGAGCCACTCCCAGACCGGGTCGCTCATCGCCTCTTCCAACTTCTTGACGGCTCCTTCGGGGAGCCAGTTTGCGGGGGTTCCGATGGGTCGATCCGGCAAGCTCGATGCGAGGCGGGTGGCCACCTCACGGAACAGCGTTTCCGCGGCCTCGCTCCGCGCTCCACTTACGAGCCACTCGGCTAGACGCTCAGGCGGCAGTTTCTCGAATATGTCGCCCCAGGTCCGGGCGCCCACGCTGTCCAGCGCCACCTCCAACTTCTCTACGAGAAATCCTCGCGAGCTCGGATCCTGCGCCACGCCGACGATCCAGGCGGTGACCGTCCGGCGGGCGTCCACGACGCTCTCGTCCTCCTCCCCTCCCATCACGGCCGTCACGGGCCTGCGTAGAAAATCCACGATCGCGTCGTTGATCCCCTTCGCCATGGCCTCCTGTATGGTTTCGTCCTGGAGTATTTCCGCCAGTCGCTCCGCGCCCTCCTCTTCAATCGTGTCGAGGACTTTGTCGACGGCCGATTCGGTGATGATGAGCTTCGCGACCACCCGTTGGTGGAACTTGAGGTCTCCGAGGAAGCGGTGAAGGAGCTCGTGAATGAAGCTCTTGAATTTGTCTCGCGCCTCCTCGTTCTCCAAAGTCGATCCCAACCGGCGAATGGCCATCGGGAGGTAGGCTGCGATGGCCTTCTCGACCGCCCCGACGAGCCCCGGCGGCAACACCTCCTCGAACGTACGGGTCGGCTCGAGGAGCCTATGGGCGGCGCGGCCAAGGTAATCGTCGATGGCCGTGGTGAAGTCTTCGCTCTCAACCGCACCGGTGATCCAGTCATCGACGGCTTCGGATATGGCGCTTTCGCGGGCCGGCGTCAGGATCCCGGCAACCGGCTCGTCAGCGATCGACTGGACAATCTCCCCGGCACGCTCCGTGAGTGTCTCGGCGAAAGCGTCGGAGTCCAGGTACTCCCTCAGGCGAGCCAGCCCGAACTCCGCGACCTCCTGCAGGATCTCGTCGGTCTGCTCGTGCATCCGCTCCGGGATCAAGTCCCGTAGAGATCCGCGTTCAGTGTGCAGCACGGCGTCCAGAAAACCTGATAGGTGTTCGTCGAACGCCTGCCGGACGGATTCGTCGCTGAAGGTGTTGCTCAAGTCCTCGGGCGTGAGCAGGCGCGTTCCGACCGTCCGTCCGATCGCGGTGGCCAGGCGCGCCTGACTCTTGGGGATCGCCCCCTGGAGCAGCGTCAAGCTGCGCTTCCCGATACGGGGGGGCTCGTACGGGTGAAAGAGGCTCCAGATGGCGATCGAATTGGTGAGGCCGCCCGCCAGGGCGCCCGCGACGATAAAAACCAGGGCGGTGATCAATTCGCTCACGCCGTCACCTCACCAGCCACGCTGCTACCGCCTCGGGACATCCCACCTGTTCGGTCAACCCTGAACGTGGCGCACGAGCCCCCGTACTTCGAGGGAGTCACCGCCCAGGACGATCGAACCCGTGACTTGGAAGAGGCCCTCGACCGGAAGACGCGGCCCCTCTCCGGCCACCGCCCGGAGATCCATGCCGGCGCTGGTGAGCGTGACCTCCAGCTCTCCGTTGAGCGATCGGATTTGCCACTCGACCGGCACGTCTCTGCGCGCCGCCTCGAACGACCTCACGGCGCTCCACGTCATCAGCACTTCCGGCCATCGAAATTCCTCCTCCCCTCTTCTGCCCCAAGCCGTGTAGGCCGGTGATCCCCCCGGCGACACGATCAAGATGGCCAGGCGCCCGGGTCCCGTAAGGAACATCCACTCGCCGGGTTCGGGACCGTCTCTGAAACGGGCCCGGTTCATATCCAGCACGACTCCTTCGACCCGCTGGTCACCGAAGAGAGCGGCGCCTCGATGTACGCGGAAAGTCTCTCCCCGATTTCCACTCCAATCCGACGTTCCTTCGCCGATCACGACCTCGAGTTGCCTCTGCCCCTCCTCAAACAGGATCCGCTCCAAGGTGCCCCCGATGCCGACGACCAGGTCCAGGGGACCTCGCGGCTGGATTCGGGACGGCTGGCTCGCTTCGGAGCTCCACCGATCACTGAACAACGGCTCCCAGAGTCCCCGGCGTCTGAGCCAGCCCTCCACCTCGCGCTCCACGCCCTCTTCGGAAGAGGAGGCCCGAAAAAACCAAGGGACAATGATGGCGCTGTCGGCGCCCACCGTCATGAATACCACGTTCCGTTCGTAAAGGGCGTCCTCGAAGTTTCGCCCAGCGCTCTCGCTCGTTTGCAGGCCCTGCTCGGTAACCGGTGGCGCGGGCGCGTCGCCGCCGCAGGCGTACAGAAGCACACATAGGGCGAGGGAGGAACGACCATGAAGGGCCAACCCTTCCGGCATCAAGCCCGCCGGGTCAGTCGTGCGGTTTCCCGCGGATCGAGGATCTTGCCCTCCCCGGCGCCGAGTGACTTGTCGAGCCGCTCGGCGAAACGCCCGACGCGGCGAGCGTTCGTGCCCAGATCGACGCGACGCGACCGGGCGCGGGATCGCAGGTCGACCCGAGTCAATCCGTGTTCGTCCAGCCCGATTCGGATTTCGAGATCGTCTTCCTGGCGGAAGAGCCTCGTGGTGCACCGGACCCGAATAAAACCCGCGAGGTCGTCCGACTGGAGCATTCTCCACCCGCTGCGCTCACGGACGAGCTCGAGACAGGAGCGCCAGACCGCTTCGAACGGGATGGCGTAGGTGCGGCCGATGAGCCGGGGGTCGTCAGACCAAGGGTCGGTCTCGGCTCGATTGGTGGTCAGCGCTCTGGTGAGTCGTTCTTTGAACAAACGGCTAACCTCCGGGGCGGAGTCGTGACGGGGTCGAATGTCTTGACCCGGACTCCCGGCCAGTGTTCCATAGTGTCTTCATCGCGGTCCTTCGTTCAACCCATGACCCACAAGCATGAAAGCGATTATTCCCCTGGCTGGAAAGGGCACTCGGCTTCGCCCGCACACACACGTCACGCCCAAGCCGCTGATTCGTGTCGCGGGGCGGCCGGTCATGAGCTACATCCTCGACGACCTCGCCGAGCTCGGGGTGGACGAGATCGTTTTCGTGGTCGGTTACCTGCGAGAGGCCATCGAGAGCTACGTCGCCGACGCGTACCCGAACATCACGGCTCACTACGTTGTTCAGGAAGTTCAGGACGGGACCGCCGGAGCCGTGAGTCTGGCGGAGCCGTTCGTGGACGAAGACGTGCTGATCCTCTTCGTGGATACCCTCTTCGATGCGGATCTCGGTCTGGTTCGTGACGTCGCCGAAACCACGGGCGGTATCATCTGGGCGAAAGAGGTGGAGGACTACCAGCGGTACGGGGTGATCCTCACCGACGACGAAGGCCACATGGTCCGAATCATCGAGAAACCCTCCGAGCCGATCTCCAAGCTCGCCAACATCGGCCTCTATTACATCAAGGACTGGCAGCTCCTCTTCGAGGGAATCCACCACACGCTCCAAGCCAGCCCGGGAGCGTCTGGAGAGTTTTACCTGACCGATGCCTTCCAGTACATGGTCGACCACGGCTCGAAGATTCAGGTGGCACCCGTCGCAGGTTGGTACGACTGCGGGAAGCCCGAGACCCTTCTCGAGACCAATCGACACTTGCTGCTCAGGGGGCGAAGCGGAATCGCGGACTCCGCCACGCTGGAGGATTCAACGGTGAACGATCCCGTTCGTGTCGAGGAGGGCGCCGTCGTGCGCAACTCGGTTCTTGGACCGAACGTGACGGTCGAAGCGGGAGCCAGGGTCGAAAATTCGACGGTGGCCGACACGATTCTGGGCTCGGGATCCACGGTCATCGACTCGACTCTCCAGGGCTCTCTCGTGGGTTCGGAGTCCAGGGTTACGGCGTACCGGGGCCGCCTCAGCATCGGCGATCACTCGGAGGTGGACGGGGAGGAGTAGGCCGCCCGCTCAGGAGTAGGCCGCCCGGCTCAGCCCAGTCCGGCAACCAGCAGCACCGTGTGAAGCGCCCGCTGGATTCCCACCGAACCGTTCTCGTTGTGATACCACTCATCGGTCGTATGCACCGCTCCCGCCGAACCGCCGGCTCCGAGGGTGATCGCCGGGATCCCCAGCGACATGGGCAGGTTGGCGTCGGTCGAGGAAGCCGTGACCTCGGGCTCGACGCCCGACGCTCGCGTGGCTGCGAGTGCCGCCTCCACCAGCGGCGAATCCAAAGCCGTGACTCCGGCCGGGCGATGACCCACCACGGTCACCTCGACGTGGAGCCGGGGATCCTGGTCGCCGACACCGGCGTTCTCCTCGGCCACGGACCGATCCAGCACGGCTCGGAGACGCTCCTCTCCAATGTCCAGATGCGTGACCGATTCGCTCCGAAAATCCAATTCGGCCCAAGCCTCGGCCGGGATCGCGTTGACGCTGGTCCCTCCTCCCCACCTGGCTACGGTGAGACTCAGGGCCGGATCCGTGGGCGTGGGCCACGCTGCCAAAGCGCCGACCGCTCGCCCGAGCGCGTGAATGGGGTTGGGTGCGCCGTAGTTGATCCACGAGTGTCCTCCGGGGCCGCGCAGGACCACCCGAAAGCGTCGCGCTCCCAGCGCTCTTGTTACCACGTACTTCATCCCCGCCCCGTCCAAGGAGATGAATCCCGCAGCCGACGCGGCGGCGCCGCCTGTTCCGAACAGGTGACGAACGCCGCGCAGATCCCCACTCCCTTCTTCCCCGACGGTGGCGGCGAACAGGATCGGAATCCGGGTCGTGATGTCTGCCTGTGACAGCGCCCGAGCGACCGCGACGATGGCGGCAAGGCCCCGCCCATCGTCCGAGACGCCCGGAGCCCGCAGGAGGTCGCCGTCGGCGTGTACGGTCACGTCCGTGCCGGCCGGAAAAACGGTGTCCAGGTGTGCCGACAGCACGAGCGGCTCTCGATCTTCCGCACCGGGGCGGAGTGCTAGAACGTTGCCGACCGAGTCCTGCTGAACGTCACGGAGGCCCGCCTCACCGAGAAGTTCCACCATGCGGCGCCCTCGGGCCTCCTCGCCGAACGGCGGGGCCGGGATCTGGGTGAGATCGATCTGGTGAGCCAGCGTCTGGTCGTCGGTCGCGGAGATCTGCTCGTTCGCCGCTCGGACGTCCGCTCGCTCCATGAGCCGGCTCATATCAAGAAGGCCGCCTTCTAGCATCGTGTCGGGCAACATCGAGCGAAGTTATCTTCGTCAGCGTGCGATTTCCACTTGGCCGCGGAGGTGTTGATGAGATGTTGGATCGGGACGAGTGGTTTCTCCTACAAGGCGTGGAAGGGCTCCTTCTATCCCGAGGATCTACCCAACGACCAGATGCTCGCCTACTACGGAGAGCGCCTCAACGCGGTCGAGATCAACAACACGTTCTATCGGATGCCGGCACGTACGGTGCTCGCGGATTGGGCGGGTAAGGTCCCGGACGATTTCTCCTTCGTGCTCAAGGCGTCCCGTAAGATCACGCACTTCAAGAGGCTCAAGGACACTCAGGATGAGCTGAGTTATCTCCTGGACGTCTCCGGTGAGCTCGGTGGGCGCCTGGGCCCCATGCTCTTCCAGCTTCCGCCCAACTTGAAGAGCGACGTGGGGCGACTGCGGGACTTCGTCTCGCTTTTCCCGGAAGGGTTTCGCGCCGCGTTCGAGTTCCGTAACGACTCGTGGTTCGACGACGAGATCTACACCGTACTCGGTGATGCGGGGGCCGCGCTCGTCGTCGCTCACACAGAAGCGGACGAGCCGCCACCGGTGGTCGCCACGGCGCCATACGGATACCTGCGTCTCCGCGGGGAGACCTACGAGCCGGATGACCTCGCCCGCTGGGCACGTACTGTCTCGGATCAAGGTTGGGAGGATGCTTACATCTTCTTCAAGCATGAAGACGCGGGCGCCGGTCCCGCACTCGCGGAGCGGTTTGCGGCCGACCTACAGGCCCTTGCCTAACTATTGCCTAAGGAGAACCATATGATCGCCCGCCGACATTTCATCGCCCTGTCCACGTGCGTCACACTCTGGATGGGGACAGCGGTTCCGACCAGGGCGGCGTCGATTCTGGCCTCTCAGGCCGAGACGACGCGATCGGTTCGGGCGTCCGATGGGATGGTCGTGTCGGGCACCGTGCACGCCAGCAACGCTGGGGCCGAGGTCTTGGCGGCGGGCGGCAACGCCGTGGACGCCGCCATCGCCACGGGTTTTGCGCTGGCCGTGACGCACCCCTCGGCCGGGAACATCGGCGGCGGCGGATTCATGGTGATCCGTTTCCCCGACGGGACCACGACCGCTCTCGATTTCAGGGAGAAGGCTCCGTTGGCCGCTCACCCCGAGATGTGGCTCGACGAATCGGGTGAGTACTCCAGAACGAAACATCACAACGGCGCGTTGGCCGTCGGTGTGCCGGGCACGGTGGCAGGTTTTTGGAAGGCCCATCAACTCTACGGGGGCCAGGACTGGGAGAGGCTCCTGCGCCCGGCAATCGGGCTCGCCCGCGACGGCTTCGAGCTTACGGATCGTTTGGGGCGTGGTCTTCGACGTCTCGTCACCGGTCGGGGTGCCGCCTACGAGGGGACGGTGGCCTACTTCTCGAACGAAGGCCGCCCGCACGCTTCGGGTGACAGGCTGACCCAGGCCGACCTCGCCCGCACGCTGGAGCGCATCGCCCTGGAGGGGCGCGATGGCTTCTATGCCGGAGAGACCGCTCGGCTCCTCGTGGCTGAGATGGAGCGTCTTGGCGGCATCATCACGCTCGAAGACCTGGCCCGCTATCAGGCGCGGGAGCGCACGCCCGTGCAGGGGACCTATCGGGGGTACGACGTGATCTCCATGCCGCCGCCCTCCAGCGGCGGGATCGCCTTGGTCGAGATGCTCAACATCCTCGAGGGGTACGATCTGGCGGCCATGGGGCACAACTCCGCCGAATACATCCATCATCTCGCCGAGGCCATGCGCCGCGCTTTCCGTGACCGGGCGCAGCATGTGGCGGACGCGGACTTCGCGGACGTTCCACGCCAGCGCCTGACCAGCAAAGAGTACGCGGCCACGGTGCGCGCCGAGATCGACGCGGCGGCGGCGGGTGTATCGGCGCCCTCGGACATCACGGACGTATACGAGAGCCCGGAGACCACGCACTACTCGGTGGTGGACCGGAACGGAATGGCGGTCTCCGTGACGTACACGCTCGAGGGGGGCTACGGATCGGGGATCACCGTGCCCGGCGCCGGATTCCTCCTCAACAACGAGATGGGCGACTTCAACGCCGGACCAGGTCTGACGAACACCCGAGGACTGATCGGCACCGAGCCGAATCTCGCCCGCCCGGAACAGCGGATGCTCTCGAGCATGACGCCGAGCATCCTGGCGAAAGACGGTGAGCTCGTTGCCGTCGTGGGCTCGCCCGGGGGCCGGACGATCATCAACACGGTCCTCCAGGTTCTCCTGAACATGATCGAATTCGACATGAACGTGCGGGAGGCTGTGACCGCGTCGCGCCTACACCACCAGTGGTTGCCCGACCGCATCCGCATAGAGAGCGGTGGGGTCTCGGTCGCGACGGCCGAGAGTCTGCGAAGACTCGGCCACACGGTGTCGGTAGGGGGAAGTCAGGGCATAGCCCACTCCATCATGATCGATCCGGAGACGGGGGACCGGCTCGGGGCGGCTGATGCGAGGAACGTCGACGCCGTGGCGGTGGGAAACTAGAGCAGCGCCTGCTAAAGCAGCGCCTGGATGAACCCCCCGTCGACGGGGATGGACGTTCCCGTGATGTAACTCGCACGCTCGGACGCAAGAAACGCGACGAGTGCCGCAAATTCGTGGGGCTCGCCGATGCGTCCCATGGGGCTCTGGTCCGCCCAACGTTCAAACGCTTCTTTGACCGTGATGCCCTGGGTTTCCGAGATGTTCTCGGCCAGTGTGTCCAGCCGTTCGGTCCTGGTGAACCCTGGCATCACGTTGTTCACGGTTATGCCCGAAGAGGCGACCTCATTGGCGAGTGTCTTGGCGAACCCCGTCACGGCCGCGCGGACCGCGTTCGACAGGATGAGGCCGTCGATCGGCTGCTTCACGGCTACCGAAGTGATGTTGATGATCCGGCCCCACCCGGCCTTCTTCATCGCCGGCAGTACGGCGCGCGTAAGATTCAGGACGCTGTTGAGGTTCTGCTCGACGGCGGTGCTCCATGCTTCGACGGAGTGGCTCTCGAAGGGCCCCGGCGGCGGTCCGCCGGTATTCGTGACCAGAATATCGACCTTCCCGAAGTCCTCCTCGGCCGTTTTCATGAGACGGTCGATGTCTTCGGGGACGCTGAGATCCGCCGGGACGGCGACCACTTCGACACCCGTAGCATCGTGGATCCACTGACCGGCCTCTTCCAGGGGGCCCACCGTCCGGGCACAGATCACGAGGTTTGCACCCTCCTTGGCCAGTTCGTCTGCGACGGCCCGGCCGAGACCGCGACTCGAAGCTGCCACCAACGCTGTTTTTCCTTTGAGACCAAATTCCATACGATTAAGCTCCCTTTGCCCCGAAGATAGTCATCTAGCCCCGAAGATAGTCATCGTCCCCAGACAGCCAGTCCTCCCTGGGCGGCACGAATACGTCCAGATCCACCGTGTCCTCGAGTGCCTCGGCACTGTGGAGCACGTTGGACGGAATATGTAGCACCTCTCCGGCCCGCACGACCACCTCCTCCGTCTGGTCGTCTCCGATCCGGAAGAGCAGTGCCCCCTCGAGAACATAGGCGAACTGCTCGTTCTCGTGGCTGTGCTTGGGGACGGTGACTCCCTTCTCGAAATAGATCTGGGCGAGCATGCCCTTCTCTCCGTTCACCCAGTTCCGGCTCAGGCCGGGCTTCAGTTCCTCTCTGGGGAGGTTATCCCATGAAACGAGTCGGACGGGAGAATCACTCATGCTTGGATCCGGTCGGGGTTGGGTGCTGATCGGTGTGATCTGCGGAAGCTAATAAACCGCTCTGGTTTGGTGGGAGCAAGATGGTATACGAGCCTGTCGCCCCTTCTGGCCCGCCGGGGACGGTTGTGCGATCCTTGGGTTTACCGGATGGTGGAATCGAGGAGAAGAACGTGTCCGACAAGTCCAACCTCTCCGAAGATCGTTGGCAGGAGATCCTCACGCCCGAACAGTTCGACGTGCTCAGGCGAAAGGGCACAGAGCGGGCCTTCAGTGGCGCCTACTGGGACGAGGGGGATCACGGGACCTACCGATGTGCGGGGTGTAACGAAGCCCTGTTCAGCTCAGAGTCCAAGTTTGATTCGGGGACCGGCTGGCCGAGTTTCTCCGAGGTGGTCGAAGGGGGGCGGGTCCGCACGGAGGAGGATCACACCCTCGGCATGCGTCGCGTAGAGGTCTCGTGTGCCAACTGTGACGGTCACCTGGGCCACATTTTCCCCGATGGCCCCGCCCCCGGGGGAGCTCGCTACTGCATCAACTCGGTTGCACTGGTACTGGACTCGGACGAAGGTTCCAGTGAGGGATCAGGCGTCGAGGAATGAGCCGATGACCGGCCGGCCACGTAACGCGAAGGTGGTAGGCACGCTGCTTGCAACAGTCATGGCGTTCGGGTGCGCTGGAACAGGCGCAGCTCCGTCCGCGGGAGAGTTCGAGGGGTTCATCCCGGATCTACGTGGCGTACGGGTGATGGTCTTCCCGGTGCAACTTCGGTCGGGTGTGGCCGGAGACCCGGACCCGGAGATCACGTTTGCGCTTCGGACCAGGAGCACCGAGGTCCTTTGGATTTTTTCGAACGAGCTGGAGGCCATCTTGGCGCGTTCTCCGTCGGTCGACTCCGCGGTGAGAGGACTGCCGGTAGGCGTCTTTCTGAGCGCGGAGGTAAGGCGAGTGGGTGATCCTCTGTACGGTCAGCTTCGCCGTTTGGGGGCTCTGACCAACTCGGACATCGCTTTGATTCCGGTGGCGATCGGAGTTGGGGCGCCGGGTGTGGACGGCACGTCGGTCGTGGAGATCGCCGCGACCATCGTGAACGTGCGGACCGGACAGGTGATCTGGTTCGGGGTGGTCGAGGGAAGGCCGGGCTCGGTGTCGGACTTCGGGGTGGTCGCTTCGGCGGTGGAGGAGTTGGCTGAAACGTTGTTGTGGTACATACGGTAAGAAGTTACACAGATGGCAACAAAGTGACGAATATGTGCATGAACCGATGAAGATGTCCATGAACCATAGACCGATCATGTATGGGCTTGCGATGAGCCTCACCCTTGGTCTTCCAGGGTGTGAGGAGATCAACCTCGCGCTCCCTACTGAGAGCGAGGCGGCAGCCCACTACGCGAATTCTTCCGACTTGACCGTTCGCGTGAACGGCAACGTCGTAGAGCTTGCGGTCCAGCAACCCATACAGCAGGTGCGGAGGGGCGGCTCTCTTTGGGCCAAAGTCGGACCTTATATCTATCTCTTCTCAGATCAGACGGAGGCTCTGCTTCGGGAGTATCCAGGGGTGTCCGGTGTTCGGGTCATCACGCACACGCACGATGATACCGAAGTCGCCCGCGCCTTTCTCCACAGGGATTCGTTGAACGAGCTCACCTGGAGACGGGCGAGAAACATCGCCGGGAAGGCGCGCATGGAGGGGACGCGCCGTCCGGTGCTGTTGGAGGACCTCGTGCAGTGGGGCCAGGATCACACAGAGTTCGACTACAACAAGGAATTCGTCAGGTAGCTCGCTGGCAGGAGGCACTTTGTGATTCCAAAAGACCTCGACTCACTCGAGGCGACCTGCCTGCTTTGCCTTCAGACCAAACCCCGGCAGGACGTGGACCGCTTACTCTGGTGCGAGGAGTGCCGAGAGGCTGTCCAGAACAGGGCCGCCCACCGGAGTTGGTATGCCGGGCTCGTTGTCGCCGTGGTGTTGGCCTTGTGGATCTGGCTGTACATCCAACCCACGGTGCTGATCGGCCCGTGGGTCGGAACGGTGCTCGGCGCCTTCTACGTGAGCGCGCGCGTGACACGCGAGGTTCTGTATACCGTCGCACGCATGCGTGGCCCCCCCGCGGACGGGGGAGCGGTCCCTCCCGAGTAGGGGATGTAGTAACTTCCTCCTTCCAATTTCGGGCCCTCGCACGTTCCGGGTGCTCGAGTAATTCCGGGCGCTCGAATAATCCGGGCGCACATCCCAGTGGAGGCAACACGCATGGCCGGCAAGTTCCAAGGTATCGACTTCTACGACGTCGACTCGCTCCTGAGTGAAGAGGAGCGCATGATCCGGGACACGGTCCGTGAGTGGGTCGAGGAGCGTGTGATGCCGATCATCGGCAAGGCGTACATCGACCGGCGCTTCCCGAAGGAGCTCATTCCCGAGTTGGGTGAGATGGGCATGCTCGGCCCGACCCTCCCGGAGGAGTACGGCTGCGCCGGCCTCAATAACGTGGCCTACGGCCTCATCTGCCAGGAGCTGGAGCGGGGCGACTCCGGCATTCGGTCCTTCGCCTCGGTGCAAGGCGCTCTCGTCATGTACCCGCTTCTCACCTTTGGGAGCGACGAGCACAAGCAGGAGTGGCTGCCCAAGCTCGCCACGGGCGAGAAGATCGGCTGCTTCGGGCTCAGCGAGCCCGACTACGGGTCGAATCCGGGGGGCATGATCACCACCGCCAAGAAGACCGACGATGGGTGGCTGCTGAACGGCGTCAAGATGTGGATCACCAACGGCTCCATGGCCGACGTGGCGATCATCTGGGCGCAGACGGGGGAGATCGGCGACACCGATGCAATCCGTGGATTTGTCGTCCCAACGGACGTCGACGGCTTCACGGCCCGCGATCAGAAGGGAAAGCTGTCCCTGCTGGCCTCCGACACGAGCGAGCTTCATCTGGAGGACATCCACCTGCCGGACAGCGCCCTCCTGCCGGAAAGCGGCGGGCTGAAGAGCCCGCTCATGTGCCTCACACAAGCGCGCTTCGGCATCACGTTCGGAGCCGTCGGCGCGGCGATGGCCTGCTTCGACGAAGCCAGGAGCTACTCGAAGCAGCGGCTCATGTTCGGCAAGCCGATCGGAGGCAAGCAGATCCAGCAGATCCGGCTGGCGGACATGCTGACCAGCATCACGCAGGCCCAGCTTCTGTGCCTCCAGCTCGCCAAGCTCAAGGATGCCGGCACGATGACACCCCAGCAGGTGTCCCTGGCCAAGCGCGCGAACGTCAACATGGCGTGCGACATCGCCCGCGAGGCTCGGCGGCTCCTGGGTGCCAACGGCATACTCGTGGAGTACCACTCGATGCGGCACATGGCCAACCTGGAGTCGGTCTATACGTACGAGGGCACGCACGACATCCACGGGCTGATTCTGGGGCAGGCGGTAACCGGGATCGCGGCCTACTGAAGGGGATGTGAGAACGACTTGACCGTTTCCCGAGGCCGGGTAGTTTTTAACGCTCTCCTTCGGGAGATTAGCCCTGCTAGCTCAACTGGCTAGAGCAACTGACTCTTAATTAGAGCACACATTTTCCGCTGTGCACTAATTACCGTAACGCCCTCTCCCACAACAACTTAGAAATCACCCCTATTTCGTCCCAATCACCCATTTTGTAAGTTATTGGCACATAATGGGTTACGCTGGACATACAACAGGACATACAAAATGGTGTACACGTCCAACAAGCGGGGTTCTTACGTCATCAAGAAGAGCTTCAAAGGAATCGGGGAAATCAGACGGGCATCCGGCACCAAGGATGAAAAGACGTTCATCGAGATTCAACGGATGATGGAGAAGCTGTATGACACTGGGAAGCACACCATACTCGAAGAGATGCGAGACGGCGTTGTAAGCGGCATAGAAGTCTATAGGTACTTCATAGAGGGTCGATTGAACCACCTACCGTCAGCTGCAAGCCTACGACTCGTAACCCCAACGGTGCCAGACTGGATTGATACTCATTCCGTCGCACCGAAGACGAAGGAGAACTACAAGAATCAAATCAAACGATTCTGTGATATGGTCGGAACGGATTTAACCATCCAAGATATTCCGAAGGCTCTAAAGAACTATCGGCGATACTGCAACGAGCGAGACATCGCTAGGATGTTCAATCTTTGTAGAGCCACGATTCTCGCTTACCTCAACAACAACTTCGGCAAGACTCACACCCTGTATAGCCAAGTCGTTGAAGTGAAGACGCTGAAGGTCAAACCCAAACGGCAAAAACCGAAACTGTCAGTCGTGGAATTTAATGCGTTGGTCACAGCATTACCCGAAGAATACGCCAATATCGCCAGAGCTATGGTCTTCACTGGGATGAGAACCAACGAAGTCTTCGGTGAGTGGTGGGTTGAGAAGGACAAGGTTGTCATCAAAGGAACCAAAACGGATAGGAGTGAGAGAATCGTTCCTCTGATTCAACCTATTTTCCAACCCACACGAGGACATTTGGCTTTCAGAAGGCAACTGAAGAAGTTTAGAGACGACCTATCACCCTACGTATTTAGGCACACATATATCCATTGGATGGAAATGGCTCAGGTTCCTCGTTCACGTCGCATGATGTATATGGGTCATTCTGGTCCGAAGGATACAACGGATATTTATGAGGCACACGAAGTAGAGACGTTCTTGCGGGAAGATACGGAACGACTTCGGAAGTGGATTTTCAGTCAGTTGGAGAACAAGGATGCTTCTGACGACGATTGGAAACCACCACGCAAGATTAATCTTCTGTAGCACTCCCACCTGATGTGTTTTCGACGCATTTAGCTCCACTATTACACCTCCCAAGTCCGTTCGTATGAACACGAACTAGACCACACATATTGACGTAATTGTAACGCCATTCGGTTGCTCCTTTATCAAGTACACAACCGATATAAAGGTCACAATATTTTCACAAATGGGGACAGTTTCTGTGTATAATGAGACGAATAAAACCCTTGCTTTTTCCACCCCAATGTAGTATATTTGTATATGGAAATGAACCTAGCGGCTGCCGCAAGGTGGTCGCTATTTTTGTGTCCACTTAACTCTAAATAAAGGCAAAGAAAATGAGCTGCCGATGTGCGGCATACCGGTTAAGGCAGCAGCTGCCTATATCGCCAAGCTGACCAAAATGGGCAAAAAGGTGGCTGTTGTAGAACAAATTACAGAACCGAGCCCTGGTACCGTGGTTGAGCGCGAGGTGACGAAGATTGTCACGTTCGGCGCGGCTTTTGCGTTTCTGCTCGGTGTTTCGGCAGGTGCGAATGCGACGCTCATTGGTAGTTTAGGTGTCTTGGGTC
>JADFNK010000030.1 GCA_022563405.1 Gemmatimonadota bacterium | reverse complement strand
AGTAGTCCTGGTGCAGCTCAACCGAAGGCCCTGAGTTCGGAGTGCCGCCGGCATCCCGGAACACATCGACTCCACGCTCGAGGTTGCTCAGGCTGCCGGCGTTGGGGTTGGAGACGAACACGCCCGTCTGGTAGTCGGCACGGTGAAAGTGCTGCGCCATCGTCACGGCCTGCTCCGGCACCGGGTCATTAAAACCCTTGAAGCCGCCGAGCACGCTGTGCTGCAGCGAGGTCATGAACGAGACGGTGGAGGGCTTCGTCCAGGTGGAGTTGCTGTAGGCGTGCTCGAAGACCGCCCCCTCGGCTGCCAGTCGTTCGAGATTTGGGGTCGTGCGACGGTTGTAGCCGTAGACGCTCATGTAATCGGCGGCACCGCCGTCGATGATGTAAAAGATGACGTTGAGCTTGCCGCTGTTGCGGTTGCCAGTCAGCGTCGGCGCCGCCCACAACGCCACGGTGCCGGCGCGCTCGGCGGCGGCCTCCAGCGTCAGGGTCACCGTCTGTCCCGACAGGCCGGAAAGATCCACCGTACGCTGTGCCCAGTGCTCCCGGTCGGCGTAGCTCTCTTCAAACAGGATCACGGCCTGGTCCCCTTCCCGCGCCGCCGTGATTCTGAAGGTCACCGGCTCATCGTCCCGGAGCACCCCGAGCCCCACGTCGAGGCGGCCGCCTTCGGGCACTCGGACCCGGTATTCGAGCCGTCCCGGTGCATGCGTGTAGAGGGTGCGGCGGGAGGCGCGGGCACGGACCGCCGTGCGCACGCCCGCGGGCGCAGCGGCGTAGTTGGCCTCTTTGGGAATCACACTCACTGAAAGGATGTCGATCTCGGCCGGCTCCTCGGCAAAGACCCTGATCAAGAGCTGCTCCCACGGGCCCTCCCAAGATTCCTCCCACGGAGCCGACCAGTCGGCGTCCAGCAGGTAGGTCTGTACCGAGCCGTCGTTGATTACGTCAACGAGCTCGCCAGTAAAGCGGAAGGGGGGGGCCTGGGCTCCCCGGTCCTCACGCAGATTAAAGGCGAGTCCAAGTTGCGAGATGTTCTCTGAGGTACGGGCCCTCACCAGGACGTGGCCCCAGTCCTCGCGCTTCCAATCGGGTAGATCGACGTAGATGATGGCCCGCAGGAGATTCCCGGAGGGGAGCCGGTTGGCTTCCTCCACCCTCAGCCGCAAGGCGTTCGCGGTAGGCGTCTGGACTGGCCTTTCAGACGGGGGGAGGCGTGCCGAGGTCCAGTCAGGCTGCGGCTCGTCGAAGCGCCACTCGACCGCCGCAGGAACGTCCGCCGGCACCTCGGACCCCAAGATAGTGGCGGCTTCGAGATGGTCTTCGAGGTGCAGGGGCATCTCGGCTGTCAGGACCGTAGAGCCGGAAGTCGAGTCTGAGCAGCTCACGAGGGTCAGGCTCAGCACCGTGGCCGGGACAATACGGGAGACGGCAGGACCGAAGATCATGACGTGTCCGCCTGTTGGCGAGGCGCGAGCCTCCTTTCATCGGCCAGGTAGACCGTCGCCACGCCACCTTCGCCTAGCTTACGCTCGATCGCGTAGCGGCCCTCTAGAGCCGTATTCAGGCGGGTGACGGGATCGGAGTCGATCATGCGGGCAAGATGCGGCGGCGGTCAACCAAACGCCAATGGGCTTCCTACTCCCCTCGACCCCGCATCGCTAGCGTGAACAGCTCGCCCTACGATTACCAACTGGGCCACCTTTGTTCACCGACACCTCGAAAGTGGCGACCTCGACCTCCGAACGCTCGGTCGGACTCGACCCAGAGTTTGGCATCTATCTTGCACGGTTAAGGCATGGGCCTTTGAGACCCTTACCCTCGACTAGTGGACACCCTGTCAACGACCCATTTTGCCTTGTCAAACCGGAAGGAACCCTCAATGAAATGGTTCATCCCCCTGGTGATCGTATTGATCGCCGCATGCTCAGAACAGCCGGTCGCACTGACACTCGGCAACACCGTTGTGGCGTTCTCGAGTGACGACGAGCCGGACGAATGCAAGAGTGGCAAGTCGGAGAAGAGCGGAAAATCCGAGGAGTCCATGAAGAGCGGAAAGTCCGAGGAATCGATGAAGAGCGGGAAGTCGGACGTCTGCTTGCCGGAGCAGGAAGAGTTATCGACCACTTGACCCTCGACGTCGGGCGGGAGAGCGTCATCCCCCGCTAGACGCCGCTAGCCGGCTTGTCTTCGAGACCGACCTCGACCCGGACCGCTCGGTCCGGTGTGCCGCGCATGTGGTCGAGCAGCGCGTAGATGAACACGATCACGCCCATCATCTCCATCCCCTCTTCGAGGGCGGTCCACATGTTGTAGTGGAGCGAGTTCACCTCGCTATCGGTGAAGTGCTCGACACCCACCGCCCCGCCTCCGTAGATGGCGCCCGCGAGGAGGAACAAGAGCCCGGTTCGCCAGCGGTGATGCCACAGAAATGGGAGGTAGGCCAAGGCGACCAGAACCAAGATGGGGAAGCCGATCACCGTCCACGAGGTGTCTTCCATCATGGTGTTCACCCACTCGTGCATTCCAGCGATTTCATCCACGGACATTACCAGGAATCCGATGCCCAGGACCAGCCACGACCGGCGCCAGGCGCTCCCCTGTGCCCGTACCACCCTGGCCTGGTTCACGAGCAACGCGGCTGCGATCAGGAGGATTCCCGAGTTGAACCAGGTTCCGAAGCTCTCTTCCTCGTCGAGATCGAAGAGGGCGAGCTGCCAGTAATGGAACCCGAACCTCTCCTTCAATCCGAGAGCGGGGTTGAAGTTCGCCTGCATGGCGAGCACGTGGACGACGATCAGAACCGCCAGGATGGCCCCGAGCGTGAACGCCACCCGCTCGGCGCGAAGCGAATACGCGGTCAGGGGCTGCATGGGCACAAGGTAGGGAATCCGCCAACGCCACGCACCGTTTTCCACTCCCCCTCCCTTCAAAGCTTCACCCTGAGGAAGCCGACTCCGAATTGACGGAGTTTCTGATGGCGGCGTAGCTTGCGAGTTCCCAACGAACAGGAGGGCCAGATGAAGAAGAAACTGTGGTCTGCGCTTTTTGTGCTGTCGCTCGCGCTACCCGGCGAAATGACGGCGCAGGTGGATCTCTCTCGCGCGACATATATCAGTGTCGAGCAGTGGAGGGACACCATTAATGCGCTTCCTGGTGTCGACCGGCAGATCATCAGCCAGGACATCGGGAAGCTCAACCTCTCGGTCGGCATCATCCACCGCAACGCGTTGGATCCGTCCGCCAGGCGCGGTGGCGGGGGCGGGGCAGCTGCCGCATCGGACTGCGGCGTTTCTTCCGGGGAGCCAAGCGGCGCCAGGGGAATCCAGCACCTTCATCAGACCGAGACGTACATCATCGTCTCGGGCGCGGGAACGCTCATCACCGGTGGATCGATCTTGAACGGGCGACTGTCCGGCCCCGAGAGCGTCGTGACCACCACCCTGAACGGCCCGTCGTGCAGCGGCACCATCGTGGGTGACGTACAGAGGCGTGACGTGGTCGTCGGTGACATCGTCATCATCCCGGCGGGCGTGCCGCACGGCTGGGCGAGCATCCCGCGCCACGTGGACTACCTCAGCGTGCGTCCCGATCCCGACCGGGTCTTGCCCTCGGACTACGTGCATCCGTCGATCACCATCGAACGGTAGAAACGGGCGGCTAGACCCGATGCTTCTCTGACGAGGGGGTCGGGTCTAGCTCGATGCTGGGGCCGGGTCGCCCCTCCGGCACCTACGAAAGATGAACCGCCTCTACACGAAGTAGTCGGACACCTTGATCAAGTACTTGTCCGGATCCGTGACCTTGATGATGGAACGGGTGAACGAGCCGTCGGATTCGGTGTCGGCCAGGTCCACGAGCGGCGGATCATCCAGCCATGACCCATCCGGATCACCGAGGAGGCGCACGATGGGTCGGTTGATCTGTGTTTCATCCGGGTTGGCGGCGTGGACCAAGCCGATCTCCAACGTATCGAGGATGACACAGGTGCCTACCGGGTAGATTCCCAGGAGGTTGATGAGCGCCTTTACGAGGACGGGATCGTGTCCGAGGCTCGAATCCTCCCACAGCTCTCGCAGAACGACGTCGGGAGACTTCGCACCCTCATCACTGCGGGACGTCGTGGCCCTATCATACGCGTCGGCCAGGGCGACGATCTTCGAGAAGATGGAAAGCTCGCGGGGTCGCTGACCCGTGGGGTACCCCGAGAAGTCCACTTTCATATGATGCTCGTACGCTGTGATCATGGCGCGTAGGGGGGCGTCGCCAAACTTTCGCAGGCCGAATGCGCTCAGGGCGCCGAGCCATGTGTGGGCCTGTACTCGCCTCAATTCCTCGGCGTTCAGCTTCCCCGGTTTCTTGATGATATCGACATTTACGCGGCTCATACCCACGTCGTGGAGAAGGGCCGCCATCCCCAGGTCAAACAGTCGAGCCTTGGTCAGCCCAAGCCTTCGGCCGATGGCGAGGCTGAAAATGCATACGTTGACCGTGTGCGTGTAGGTGTAGTCGTCATAGTCCCTGAGTGTGCTGAGGCCCATGATCGTGACCGCGTTGTTGAGCACCTGATCGACAATGTTCTGGACGGCTTGTGTGATTTTCCGGAGTTGGGGCGTCCGACCCATGCGAGCGCTTTCGAACAACGCCTTCGTCACGGAGACCGACTGCCTGTAGGTCTGTTTGGCGGCCACCTTCCGTGTGAGCTCGTCCCAAAACTCGGCGTCTCTTTCCGAGGGCCGCTCTACCACGATGTGTTTGACGCCCAACGTCAGAATCACCTTCTGGAAATCGTCGACGCGCGGTTCGCCACGTGCTTCTTCCTCGAAACGGAGCAGCTCGGCAACAAAGGCTTTCCACTCGCGTTGGCCCGGAGAGGTGTCGATACGGATCACGCCGATGCCCGCTTGGGAGCAGATCCTGAATACCTGACCGAACGACGCGAAGTTCTCCAGCTCCAAACGCAGCCTTACGTCGTTCACGTAGAAGAGTTCTCGGCTGATCCTCACTTCCAGCCCACCGTCGGAGTTGAGAATTTCGGAGGTCGCCGCAGTCAGCTCATCGAGGCTTTCCGTCACCTGGGTGTTTTCAATGGGGTAAAGCGTGATGCTCCTAAGCGTCTTATAAAACGCCAACAGGAAGTTGCGCCCCCGAACCCGTAGCCCGGGATCGCGGACCTCGGCCTTCCCCGGGGCGGCCCTGTCCGGGTCGGACCGTTTGGTCGGCTCCCGCACGGCCCCTTCGGTCGGCGTCTTCACTTGGCGGGGTCCGCTCGGAGGGCTCGCAACGCCGCGCTCCGCACTACGGGATCGCGGTCTTTCGTCGCCTGGGCAAGGGCTACCCGGGCCGGCTCGCTCTCCACTTGTCCGAGGGCCGCGGCCGCACAGGCACGGGTATCCGAATCTTCGGGTCGCCAAAATTTCCTGCGAAGGAGGATCTCCTTGAGGTCGGAAACACTGGAATCTCCGCCGATGCTCCCGTAGGCCTCGAAGAAGGCTTTCCTCTCCGTCAGGTCACGAGACCGTATTTTCTTTCCAAGAACGACCTCCTCGAGGACGGGTAACGCAGCCACGAAGCGGACCTGGGCGAGCGCGTTGACGGCGCCGGTGCGCACGTCGGAATCAGCATCCTCCATGAGCCTGACCAGTGCCTTCATGGTCTGAGCGGTCGGCGCCGCCACGAGGGCCTCAACCAGAGCCCTACGAACGCCGATGTCCGTATGACCGATCAGGTGGCCCAACTGTTTCTCGACACCTTCAAGGCCTCTCTCGGCGACGAGTCGGAGCGCCTCGAGGACCACGACTCGCTCCGACGACTTCAGGGCGACACCCACCTCATGCGGCCTTTCGTGGGCCATGCGCACTATCGCCATTTCCAGGGCCTGCGCTATTTCCTTATTCGAAAGACGCCCACACCACTTGAGGACCGTGCTCAAGACGGTCGGTGCCAGGTGCGCGAACAGCTCCTCGGCCTCTTCGGGTGATGGCTGAATCGTGGCCAGCTCCAGCGCCTCGAGGAGCTGCTCCACGGCCACCGGGTTCGAGAACGTTATCGTGAGCCCAGCCAGGAGCCGCCGGTGTGTCGTGATCATCTCCGTCCGGCCGAGCACGACCCGTAGTTCACGGATGAGATGGGCTACGGAGTGGAAATCTCCGGAACCGAGCAGAGTGGGGAGGAGATCACCGAGAATCGTGATGATTTCTTCGCGGGTATCTTCAACGGGCTGTGCCTCGAAGATATCGAAGAGCATCGACAGCACGTTCTTATTGAGGTTCTGCTCGTATTCACGCCGGACCTCTTCGGCGAGGTAGTCGATCTCAGGCTGGTCGAGGAAATACAGTGTCGACTCGAAATTCGCGAGGTCGACGACGGCGTTGGGCCCGGGTCCAGCGCCATTCTCGCCTTCACCCTCGTCGGCCGTGTCCTCCTTGATGGATTCCTGGACCTCCTCCGCTGTCGGCCTGAGAGGCCAGTCGCCGGCCGCGGTGCCTTCAATCGGCTCGCCGCTGCGGTCCTCCACATGGGCCACTCTGTAGTGGACAAACTGGAGGTCCGCAGCCCAGAGGAGCGTCGGGAGGTCGTCTTCGTCCTCGTCCGTGAGGGTCCGGGCGGTATGAACGAGTCCCAGGAAGGTGACGATCTCCTCTTCCTCAACCCCGGGGGAAAACGTAATCCGCCGAATTCCATCCCGAAAAAGGGACCACGCGAGACTCTGCGATTTTTCTTCGACGGGAAGGACCAACTCCGACTCCCAGTACAGACCGGCTTCGGTGATCGTCATCTCCAAGTCCGGAACCTGTTCCCAGAGCTCGGAAAGGCCCTCCCGGAACGCGTCGATCGTCTGTTGGTGGATCGGGTTGTTGGGGGGATACATGGAAAGGGTTCGCAGACCCTTCTCCCAGGACTGAAGTAGGGTCCGGAGAGCGGGTGCCTCCGCGGCGGTAGAAGAACCCATCCCCCCTCAGCTCCGGTATGGACACAGGTGGGTGAACGACCGCGAGCCGCCCTCGCCCCTCATCCTCTGGTACAGGTGTCTACTAAATCTGCACCAATACGATCAGGTTTTACAAGCTGAATTTGGGACTCCCAGAGCGGGAGGTACTAACCCTCGGGCAACGCAAACACGAACAGCGTATGCCCCACGTTCCTCTGCCCGATCGGCACCCGAGCGCGCAACTGCCCCACGTGGCTCGCCGACCCCACCGTACCCCCCGGCGAGATCACCGCGATGTACTGCCGCCCGTCCACCGAGTAGGTGATGGGTGCCATGTCGCTCACCCCGTTGAGGATCGTCTGCCACACGGTTTCGCCCGTCCACTGGTCGATCGCATAGAAGCGCCGGTTCGTGTCCGCGGCGAACAGGAGGCCACCGCCCGTGGTGAGCATCCCGTACAGCGGCGCCTCCCGGTCCAAGCGCCAGAGTGTCTTGCCGGTCGAGACGTCGATCGCCTCGGGCTGACCCAAGTGGCTCACGGGGTTGGGCTCGCGGCGCACCGTAGATGTGTTGTAGCCCGTATCGAGCGAAGGCGAGAGCGATGTGACCCGGATGACCGAGCACTGACCGTTGAACGCCGGAACGTAGTACGCATTCGTGAGCGGACTGTAGGCCCCCTGAGGAATCTGCCGGTTCTCTCTACAGATCGTCGTCTCACGGTCCTCATCGGCGGTCATGACGGCGTCGGGATTGGTCGTGAAGGCGCCCGTGCGACCGTCGTAGCTCTGGATGACGTTCTGGTAG
Source organism: Gemmatimonadota bacterium (assembly GCA_022563405.1). Taxonomy (GTDB): domain Bacteria; phylum Gemmatimonadota; class Gemmatimonadetes; order Longimicrobiales; family Gaopeijiaceae; genus UBA822. The sequence goes on along the minus strand of JADFNK010000030.1, from coordinate 24,150 downwards.
GCGGTCGGCCTCGCGTACAGGAACGTGCCGTCGCTCCTGTCGTAGGCGTAGAAGATGGCGTCCTTCGAGAAGGAGCCCACGACGAGCTCACGCATCTCACCAGGCGTGATGTCCGGATTGATGCCGAGCGCGTTGGGCGGATCGGGCGTCACCGGCGAGTCGACCAGAATCCGGTCGTACGTGGCGTCGTTGTTCCACATGTCCGTGTGGTGCTGGGCCCACCACACGAGCTCACCGGTTCGGGCGTCGAGGGCGACGGTCGATCCGTGGTAGAGTCGGTCGGGCCACAGCCCGTCGGTTCCGGCCAGCTCGGGCTGCTGCGGTGCGCTGGAGCCGATCCCGAAGATGAACAACCCGCGTTCGATATCCACGGCGGGTGTCTGCCACGGAGACATATTCCGCCTGGACGCGAGAGGGTACACCTGGGGATCATCGCCCCAGGTCTCGTGCATCGGATCCTCCGGCGTGGGACTCGTATACCAGCGCCACAGCATCTCGCCCGACTCGACGTCGTAGGCCGACATGTGACAGGGATCCGGAGCGGACCAGGCCGTGCAGTTGTATGGCACCGCGATGGCCCCGTTGAACACCACGGGCGCGCCGCTCGGCTGCTGGCCAAGGCGGTAGTCCACCATCTCGGTCTCCCACACGAGCTCGCCATTGCGCGGGTCCAGGGCGAAGAGCATCCCGTCCATCGAGTGCCCGATGAGCCGGTCCTCGAAGAGGAAGACGCCCCTGCCCCGATGCACGGTGAACACGGACTCCTCTGCCACGACCTCCTCGGGCACGGGACGGGAATACTCCCAAATGACGTCCCCCGTGGTCGCGTCATGCGCCGAATACCGCTCGTTCGCGTGCCGGATGTACATGACCCCGTCGTACACGATCGGCTCGACCTGCATGCCCGTGGACCCCGGACCGGCCGGCGCGAACGCCCACGACCACGCCAGCCGCAGCTCGTTCACGTTGTCCGCGGTGATCTGATCGAGCGGGCTGTAGCCCCAGTTGGCGTATCCGCCGCGCCACATCACCCAGTCGGCCGGATCAGGGTCGTTCAGCATGGCTTGAGTGAGGGGGCGGAAGACACGTTGGGCCGGGTCCTGACCGCTGTCTTGGGCGCTCACCTCCAAGGGGGCGAGCACCGCTACCGCGACAATGAGACCCATCGAGGCGGCGTTGAGGCGAGAGAATGGGTCTGACATGGCGAAAAAGATGCGTGCGGGCTAGGCGGGCGGCAAGCGGATAGCCTACACTGTGCACTTCAGCAGTCGACGCCAGGTGGATTCCCAACGGAGGTGACCATGAGCGGCTTGGACGTACCCCCCGACATCTTCACTTCGATCGAGCGCGTGATCTCCAGCGACGCGAGTCCCGTGGGGATCGACGCGAAGAAGACCCACATCATCATCCTGCACAAGCTTCAGGAGATCGACGAGCGCCTGAGGCGCATTGAGGCCAGGCTGGAGGAGTAGCGAGCCACGCGGTCCACCGTCTCGAGAAATTTCCACGGGTGGAGCCCAGGGCGCATAACTTTAGATGAGCCCCATGCGGGAGGAGACGACCGGTGGAAACGAACACAACACACAGCGTTTACGCACACCCTGATGGACGACGCGAGGTCATCAAGAATGGCTTCTGCTGGCCAGCCTTCATCTTCGGACCGCTCTGGGCATGGCGGAGAGGGATGGTTCCGTTGGCCTTCGGATTGCTCGCGGTCCACGTGTCGCTCCAACTCATACCTCTGCTTTTCATCGATATCTGGGCGGAGCGCGGAATCCTGGTCGATCTGGTCATAACGGTCATCGTGCTGGGTTGGATCGGCGGCCGGGGAAACGCATGGCTACGCGACAGCTTGTTGAACCTCGGCTTCACACCGGTTCCAGCGGAGGGCGGCGCAGCCCAGCCCAATAACTGAAAAGCCTCTTAGTGACCCAGGGCCTCGTCCAGAAAGCGTCGAGTCAGCTCGTTGCGCTCCGCATCATGGAACGCCGGGCCTCCATGTGCCGCGCCATGGACCACCTCGAAGTGCACCGTGAGCCCAAGCTCCTTGTACGCCCCGTGCAGTTCATGGGACTGGTTGATGGGAACCTGGGGGTCCTGATCCCCATGAAAAATCAGCAGGGGCGGGTCGGTCGCATCGACGTGAGTCACCACGCTGGCCATTTCGGCCACCTCGGGGATCGCATCCGGCTGGCCGCCGAGGAGTAGATCCAAGGCCGGTTGTCGCACGCTGAGCCCGTGCGGCGTGGACTGTGGGAGGATCGACGCGAGGTTGGTTGGGCCGTAATAGTCCACGATCGCCTGCACGGAGGACGACTGATCGAGATGGTCCCCCACCTCCCCCTCCAACGCCGCGTGCCCGTTCGTCACACCGACAAAGGCCGCCAGGTGCCCGCCCGACGAATTACCCCCGATCGCAATGCGCTCCGGATCATAGCCGTAGGTCTTCGCCTCGGCACGTAGGAATCTGATGGCTGCCTTGATGTCGTGTATCTGAGCCGGGAACGGCGCTTCCCCCGAAAGGCGGAAGTCTACGCTCGCGATTGCGAACCCGGCCGAAGCCAAGCCCAACGGGCCGACTGAGCTCTTCGATCCCCGGCTCCACGCGCCGCCGTGCACCCAGACGAGGAGCGGCGGATCGGGGGTGTCCCGCGGCAGGTAGAGGTCCACCAGGAGGACCTGCCCATCCACCTGCGCGTAGGGGATGTCTTTGAGGACCTGGTAGTCCTCCCGTGCCTCCTGGGCGTGGGCCCACTGTGGCCCAACGATGGGAAGACAGAGAATAAACGCGGCGAGCCCGCGAGCCAGCGTGTTGCGCACATTCATGTGGGTCCTCCGGAACGGTTCGACAGCCCCTCGGCCTCCCAGAGATTGCCTGCCTTTGGCCCGCGGCGCAATATGGTGCCTCGCGCGTTTCATGAGCCGGCTCCTCCGGAGAAGAGCCGTCCCCCTCCAGAATAAGCGTCAGCCCACAGACCATGGCACTCGAACCCAACGGCTCCACCGAGAATTCTCCCAACCCAGACGAGGCTTTCTCCGACCTGGAGATGCCAGACATGACCCCCAAGGGTCTGATGAGCCACTTCGGTCCCGGCGTCATTCTGATGATGACGGGGATCGGAACCAGCCACCTGGTCACCGCCCCCGCCGCGGGGGGGCGCTTCGGTTATGCGCTGCTATGGTGCCTCCCGGTCGCGTACATCTTCAAGTATTACGGGTTCGAGATGGCGTTCCGGTTCACCAACGCAACCGGGAAGAGCATGATCGAGGCGTACAGCACGGCGTGGAAGAAGTGGCCGCTCTGGTACGTGCTCATCACGACGCTGATCCAGTGCGCTCTGGGGCAGGCGGGTCGCCTCATCGCTGCTGCGGCCGTTCTGTACTACGTCGGCACCGAATCGTTGGGGCTTTCGATCTCGCTCTCGATGTACGGCCTGATGCTGGGCGTGATTTCGGTGGCGATCATCCTACGTGGCCGCTACAAGACGGTCGAGGTCGCTGCGAAGATCCTCGCCGCGATACTCGTGGTGTCCGTAGTGGCCGTGTACTTCCGAGCACCCGCCCCGCTCTCCGAGATGGGGCACTTCTTCATGGTCGAGATTCCGGACGGGTCGTGGCTGATCATCGCGGCGTTCCTCGGCCTGTTGCCCACCGGAATGGACGTGTCGCTTCAGGCCTCGGAGTGGGGCAAGGCCAAGAAGAAGGGCATGAGCAAGATTCGCGATCGCATGGAGGACATGGGGCTCGCCAGCCGGTTCGATCCCTTCAATTCGAACCCGGCCGATCTCGCGGTCGATACGTCCAGGCTCCCGACGAATGCCCGGGAATATTGCCAAAAGTGGTTCAAGATCGGCATCTGGGACTTCCGCGCGGGTCACGTGATCTCCTTCTTGCTCGCGTGCATTTTCATGCTCCTGGCGGCCGTATGGCTCTTCCCGAGCCCCGTCGAGGGCCGAGCGGTCATGGGTGAGATCGCCGGTATCTTCACGGAGAGCCTCGGCCCGGCATGGATGTCCGTGTTCATGCTGGGCGCGTTCGCCGCGACGTTCTCGACGGCCTTCAACTACTTCGACGGCTGGCCCCGCATCGTGGGCGCCTGCTCCCGCAATCTGTTCCGTGGTACCGCTGAGTTGAGCGGGATCGACCCCGAGGGTCTCACCCCAACCCATCGGGGGACGTGGTACTCGGAGTACAACATCTACCGCGCGACCATGCTTTACTCGTTGGTGGCGTCCGTGGCCATCGTGGCAGGCCTGCAACGCCCCGTCTTCCTGGTACTGGTGGCCTCGGCGCTCGCGGCATTCGTGGCCCCGGTGATCTTCTTTCTGAATTTCTACTACTGCCTCACCATCATCCCCCGTGGCGACCGTGCGTTCCATCCGTCGACGTTCGCACGGTGGTTTGGCTGGATCAGCCTCGTGGTGTTCACCGGGATGACGCTGGTGCTGATCTACTGGAGGATCTGGCAGCCGACGTTCGGCGGGTAGGCGCCCGCAACAGTGTGCCAACTCGGCCAACGGGGCCGAACAGCGAAATACTGAGCAGACCTTCGGGGAACGGATGCCGCCGTCAGAGCGCCGCGCGGTTCTTCTCCAGACGCTCGTCGACGAACGTGACGATCTCGTCCACTGTCTCGGACTGGAGCCCCTGCTGCTGGGCAATCTGCCGAATCAGGCAGTCCACTCGCTCGATATACTCTGCCCCCCCGAAGAGCGCACGCGCCGCCGAAGACGGTTTGGTCAGACCCTCGGCCGCCTTCGCGTACTTCTCGAAGGGCACGAGGTCGGCCTCCGCGGCTCCGAGCCCAGTGCACAGGTCGGAGGCCCACCGGTAGACGTCCCGGGAGGCGTCCACGTCGCCGTGCACGGCCTCCTTGATGGGGATCATCTCGTCGCGCCGGATACACCGGTAGTTACCGGCGAGCAACATCGGCCACTTGGCCAGCGGCACGAAGACGGAGTCGTGCACCTTGAGCTTCACCGGAATCTCGATGGCGCCGTCCCCGGGGTCGTACCGGATGGCTTCGATGTCGGCCTGGAGGTTGCGAAGCATCGTCGTGTGTTCCTCGTCCTCGAAGGGTGCCGCCTTGAAATTCGTCGGCAATCCCACCTGGAGAACGTTCTTCGCCTCGTCCGGTGGGCGATAGGCCTGAGGATCCGGACTCGCGAGCGTGACCAGCCCGGGCTCGAACCCCTCCCAAACGGCTGGATCCACATAGCACTGCTTCAAGGGCTCGATCGACAGCCCCGGAATGCGCTCGAGGTACGGCAGCGGCGGCATGTTCATGATCGCCAGACACGGGGTGCGCGCGGCTGCGACCCGTGCCATCAGCTCACGAACACCCTCCGAGCTGTACTGCGACTCCTGCATGCCGAGCACGACCAGGTCGAACTCACCGGGGTCGACCCCGTCCGGCGCGCTGGCGGAGAGCGTACCCCCCAGCCCCTCGGAGGAGATCTCGACCAGTGTCTCCCGACCTCGAACCGGAAAGCGCACGACGGTCCCGTCCCGGTTGATCAGCTCCGCGGTCGGCGGGGTGCAAACCAGGGTCACCGAGTGGCCGGCCAACAGGAGCTTGGTGCCGAACAGGGAGCCGTAGGACGCCCCGAGAATGAGAACGTCAACCTTGGAATTCATCAGATCGCGCCCTGCCGACGCGCCTCTGCGATGCCGGCGTCGTCCAGACCGACGACGGTTTTGAGGATCTCTTCGGTGTGTTCGCCCAGGAGCGGGGACCGTGCGACGTCCGGGGGAGAGTCCGACAGCTTGATCGGGTTGCCCACCGTCAGGTACTTACCGCGTTCGGGGTGGTCGACCTCGACGACGGTCCCCGTCTGACGCAGGGAGTCCTCTTCGGCCAGCTCCTTCATGGACAGGATGGGTCCGCAGGGCACGTTCAATGGGTTGAGGATCTCCATGACCTCCATCTTGTCCTTGGTCATCGTCCACTTCTCGACTTCCTCGAACACCCGATCGAGCTTCGGGAGGCGTGCCTCGGGCGTGTTCCATTCAGGATCCTCGAGCCAATCTTCGTGCCCAATGGCCTTGGCGAGACCGGAGAACGCCATCGCCTGAGTGATCACGTAGATGTAAGCGTCCGGATCGGTCTCCCACCCCTTGCACTTGACGATCCAGCCTGGCTGACCCCCACCGGATGCGTTGCCGGCCCTCGGCACCGCGTCGCCGAACTCGCCGTTGGGATATTGCGGATACTCCGTAAGTGGACCATGGGCCAGCCGCTGTTGGTCCCGCAGTTTCACGCGACAGAGGTTGAGCACTGAATCCTGCATGGCGCACGTCACGCGCTGGCCCTTGCCGCTCTTCTCACGATGAAGCAAGGCAGCCAGGATGCCCGCCACGAGATGTATGCCGGTGCCGGAATCGCCGATCTGGGCGCCGGTAACCATCGGGAATCGTCCGATCTCGCCCGTGGTCGAGACCGCCCCGCCGGCGCATTGGGCGATGTTCTCGTACACCTTGCAATCCTCGTAAGGACCGGGGCCGAATCCCTTGACCGAGGCGTAGATCATGCGCGGGTTGAGCTCCTGGATCTTCTCCCAAGGAAAGCCCATGCGATCGATCGCACCGGGCGCGAAGTTCTCCACCATCACGTCGCATTCCTCGATCAGCCTGGTGAAGATCTCGTTGCCCGCCTCGGTCTTGGGATTCAATGTCAGGCTGCGCTTGTTGGCGTTCAGCATGGTGAAGTAGAGGCTGTCCACATCGGGAATGTCGCGCAGCTGGCCGCGCGTGATGTCGCCCGAGCCGGGCCGTTCAATCTTGATGACGTCGGCACCGAACCACGCCAGGATCTGCGTGCAGGTCGGTCCCGACTGCACGTGGGTCATGTCAAGGATCCGAACACCCTCAAGAGCTTTTCCCATCGTTATCCTCACCCGTTCCCTTGCGCCTGATTCGATCGCCCGTGACTCGACACTACCGCATAACGTGACGGGTTAGCAACTCAGGTCCTCGCTGCAAAAGTGTGCCGGTCGGCCACACGTCCTCCGAGGAGCGCCAGATCACCCCAAGCCTGACGGAGCTTGCAGGTCATCTGATGCCGTGGTGTAGGGTCCCAAAGGCACCCGCCGGCACGGCCCACGCGTGTGGACCGGCCCCCGAACGATTCCTGCGTCCAGCCCCACCCTGTTGCGCCGAAGCATTTTCCCGGCTTACCGTGGGGGGCACCAGAGGGAACGTCATCAAACAGAGCGAGCGAAAGCCAATGAAAATCAGTGAAGCGGGACACTCCAAGAGATTAATGTCATGACTCAATGGATACGTGTTAACCATAACGGGGATATTAAGTTCGGAACCTTGGATAGCGGGACGATTTCCGTCTATGAGGGCGACATGTTCGACGGACCGAGCCCTACGTCCGAAATCATCCCTCTGGATTCAGTCGAGATCCTGACCCCATGCTTGCCCTCGAAAATCATCGGGCTTTGGAACAACTTCGGTGCGGTCGCAACCAAGAACGATTTGGACCGGCCCGCGGAGCCGCTCTACTTCTACAAGCCCCCCTCCGGCATCCTCGCCCCCGGCGGCGCGATCGTCCAGCCGGCATCGTACGATGGGAAGGTGTTCTTCGAGGGCGAGCTCGGTGTGGTGATCGGTAAGCCCTGCAAGGACGTCTCGATGGAAGAAGTCGCCGACTACGTCCTCGGCTACACGTGCGTCAACGACGCGACCGCCTTCCAGATCATCTCGGAGGATCCCTCGTTCGCCCAGTGGAGTCGCGCGAAGAGCTTCGACACCCTCACCCCGTTCGGCCCCGTGATCGCGACCGACCTCGACGCAGAGTCACTTCGGGTGACCTCCCGGCTGAACGGCGAGGTTCGGCAGGACTATCCCGTGAACGACATGTTCTTCTCCCCGCTCGAGCTCGTGCAGCGGATCTCCCGCGGTATGACGCTCCTGCCCGGGGACCTGATCACCTGCGCAACCTCGTTGGGTGCGCAACCGATGGAGCCCGGCAGCACGATCGAAATCCACATCGACGGCATCGGGACGCTGTCCAACACGTTCGACGGAGGGTAGAGCGGACCCGGCCCATCCGGCTCGTGAGCGGCACTCACGCCGCTGAAGGCTCCTCCCACGGATCGATCGCGTCCCTGGCAGCCGCTTCGATCGCCCATGGAATGTAGCTGTCCCGACTCCACTTGGGCCCGCAACTAGAGCCGTCGGGCGTGACGCCTCGTTCGCGGTTGCCACGCACCAGCGCCTCGAGCAGGTCCGGTGGATCTGGCGTGTCCGACGTCAGCTCGGGCAGCGGCGGCGCCTCGAACAGTGCCTTCCCCTTCGGTGTGAAGAACACGATCTGCCCGTTGCGGTCGCTACAGACCCGGTACCCGTCCTCGTGGACCCTGCGATGGTGAGCGCGACACAGCAACAGGGTATTGCCCAACGTGGTCTCTCCGCCGTCCGCCCAGTGCACGATGTGGTGGGCGTCCGTGAAGCGGAGCCCACAGGCGGGGAAGCGGCAGCCGCGGTCCCTGGCATCGAGTGCACGGCGAAGCGATGGGGGAATCGTGCGGGTCTTGCGACCCACGTTCAGCACTGGGCCGCGCACAGAGCGGTTGTCTGAGCCATTCCCCGAGCCGCTGCCCGAGCCGCTGCCCGAGCCGTTGCCCGAGCCGCTGCCCGAGGCGTTGGCTGAGCCGTTGCCCGAACCGTCGGCTGAGCCCACCTCGCCGTGGCTGACCACGACCCGGCTCGCGTCGCACGACAGCCTCCGAGCAGTTTCCGCGGAAACTCGGGTGCCGTCCTCGAGCTCGGAGAGGCCGGGCTCGCCATCCTCGGTGAGCGTCACCGCTTCGACGTGGAGCACGATCTGATAACGCTCGGCCCGGGAGCCGCTGATGGGTGCCTGGTCTCCAGTGCCGGTTCCGGTTCCGGTCACGGTTCCGGTTCCGGTCACGTTTCCAGTTCCAGTCATGTTTCCGGTCCCGTTCCCGTTCCCGTTCCCAGTCCCGGCTCCAAACCCGGCCGCGAGCGCCCGCTCGGCGAGCAGACCGACCGCATCCGCCCGGAGCTGGGCCGGCTCGGGCACTTCCTCACCTTGCCTGGCGTCCGGGCCGCCTTTGGTGGCGCTCCCAAACAGCGCGTCGCTCGCTGCCTCCACAGCACGCATCAGCGCTGCCCCGACCTCCGGGTCCAACCGGCCCCGCACTACGTACATCCCGTCTTCGTCGGGAAAGACCGAGAAGCATCTTCTGCTGTGCCGGAGCCGTTCCTGTTGCTGCTCGTCGAATCGGCTCAGCGTCTTCCACCCCCTGACCAACCGCTCCAGGTTGGCGGCTGAACCTGCCAGGGCGAACTCGAGAAGTTCACGCTCGTTGTCAGGCGTCGCGGCACGGGTCAGGGCGCGTACTTTCGAGAACGACAGATCGCCCCGGGCCATCGCCTCGGAAATGAGCGGCAGATCCTCGAGCGCCAGAGCGGTCCTGACCTTCTCGTTCGCCGTGCCGCGTGTGATGCCGATGCGCCACGCGAGCCACTCGGCGCACGACCCGAAACCCTCTTCCTCCCAATCCCGGTGTCGATCCGAGTGCGCGAGAGCCTTGAGGAACTCCCGGATCGCGGCCGTGATCTCACCGAAGAGCACGGCGACTCGATCCATACGCTCGATACGAGCATCAGACTCCAGCGCCGTGTGATCCAGCTCCGCTTGATTCAACGCTTCCTGATTCAGTGCCGCTTGATCTCGGCTCCTCGCCGCCTGATCTCGGCCCCTCGCCGCTTGATCTCGGCTGCCCGTCTCCCCATCTCGGCCCTTCGCGTCTTGATCTCCGCCGCCCGCCGCCCCCTCCACCCTCCCGGCAATCCCCTCCATGATACCCCTCCCAAATGCAATTATGACAATAAGTTACGTCACAATATAAGAGCGGGTTTTGGGAGGCTCTCACGGGCACGGAGAGCGCCAAACGGGGGTCGACAGGCAAAGAAGGCGAGGGCTCAGGGCGCCATGAGGCTCAGACACCATCTGACGGAGCTCAGGGAGCAGCGCGCACTAACCTCCCGGACCGGACCACATGTGCGCGCCCAAACTTGTCCATGGTTGGATGGGACAGATTTTCGCAGTACACCAACGAACGCCTCAAACGTCAGCTAGCGACTCCGCCGAGGCGGTGGGCGCGGACGGCTAGCTCCCCAGCGGCCGTCCCCCATCGACCGGAATCACGATCCCGGTAACAAAAGTGAGGTCAGTCGCAACCGCGACCACCGCGCGGCCCACGTCCTCCGGTGTGGCGAGCCGCCCGAGCGGAGTACGGTCGATATTCTGCTGACGTACTGCCGGGTCCCAGCCGCGCGTGAACTCCGTGTCGACGAGTCCGGGCGCAACCGAGACCACGCGAATCTCGGGTGCGAGGGCCCTGGCGAGGGATAACGTCATGTTGTCCATCGCGGCTTTGGACGCGCTGTAGGCGATGTTGCTCCCGCCTGCCGTCCTCGCCGCGAGCGACGAGATGTTCACGACGAGCCCGCCGCCGTCGGCGGCGAGCAATCGCCGGAAGGCCCGCACCGTGGCGAAGGCACCGCGAACGTTGGTCTGGAGGACCGAGTCGAAGAAGTCGTCGTCGAGGGCGTCGAGGTCGTGGTGCGGTATGACCTTGCTCTTGGCGGCGTTGTTGACGAGTACGTCCAACCGGCCTTCAGTGTCCGCGACGGACGTCGCCGCCGCCGTGAGCGCCGCCGTGTCTACGGCTGACGCACGCACGACTCTGTGACCTTCACCCACAAGTGAGGCGAGGGTCTCGGCGGCGGCGTCCGCGCTGTCTCGGTGCGTAATGACGACCCGCGCACCGGCTTCTGCGAAAAGCCGAGCCGTGGCCGCTCCGATTCCTCGGCTGCCCCCCGCAACGAGTGCGACTTTTCCGTCGAGCTTGTTCATCTGGTCACTTTCGAGCCAGACGCGCCCTTTCGCAACCTCCGGGATCTCGTTGCCGTGACTTTCTGGGGAGCCTACCTACCGACGAACCCCCTCCGCCACCAGCTCACTCCCCTGCCGCATGACCCTGAACCGGATCGGCTCGCCCTCGTCATAGGACCGAATGAGCCGGAGCACACGCCCGACCGACTCAGCCTCCCGAGCGCCCACCGCGAGCACCACGTCTCCCGCCAAGAGCCCCAGCGTCGAGTCTTCGTCGACCTCGACCACCAGCACACCGGTGTCGGTCCCGAAGTACTCGCCAAGCTCGGGATTCAGCTCGATGAACTCGACGCCTTCCGTGGAAGTAACGCCGTAGCTGAAGTTGAATGCACCGGGTACTCCGACCTGAAGGCCCTCAAGACGATCCCCGAGGACCATCAGTCGATCGGCCAGATCACCGTATTGAAGACGATCTCCGAGGACCATCAATCGATCGTTCAGACCGCGGAAATTTTCGAAAGTCCGGAGGGACTCCGCGTTTCCGTTCCAGTCTTGACCCCATACGAGGCCTTGAGCCGCCCCGAAGGCCCGCACCTCCGGATATTCGAACTCGTCGGCTTCGACGCTCACCGTGTTATTGGCACCATCTCTCAAGTACCTGATTTCGACGACCTGGCCCTCCTCGAGGTCGCCCGCCAAGGCCAGAAGGCGCTGGGCTGGAAGGGATCGATCCAAATCCAAGTCCCTCTCCACATCGGAATCGGGTAGTGGAATTGTCAGCACCTGACCCTCGAACACCGTGATGACGTCGCCCTCCTCGAGGCCGGCTTCATCGGCTGGAGAATTCCGCATCACACCGGTGACCAACGCTCCGTCCCGATCGAACCGACGTGACTGGTCGGGGTCGAGATAGAGCCCCAATCGTATTCTCGACTGCTGCTGCCAGTACAGGTTGACGAGAGGAGGCAGCTCTGGCGGAGTCACGACTACGAGGGCAGGCACCTCTGGCTGAGTTGCAACTACTACACGAGCCAACCCTGGCGGAGTCGCAACTGGAGTCTCAACTACGCGTACGGGCGGAGCCGGATTCTGAGCCGCGCCCGGCGCGGAACTCATCGAGACCGCACACAAGAGCACGGCCGAGCAGCGTAGCATTCTATTCGCGTCCACGGTCACCCCTCCATCTATTTTCCCCGCTTCACGGCGGACCGCCTGAAGTCACACCTGAGATGGCCCGAGCCCGGCGGAGGGTTGCTTATGAATCGGACGAGGGTCGTGAGCAGGACGCTACAGCGGGAGGTTTCCGTGCTTCTTCCGGGGGTTCTCGTCGCGTTTGTTGCGGAGCATCTCGAGCGCGTTGATGAGGCGGGGTCGCGTGGTACGGGGATCGATGACGTCATCGATGTAGCCGCGCGCGGCGGCGATATACGGATGAGCGAATTGGGTCCTGTATTCCTCGATGCGAGCCTCCGTAGCGACTTCCGAATCCTCAGCCGCATCGAGGTCCTTCCGGAACAGCACTTCGACGGCGCCCTCGGGACCCATGACCGCGATCTCCGCGGTGGGCCACGCCAGGTTCACGTCTCCCCTGATGTGCTTGGAGCTCATGACGTCGTAGGCCCCGCCGTAGGCCTTGCGGATGATGACCGTGATCTTCGGAACCGTGGCTTCGGCGAAAGCGTAGAGCAGCTTCGCACCGTGGCGAATGATCCCACCGTGCTCCTGGCCAACCCCCGGTAAGAACCCGGGGACGTCCTCGAAGACGATCAGGGGGATGTTGAACGCGTCGCAAAAACGTACGAAACGCGCTCCCTTTACCGAGGAATCGATATCCAAAGCTCCGGCGAGGACCGCGGGCTGATTGGCAACGATCCCGACCGCGTGCCCCCCGACGTGAGCAAAACCAACGATCAGATTCCGAGCGAACGCCTCGTGCACTTCGTAGAATTCTCGATCATCCACTACGGCCCCGATGACGTCATGCATGTCGTAGGGCTTACTGGAGTTATCCGGCACGACCTCCAGTAATTTCTCATCCTTGCGGTCGGACGGGTCGTCCGTGGGTCGCGATTGCGGGACCTCGGTGTTGTTCTGGGGCAGATAAGCCATCAAGCTCCGCACCGCTGCCAAACATTCCGGCTCCGAATCGCTCGCGAAGTGAGCCACTCCCGACTTCGACGCATGCACGTCCGCCCCACCCAGACCCTCCATGTCGATGTCTTCGTGCGTGACGGTCTTCAAGACGCCAGGCCCTGTAACGAACATGTAGCTCGTGCCCCGAACCATGTAGACGAAGTCCGTAATGGCCGGCGAATACACGGCTCCGCCGGCACAAGGGCCGAGAATCACGCTGATCTGGGGAATGACACCTGACGCCAGGGTGTTGCGAAGGAAGATGTCGGCATAACCGCCCAGCGAAGCGACCCCCTCCTGAATCCGTGCACCGCCCGAATCGGTCAGTCCGATGAGCGGCGCCCCGTTCTTCAGGGCCATGTCCTGAAGCTTGACGATCTTTTCAGCGTGCGCCTCGGAGAGCGAACCCCCAAAAACGGTGAAGTCTTGGGAAAAAACGTATACGAGCCGGCCATGGATCGTCCCGTACCCGGTGACGACCCCGTCCCCCAGGATTTTCTTGTCGGCGAGCGTCTCGTCCGTGGACCGATGGGTGACGAACCGATCCATCTCGACGAAGGAATCTTCGTCGAGCAGAAGCGCCACACGCTGGCGGGCGAGGAGTTTACCCTTCCCCTGCTGGGTGTCGATTCTCTCTTCCCCACCGCCCAGCTCCGCCTCCCGTCCGAGCGCTTCGAGATGTTCGAGCTTCTTGCGCATCGACATCCGCCGACCCCCGCCTTTAGAAGTGGTGTCCGAAGAAGTGGTGTCCGAAGAAGTGGTGTCCGACCCTACCGGCTGGCAGGGACGGAAGGAACCAGCATGATCGGACAACGGAACCCGACCACGCGGTCCAGTGCTCCCTCGGGGATGGAATCGGTTTCCGGATCCGGCAAGGGCGGCATCAAGATCGGCTCCGCCCGTGCTCCGTCGGCCAAATTGAGCACCTGACGGTCCTGGAGACAACCCACGAAGTGATCCCTGACGACCCTGCCATCATCGACGAAGAGGCGCCCCGTAGCACCTGAAAAGGCAGGCATGGTCTCGAGTATCTCGAGTAATTCTTCGGGCGTAGAAGCCCCCCTCCGGATGCCCTCGAGAAGAAGCGCGGCTGCGTCATAACCCAGCGCCGGCACTTGGTCGAGGAGCGTGCGCTGATAGAACGACTCATAGGCTTCGACAAATCGCCGGTAGCCGTCCGACTCCCCCTCGGCAGGCTGTGGAGACGCCGTAACCACCCCGTTCGTGTAGCGGGTGTCGACTCTGGACAACGTGGCTGCGTCGCTCCAACCGTTGGTGCCGAGTATCCGGATTTCCAGGGAGTCGAGGCCGAAGAAGGCCACTTGGGGCGCTATCAGTTCCACGTCCCTCGCCGGAAGTGGTAGGACGAGCACATCCGGAAGTAGAGCTTCCACCTGGCGAAGCTGCTCTTCGAAAAATGTCGCGCCCGTAGGGTAGCTGATCTCACCGAGAATCAAGCCCCCATACGATTGAAACGCCTCGGAAAAAACTCGCGCCTCGTAAGCGCCGTCGGTGCTCTCGGGATAGACGACTACGGCCGTATAGAGGTCGCTGGAGATCGCGTACCGCGCCAACGCGCGTGCAGCACCCGGGTCCGCACTGCTGAGTGAATACACACCCCTGAACCCCTCGGGTACCACAGGAGACGTCGGCGAGATCACGACAAGAGGCCCCTGCATTCTACCAGCGACCTCCAATAGAGCGCCTTCCTGAAGTGGTCCGATGACTCCGAGAACGTCCGACGTTTCCATCGCCGTAAAAGCGATTCTCGCGCCGATGTCGTCTCCGCCGCTGTCTTGAACGACCAGCTCGGTCTCCGCTCGAATTCCCTGGGCCTGGCCGAAAATCTCCAGCGCGATGCGTATCCCCTCTTGTATTCCGTCCGCGAACTGCCTCAGGCTGGGCGATCCACTCGTGGGGAGAATCGCCCCGATTCGGGTTACGACAAAGAACTCGCTTACGTCGCCGGCCAGCACACCCAGCGCAAGACGCTCCGCCCGGCCCGTGGCTCCATAGTCGAGTGCACGAGCCGCCGTGCGTCGCGCGGCGCGGGCGGCACCGGAGGCGTATTGCCGGAAGGCGTATTCAGCCAGAACCAGGGCAACCAGACCTTCCTCCGACTGGATCAGCTCGCCGAGCTCGCTTTCGGTCAGCTTTCCCACCTGACCTTCCACACGCGAGAGACTCTCCTCGGAAACGGGCTCGTCAGAAGCAGGTAGCCAGGCCGCCACAGCCTCGGCGGTTCTACCCAGCGCCTGGAGCGCGTCGCCCTCCAGGAGCGTCATTTCGGCGAGTCGCTCGTCTCCTTCCATGAGGTAGGTCCGAAACCTTCGCACCAACTCGAGCGACTCATCCGGCTTCCCGAGACCCTCGGCAGCGCGAGCACGGATCCATAGGGCATACACACTCCCCGGGACCGTGCTGTATTGCGCTTCCACCTCGAGAGCGCGCGCTTCGGCGAGCTCGAAGTCCTGCTCGTCGAGCGCGGACTGCGCCTGAGGGAGGAGGAGCGCCATTTCCGCCTCCTGCCCCCGCGTATAGGGCCCTTCCTCGATCGCCGGCTCGACTGAAACGGGCTCGGGCTCGACCACGGGCACGGCCTCGACCACGACGGTGGGCGCCCCCGACGCGGCGCATCCGAAGATGGCGAGCAGGGCGATAATCGAAAGCCCGGGCGCCTGAAGCGTCCGGGCTTTCGAGGGTGAGGTCAACATGGAAGGGTTCGGGCTAGGCCTCTTCCTTGGTCTCTTCTTCATCGGCGTCGGCAGCTTCTTCATCGGCGTCGGCAGCTTCTTCAGCAGCGTCGGCGTCTTCTTCACCAGCATCGGCGTCTTCTTCACCAACGTCAACGTTTTCTTCAGCAGCGTCGGCTTCGACCTCGCCAGCTTCGTCCGCCTCGGCCGCATCTTCATCCGAGTCTTCGTCCGAATCTTCTTCGGTCGTGGCTTCTACTGGGTCCGCTGGGTCCGCCTCCGGTTCAGCATCCTCTGCCTCCGCTGAGGCCTCGGCCTCTTCGGCCGACGCATCGGGCGCATCGTCTGGCTCCGTGGCCTCGGGCTGCCCCTCGGCTTTGGACTCCACTCCAGACTCGTCCTCGGACCGCCCCCGAGACTCGCCCTCAGCCCCCTCCTCGAACTCCTCCGCCGGTGGAGGCTCGGGCACATCCATACGCTCGGGAAGTGTCGACACTTCGAGCACGATTCTGCGGTTCCCGGCGTCCGACTCGATCACCTTGAGCTCCAGCGCCTCTCCGACCCGGTAGTACTCGGGGAGCTTTTCTTCCTCTTCGACTCCCGAGTGGGATGTCGGCACAAAACCCTCGATATCGTCGCCCAGATCTACGACCACACCTTTTTCTTGCACCCGAGCGACCGAGCCGGCGGGCTCGACACCCGCGGAAAAGCGCTCGACAATCTCGGGCCATGGATCATCGGTCAGCTGCTTGATTCCGAGGGAGATCCGCTTCGCCTCCGCATCGACGTCCAGCACCAGGACTTGTACCTCATCCCCCTTCTGGATGACTTCAGACGGATGCTCGACCCGCCGAGTCCAACTCAGATCGGAGACGTGGACGAGTCCGTCGATCCCCGCTTCGATTTCGACGAACGCGCCGAAGGAGGTGAGGTTCCGGACCACTCCGGTCAGCTGCGTGCCGGTCGGGTATTTTGCCGGAAGGGCGAGCCAGGGATCCTCTTCGATCTGCTTCATTCCGAGAGAGATCTTCTCGTCCTTCATGTCGACCTTCAACACCACTGCTTCGATCTCGTCGGCGATATTCACGAGCTTGGACGGGTGTCGAATGTTGCGCGTCCACGACATCTCGGAGATGTGAACGAGGCCCTCGACGCCCTTCTCCAGCTCGATGAAGGCTCCGTAGTTCGTGATCGACACGACCTTCCCACGAACCCGGGAACCGACCGGGTACTTCTTGTCGATGTCGGTCCACGGGTAAGGCAGAAGCTGCTTGAGGCCCAACGAGATACGCTCGCGGTCCCAATCGATGTCCAGGACCTTTACGTCGAGATTCGCGCCGATATCCACGACCTCGGAGGGATGTCCCACCCGCCCCCACGACATGTCGGTGATGTGGAGCAGGCCGTCGAGTCCGCCCAAATCGATAAACGCGCCGAAGTCGGTGATGTTCTTGACGACTCCTTCCCGGACCTGCCCGACCAAGAGCTCCTTGACCAGAGTCTCGCGCTTTCTCTCACGCTCTCCCTCGAGGATGACGCGGCGAGAGACCACGATGTTCCGCCGACGCTTGTTGAGCTTGATGATCTTGAACTCGAACGTCTGTCCGAGAAGGTCGTCGATGTTTGGCACACGGCGCAGCGCGATCTGCGAGCCAGGCAGGAACGCGTCGACACCCATGATGTCCACCGTGACGCCGCCCTTGATCTTGCGCGCCAGCATTCCTTCCACCGGCTCATCGGCCTCATGAGCCTCGCGAATCTTCTCCCAAACACGCAGGAAGTCGGCCTTCTTCTTCGAGAGCACGACGATCCCGTCGTCGTCCTCCAAGCTTTCGAGAAGAACCTCGACCTCCTGGCCCGGCGCGATCGAATCACGGTCCTTGAACTCGTCGAGCGGAACCGCTCCCTCGCTCTTGAAGCCGAATTCCAGGATGACCATGCTGTCGGTCACCCTGAGCACCTTCGCGTGGACGATTTCGCCTTCCCTGAAGTCTCCCATCACATCCGCGTGATCGGAGAGCAGAGCCTCGAAATCCGCCGCGGATATGTCGAGGACTTCCTCCCCGTACGGATCCGACAGCAACTCGGGGGAGATACCGCCCGGCCCTTTTTCGGCCACCGCTATGGTTGCCGAAATCGAGGACGCAGAGGTCTGCCCGTTGGAAACGTCGCTGGAAACGTCGTTGGAAGCGTCGTCGCCGGAGACGTCGTCAGCGCTGTTGCTTTCTGGGGATGCTTCGGAAGCAGCAGCGTCCGATTCACTCTCGGGGGCTGCCTGGTCTGCGCCGGCTTCGGAGGTGGGGTCCTGAGACTCGAGGTCTGGGTTGTCGGTCATGGTTCACTCACCGGCGCGGTTCGCCGGTGCCTTGTTTGCCGGACACTAGAGGCGGCGCCCCGGTCCGGGTTGAGGGATAGAGAAAAACACAGGCTCCGACGCCGGGAGCCAAGCGTGGTGAAGCTATACGTGCGCCTAAAGAGGAGTCAAGTCCTTTACCCGCCTCAAAATGAGGGATACCTGATCATCGAATGGCAGCCCCGTGGTGTCCACCTCCAGGGCATGCTCCGGCCGCCTCAGGGGCGAGTGACTCCGACTCCGATCGGCCTGGTCGCGCTGGTCGATGCGCCTCGCCTCTTCCTGAATTTCGGCCACATCAGGCTCGCGTCCATGATCCTGGAGCAACCGGCGCCGGGCGCGCTCCTCGAGGCTGGCGACAAGAAAAATTTTTACGTCCGCGTCGGGGAAAACCACGGTACCCATATCCCTTCCGTCGGCCACGAGGTTACCGTGAGCTCCCACGCTGCGCTGTACGTCGAGCAGCCAATCACGAACGGCGGGTAACCCGGCGACCGCCGACACACTGGAGGTGACTTCCGGACTACGGAGATCCGAAGTGAGAAGTACTCCATCGTGGTAGATGTTCACGACATCGCCTTCGGCTTCGACCTCGACATTCAGCGCGGTCAGCTGTTCGGCCTCGAGCGCGCGCCACTCCTGCTCCGGCACACCCTCCTTGAGCAACGCGAACGTCAACGCCCGATAGAGGGCCCCCGAATCGAGGTGCCGAAACCCCAACCGTTTCGCCACCGCCTGCGCAGTGGTGGTCTTGCCGGACCCTGCGGGCCCGTCGAGTGTGATCACGGGGCGACGGGAACGCGCCACGATCAGGTACGCGCGGCGGTCAGGTCCTCGAGAAGGCCCTCGAAGCCCGGAAAACTCACGTCGGCAACGTCCGCGCCGTCGATCTCGATGTGGTTACCCGGGAGGGCTCCGAGCACACCGAACGCCATGGCGATGCGGTGGTCGTGGTGGCTCGACACCCGGCCCGTCAGAGGATGATCACCTCCCTCGATCTCGAGGCCGTCACTCAGTTCCTCAGCACGCACACCCACGGCTCGTAGGTTCTCCGCAAGGACCTGAATCCGATCGGACTCCTTGAGCCGAAGCTCGCCGGCCCCGGTGATACGGGTCACCCCTTCGGCTCGGGCAGCCAAGATGGCCAACACGGGAAATTCGTCGATCATGCCAGGCACCTCATCCGCCCCGACGTTCGTGCCGACCAGCTTCGACGGAAGTCCACGAAGCGAGCTCAACGGCTCTTTGCCGTCCTCTTCCTCGAAAGGGTCGGCCCCTACGTTCGCGCCCATACGCCCGAGCACCTGAAGCAATCCGCGACGGGTAGGATTCATCCCCACACGGTCGATCTCGAGTCCGCCCTCGACGCCCCCCAGGATCGCCAACGCGAGGAGGAACGTAGCGGACGAGAAATCACCGGGCACCTCGAGGTCCAGAGGAGCGATCCGCTCTGGAGGGTCTCTCAATTCTATCCTCCAGACATCACCCTCCTGATGAGAGTCCACCCCAACGCCGCACATGCCAAGCATCCGCTCCGTATGATCCCGCGAACGGTGCGGCTCCGACAACACAACGGAGACACCGCCCACCAGGCCCGCCAGCAGCAACGCGCTCTTCACCTGGGCACTCGCGACCGGGGAATCGTAGTCGAGCGAAACGAGGGAGCCGCCCGTCAACTCGAGCGGGAGCCGATCCGGCTCACCCATCTCGCGAAAAATCGCGCCCATCTTGGACAGTGGCGCGGTCACCCGCCGCATGGGACGACTCCGCAGGGACGCGTCCCCGGTCACCGTCACCGTCATCGCCTGGCCGGCCAGGACACCCAGCATGAGCCGGGCACCCGTGCCGCTGTTTTCGAGATCCAGAACGTCTGAAGGCGCCTGCAAGCCACGGAGGCCCACGCCCTGAATTCGCACCTCGCCTCCGTCCTCGCCGAACGGAGGGATGTCCACGCCCAAGGCGCGCAGCGCCCCGGCCGTCGCTTGGGGATCCTCCCCGGGTAGGAGCCCCCGCAGTCGGCTTTCCCCCGAGGCGAGCGAGGCGAAGATGAGAGCTCTTTGGGTGACCGACTTGTCGCCCGGAACCTGAATACGTCTCACTGCTCTTTCCTCCACTCCCGCGTGGTGCGCATCAATTCGGCGACTTCGTCGAGTGAGCGTTCGGACAGGGCCTCCCGTAACACGTCCAAGCCGCTTTGTACGCTCTCGATCGCCCGAATATTTTCCTCACTCGCTTCGTCGAGCAGGCTGCTCCACATCGCCGGCGAGCTCTCGGCCAGACGCGTCAAGTCCCGGCCCCCGGGGCCGAGATCCTTCACGCTGAGCCCCGCCTCGGCCATCGCTCGAGCCACCACGTTGGAGATCAACTGCGGCAGGTGACTGGCCCACACCATGAGTCGGTCGTGGGCATCCGCGTCGATGGGCCGAACCCGAGCGCCCATCGACTGCCACATCGATTGTACGGCCCCGATCCGCTCGCTATCGGCCTCTCCTCCGCAGACGAACACGGTCTCACCCGAGAAGAGATCCGCCGATGAAGACTCGTATCCCGTAGCGGTGCCACCGGCCATCGGATGGCTCCCGACGAATTGTGCAGCGAAACCGAGTTCGGCGGTATCCCTCAACAGTGGTCCCTTGAGGCCCGCCACATCGGTGACGGTGGCATCCCCCCAACCCTCCGAATGGGCCTCCATCATCTCTCGGACGACATCCAGGGGCGTCGCGTAGACCACCAAATCCTGCCCCTCGACAGCCTCCACGGCTGTGGAGGCCACAGCATCGATCACCCCGTCGGCCAAGGCCCGCTCAGCGTCCTCTCGATGCCGGTTGAAGGCCACGATCCGCGGCCCGTTATCCAGAACGCGTAAGCCTCGCGCGAGCGATCCTCCCATGAGACCCAGGCCCACGATACCCACGCGCTCGAAAGCGAACGCGTGGCTCACAGCTTTCCCGCCTTTTCGCTGGGCTCGATCTCTGTGTCAGCGTCGCCCTCGAGCTCCTCTTCCCCACCGTCGTTGTGCGGAATTACCACGCTTAGACCGTCCCGGGCGACGACCGCACCGGGAAACACCTCACGTGCTTCGGCTTCGAGCGCCGAGGGGTCGTCGGAATACCGGGCGGAGACATGGGTCAGATAGAGCCTGCGGACCCCTGCTCTGCTCGCCAATGTCGCCGCTTCTGCAGCGGTACTGTGATACGTCTGCCGGGCCCTGTCGGCCTCCTCGTCCCCGAAAGTGGCTTCATGGATCAGCAACGAAGCACCCTTCGCGATCTCGAGCGCCGCTTCAGAGGGGCGGGTGTCGCCCGTATAGACCACCACGCGCCCCGGGCGGGGCGGCCCCACGACATCTGCCGGCTCCACCCGGCGCCCATCGACCTCGACGGCCTCCCCCCCATGTAACTTTCCAAAGAGTGGCCCCTCGGGCACGCCTAGAGCACGTGCGCGTGTGATGTCGAAGCGGCCGAGCCGCTCGTGCTCCACGAAGGCGTATCCCAACGCGGCCGTACGATGATCCGCGGGGAAGGCGATCACGTCGTACTCATCGTATTCCACTCGCGCACCCGGGTGAAGCTCCTCGATCGCGAGCGGAAAAGGCACCCGGTCCACGCCCAAGCTCACCACCTGTTCGAGGGTGCCCCGGGAGGAGGTAGGTCCAAAAATACGCAGCGGCTCGGTTCGGTCCTGGAGCGCCATCGTCCTCAGGAGTCCTGTGATACCGAGGAAGTGATCTGCGTGGAGATGGGTCACGAATATGTCCCGCACGGCGAAGCCCGTGCCGTAACGCATCATCTGGCGTTGTGTTCCCTCGCCACAATCGAGGAGGAAGGAGTCCCCCTCCCTCTGAAGGGCAATCGCGCTCACATTGCGGCGCACCGTAGGTCGCGCCGCGGCCGTGCCGAGGAATGTGACTCGAATCATGCGTCACGCTGGTGTTGGGACGAGTGGAAGCTGCAGACAAAATTAGCGTCCCGCTTCCCGCCTCAGAAGAGCCGAAGCTGGACCCGTAACGTGCGCCCCGGCTGTGGGAGTCCGCACTGATCAAAAATCGCGTTGTCGGTCAGGTTGGTAACCTCGACGAGCGCATCGACGTTTGCGAGAGCGGACCGCCCCTCGAAGGTGAAAAATCTGCGGAGCTGAAGATCGAAACGATGGGTTCGGTCCAGTGGGTCCATCGCGCCCGATTCAGCGTTCAGGCAGGACTGGTTTCCCACGAACTGATACGCCCCGGACAGGCTGAACTCCCCTGGGACGGGCACATCCACATCGAACCTTCCAACGATTCCCGGCTCGTATTCGGGCCGCGTGCGAACATCACTACCATCTTCGAACAACCAGGCCTGTTGGAGCGTGAGATCGCCACTGTACTGGACCCACCGCCAAGCTCCCGAGGCCACTATTTCCAGACCCGTACTCCGAATGCGGTCACGGTTTACCCGCTGCCGTTTGGGCCCGTCGGCCGTTTGTACGGCGACGCGCACGATGCCGTTCGAGAGGACCTGGTGGAAACCCACCACTTGAAGGTCGACCCCTTGCATGTCCCAAGTCAGGCCCGCCTCCATGCCGGTCAGAACCTCCGGCACAAGATCCGGATTCGGGAGGAATCGACCCAGAGCCTCCGAGTACAACTCCCTGAGGGAGGGAAAGCGCGCGCGACGGCTGATCCCTCCATGGAACAACAGACGCCCTCCCCCGGTGAGTGACGACACACCGAGACGCGCTCCCCAGTCGCCCAACCGCCCCAGGGAGGTGTTGCCACCCGACTCCGGCGTGTCCGCTCCGTCGACCGACAGACCCACGCTGAGCTGTGTTGCCCCCAGGCTCTCCCATCCCGGGAGGTCGTCGAACCGCCACTCCACCTCGGAGCCAAGGCTCCACAAACGTTGCCGAAAATCGCGCACGCCCGCGCTGGCCAGTCGCTCGGTGTGAGCTACGTCGGCGTACGTAAACGCCACCCGTACATCTCCCCTCTCGCCGACGTTGTGTGCCCCGAGCACCCGAAGCGTGACGGTCCTATCGTCTCCCTCTTCCTCGTCGATCACGTTCTCATAGTCGAGGGAATCGAACTGTTGTATCCGGAACGAGCCGAAATCGAGACCAAGAGTCGCTTCGAATTCTCCCATTCCCCAGCCCGTCACCTTGCGGCCAGTCCCCCCCGAAACCGCGGTGACCACACGCCTCTGATCCGGATACCGCCAGAACCTCGGCTCCGACTCGTGGATCTCAGGTGCTACGCCACGCTGCACATCGAATCCGGAGGAGGTGAGCGACATCCAGCCTCCCTCGTCACCCTGGTACCGAACGGAGACGAACGCGTCCCCGTGCCGCGCGTCCGTGTTGAGGCGAAGGTCCCCATCGGCGCTCAGCAGCGCGGGGTCTCCGGGGAAACTCGAGTCGCTGCTCGGAATGGAGACACCGGGCCGGTCCCTGAAGCCCCCCCCGCCCTGCAACAGCCACTCCCCTCCGCCTGATTCGAGCGAGCGGGCAACGGTCGCCCCTACGATCAGACCACCGTTGTCGTCCAACGCCGCACTGAGGGTGACGGGCGGGGGTGCCTCCAAACGCTCAACACCGCGCGCCACGTCGATCGATACCACCCCGGCCAGCACGTTCGGGCCGTAGAGGACCGACGAGAGCCCCCTCAACAGATGGATGGACCGGGCAGCCGTCAGCGGAATGATCGAGAGGTCCGTTCGATGATCCCAACCCATGGTGAGAGGGACGCCGTCCACGAGTACCGCGATGTGCCGGTCGGTTGCGCCGCGTAGACTCGGCTGCGCCTCCCCCCGTGAATTCGCCCGCACGCGCACCAGTGGCATCTCGCGCAACGCCTGTTCCAGCGTGGGTACCGGAACCGAAGCCAGAGAGTCGAGACGTATTTCTATCGCTCCCACTCCTCCCGCGGCGGTGAGGGTGCGAGGCGCCACGACCTCGAGCTCGTCCAGTCGGAAGACGGACGTAAAATTCGAGAGAGTATCCGCGCGCAGCGAATCCCGCACCTGGGCCCTCGTTGCCCGGGGCCACACGCCCAAAATCACGACCGTCGCCCCTAGGAAGAAACAGAGGGCCGGCCTCATGCTTGGGGTACGAAGTCCAACCCG
>JADFNK010000029.1 GCA_022563405.1 Gemmatimonadota bacterium | reverse complement strand
CCTGGAAGATCATACCCAGCCGTCGACGGGCCCCGCGAAGCTCCCGGGGTGGCAGGCCGGTAAGTTCGATTCCGTTGAGGAAAATCTGCCCGGACTCCGGCTCCACGAGGCGCTGAACCGCTCGAAGAAGGGTGCTCTTGCCTGCTCCGGACGCTCCGATCAGGCCGACGATCTCCTTGGGGCCGAGCTCGATCGAGACGCCCGAGATCACGGGTTCATTCCGGCCGTAGCGAACGACCAGGTCCTGGATCCTCAGGGGTTGTTGCGCCCCGCTCATCGGCAGTGCCAGCTCGTCCCCGATGCTACGTCGATCCGGCGGATGACGGCCCAGTGGCCTTCGTAGGAGATGGGGATGAAACTGTTCTCTTCGAATTCAGCGTCGAGAGCACTCCCCTCCCAGTCGAACGTGTAGAATGCCTCGACGACCGCTTCGGCGAGATCCGGATCGAGCCGGTTCGACACACCGTAGGCCGTGGTGGGGAAGGTCTCGGAGCGATAGAGGACGCGCAGGTCGTCCCGGCTCCCGACCCCGCGTGCCAAAACCTGATCGATCACGATATTCGCTACCGCGGCGGCGTCGTAGTCACGTTGGAGGACCCCGAGCACCGAGTTGTCGTGTCTTCCCGAAAACGCCGTCTGGAAGTCTCGATCGGCGACCAGCCCGAACTCCTCCTCGAGGAGAACCGAGGGAGCTTTGAAACCGCTGTTCGAGGTAGGGGACGTGAAAGCCAGGGTCCGACCCCTGAGATCCTGGATCGACTCGATCCCACTCTCGCGATGGGTGAGGATCTCCATCTCGTACCCGAAGGACCCGTCCTCACGAGCCATCATCGTGGTCGGCACGAATCCGGCGCAGTTCACGGCCAGAGGAACACTTCCCGTGTTGAACCCTGCGATGTGGAGTCGCCCGGCCCGCATGGCTTCGATCTGCGCGGCGTTCGACTGCACCGGGAAGAAGAGTACGTCCCTGGACACGGCCTCCTCGAGGTGGGCGAGGAATCCCGCCCAGACGCCTCTGAATTGAGCCGGATCCTCCACGGGCGTGTAAGCGAAGATCAACCGCTCGGGATCGAGCCACCTCAGCGAATCCCGGGGCGGGTCCGCAACGAGATCGCCATTCGCGTCGCAGTAGCGTGGGTCGAGGTCGCCGTGGACACAGTCCTCGACGAGTGGACCCGCGCAACCCAAGATGAGCGCTCCGAGTGCCCCGAGCGCCCCCAGAGCATGGTAGCCTGGGGCTCTCATAGGTCTAGGAGCCTTCGTCCGGAGGGGTCCTCGGGAACAGGTCGGGGTTGTTGGTGAAGAGTCCGTCGACGCCCAACTCGAACAGGAAATGCGCCATCTCCTCTACGACGGTCGTGGACCCATCGGGACCTCTCGCCGCGAACGTCCAGGGAATTACGGTCAGCCCCGCTTGGTGGGCCAGATCGACCGCGCCCGGGTGCTCGAGTAAGAGGCTCCTGGTCGGGCCGATCCCGGTCGCGAACTCACTGATCTCGGCGAGCCCTTCGGCCGTGAGCCATTCGTCGGCCGCCGGACCCGAGATGAGGAACGTCAACGGCAAGTCCGTAGCCAGATCATGGCGGAGAATCCTCAGGCTTTCCGCGCTGAAGGACTGGATGATGACCGGAGTCGACGGGTCCGCGTTCCGCTTGTGGAGCCCGTGCCGTTCGAGCTCATCCAAGAGGAGTCGCTCCATGTCGTACCCGCGCTCGCCGTACACATCAGGGGCTTTCGTCTCCGGGAAGATCCCGGCCTGGCCGCTCGCGAGCTCGATCACCTCCGAGAGTGTGGGGATCCGCACCCCTTGGAACCGCTCACCGAACCAGGAGCCCGCGTCCAACCGCCTGATCTCCTCGAGCGTAAAGTCATTCGCATACCACCGGCGAACGGTCTCGCCACGTACCAACTCCTCACGGAAGCGGTCCGGGAACACCTCGCGCACGTCGGTCGTGCGCCCGAGCGTGAGATCGTGGAGAGCGATCAGCACCCCGTCCCGAGTGAGCTGGAGGTCGGGCTCGATGAAGTCGGCACCTTGCTCGATCGCAAGCTGGTACGCCGCCATGGTATGCTCCGGGGCGTATGCCGACGCTCCTCGATGGGCGACCAGCAGGGCGGCTGCCGACTCAGCGGACAGGTCGGCTTGCTCCGTGGACTCCAGGGAGCAGCCCGCACATAGGGCCAGAGCCGCATGGAAAACTGTACAACGGAGTCGTTTCATCCTTGGCGGCGCTCTGTTGGGATGGCAGTACCTGGGTCCTTTCAGCTCAAGGTAGCCCTCGGACCAAAGCTCGTCGACCAAGGGGGGACAGGCTCATGCCTGGGTGACCCCTGATGCATCCGCCGGGACGATCGACCCTCAGGGGATCAGCGAAGCCGGCGTCAATCTCCGGTGGCGCCCAGCTCCGCGGCTGACATCGGGAGCTGCTTCGCACGCTGCTCCGCCCACCACTCCTCCACGTTCGCCTGAATCATCGCCAGAGCAGGCACCAGCAGCATGAGGATCGCCGTCCCAAACAAGATTCCGAAAGCTAGCGACGCCGCCATCGGGATGAGGAACTGAGCCTGGAGACTCCGCTCGAAAACGAGCGGCGCCACGCCCAGGAAGGTCGTGAGCGAGGTGAGCATGATGGGGCGGAAGCGTGCCTTCGCACCTTTGATGATCGCGTCACGTGCCCCCATCCCGTTCCGGCGTTCCTCGTTGATGAAATCGATCATGACGAGTGAGTCGTTCACCACGACGCCAGACAGCCCGAGGATCCCGAAGACCGAGAGCAGCCCCAGAGAGAGGCCCATGGCGAGGTGAGCCCAAATCGCCCCTACGATCCCGAATGGGATGGCCGCCATGATGATGAGAGGCTGGATGTACGAGCCGAAGGGGATCGCCAGCAGTGCGTACATCACCAACAAGGCCAGGACGAAGCCGCGCCCGATGGCGCTGAACGACTCCGCCTGTTGCTGTTGTGCGCCACCGAAGCTGACGGTGAGCCGGCCGTCCTCGGCGGCGATGGGCGGGAGGATGACGTCTTCCAGCTCGCGCGAGGCCACCTGCCCCGTCACGATCGCGGGGTCGACGTCCCCGGTGATGGTGAGAATACGCTGACCGGCCTTTCGGCGGATCGTGGTGGGTGAGCTACCGAAGGAGACTCGGGCGATCCGACTCAGCATGACCTGGCCGCCGGTCGGCGTGCGGACCATGTAGTCCCCAACGTCCGCGATGGCGTTGCGCTCTTCCTCAGGCAGGCGTACGTAGACTCGAACGTCCTCACGCCCCCGCTGCACCCGCAGCGCCTCGTCTCCGAAGAACGCCGCTCGGACCTGTCGAGCGACCTCGTCCAGAGTCAGGCCCAGCGTGCGAGCTTCGGGCCTCAGACGAAGCTGAATCTCTTTGAGTCCCTGATCCTGGTCGCTTCTTATGTCGAAAACACCAGCCAGGGACTCCAGCTCATCCATCACGCGATCCCCGATCGCCTTCAACTGGGCGGGATCGGGGTGCGACAACTCCACCTGAACCGGGGCACCGATGTTGACGAGACTTGCGGAGAACGTCAGCGAGCGAGCCTCGGGAAGGCTCCCGATCTCCTCCCTCCAGACCTGCTCGAAGCGTGCGGCGGGAATGGTCCTTTCCTCCGCGCCGAGGAGCCGCACGTCCACGTACGCTCGATTCCCAGAAGGAGTGCTCAGCGAGATCGCCGCGACAGGCCCACCGATGGACGGTGGTTGGCCCACCACGCTGTAGATGGCCCGGATGAGCGGCGGAGAGTCCGCCGGCCGCTCAGACTCGAGTCGCTCGACGGCGCGCCCGGCGGCCAGTCGGAGCCGTTCGGTTACCTGACGCGTCCGCTCGACCGACGTGCCCTCCGGCATCTCGAGGTCGGCGACGACGTTGTCGCCCTCCACGTCGGGAAAGAACTCGACCTGAACCAGCCCCGCGGGTATGAGGGCAACGGACACGATGATCATCGCCACCGCCCCCGCGATGATGATGCCCGGTTCCTTGGTGGTGAAACGGAGCCCCCGCTCCAACGGCCCCTTGATGAAGGCCTGGAGCCGCGCGTCGACGGATTGCTGGACCCGCATGATCTGGCGGGATATGCCGGTCTTACCCTGAGTGTGTGGCTCGGGTAGGTGCGAGAGGTGATGGGGTAGGATCAAGAGCGACTCGATGAGCGAAAGGATCAGTACCGAGATCACGATGATCGGGACCGCCCCCAGGATCTTCCCGAGCGGGCCGGGCGCGAAGAGCAAGGGCGAGAACGCGGTGATCGTCGTCAATACGGCGAAGACGACCGGGCCCGTGATTCGCTTGGCGCCGCGTATCGCGGCGAGCAGGCCCGGCACTCCTCGCTCCCGCTCCGAGTAGATATTCTCCCCGACCACGATCGCATCGTCCACCACGATTCCAACCGCGAGGATGAAGGCGAACAGTGACATCACGTTGATCGAGACGCCCACCACGATCATCACCGCCAGCGTTCCGATGAAGGACATCGCGATCCCGGCGGCTACCCAGATCGCGAGGCCCAGCTCGAGGAAGAGCGTCAGCGCCACGAGGACCAGCACCAGGCCGAGCGCCGCATTCTTCAACATCAACTGCAAGCGGTCCGCGAGCATGTCCCCGTCGTTGTTCCACACCTCCAGGGAAACTCCCTCCGGTAGCCCCGGAATGATGTCCTCCGCAAGCGCGACTTCGATCGCGTCCACGATGTCCAGAACGCGTTCGTCGGACGTGCGGTAGACCTCCACGAGCGCAGCGGGCATGCCGTTGTAGCGGGTGATGAGGTCCGCGTCCTGGAAGCCGTCGATCACCGTGGCGATGTCTCCCAAGCGCACGACCGTCCCGTCCGGACGGCTGATGACGACGATCGACTCGAAATCCTGCTGTTCGTAGTTCTGCCCGAGCGTGCGGATTCTCACCTGCTCGTCGCGCGTCTCGATACTCCCGGCCGAGAGATTGAGGCTGCTCTGGCGAACCACACGCGAGATGTCGCCTAGCGTGAGACCCAGCGCGCGCAGGGTGTTCTGATCGACTTCGATCGAGATCTCGTACTGCCTTACGCCACTCGTGGCCACGTACGAGACCTCATCGAGCCGGGAGAGAGCGTCTTCGGTGCGGTACGCGATCTCCTTGAGCGTCCGTTCCGAAACGTCACCGAAGATCGCGAGCTTGATCACGCTCTGGCGAGTCGTGAGCTCGCGGATCTCCGGGCGTTCCGCGTCGACTGGGAACGTCGTGATCCGGTCGATTTCGGCCTTCACGTCGTCGAGCGCCTCACTCGCGTCCGCGCCGAGCTTGAGCTGCAGCGTGACGATGCCAATGCCCTCGGCAGCGGTGGAGGTGATCTCGTCGATTCCCTCCACCGACTGTACCTGCTCCTCGATCTTGAGCAGGATCGATTCCTCCACGTCGTCGGGAGTCGCGCCAGGGTAGGGGACCGTGATCGTGATCACGTCGAGGCTGAACTCCGGAAAAACCTCCTGCACCAGAGTCCCAAGCGACACGAATCCCGCGCTGATCACGAAGATCATGAGCAGGTTTGCGGCCACCCTGTGTTTGGCCATGTACGCGATGGGGCCGTGGTGGTCGTCGACCGTTCCCCACAGCTCGCGCGCCTTGTCCGCGCGGACGTCCTCGGGCGTGCGGGTCATGACGTTAGCGCCTTCCTCCGTCGCTCAGGCGGACTTCCATGCCGTTCGTGGCGAGGTTGATACCGGCCACGATCACGAACTGTCCTTCGGTGAAGTCGCCGACCACGTAGAGCTGCTCGTCGGTTTCCTGGAGCAGGTCCACCGCGACGATCTGCACCCGCCCGTCCGCGGCGATCGCCCAGACCTCGTTGCCGGGGCGCAGCGCTCGACGGGGCAGGATGAAGTACTCCGCCAACTCGAGTCCTTCGATGGCGACCTGAGCGAACTGTCCGACCAGGAGAGGCGGCCCTGCACCGGTCTCCGCGGAGCCCTCGACCGCCCGCCCCGGGCTGAACGGATCTGGAACCCGGATCACCAGGTCGATGGTGCGGGTCTGCTCGTCGAGCGCGGTTTCGGCCCGGTCGACGTATCCCTCCCAGGAGAAGCGCCGAGCGCCGTATTCGATGGTCACCGTCGCCGGAATGGAGCGGTCGTCGTCACCGGCCTGGAGCGACCACAGGTTCGGAATCAGAAAAGCGTCGTCGTCGGAGACGGGGACCACGACCTCCACCGCGTCCGAGGCATAGATCTGCCCGAGGCTTTGCCCCGCGGTGACCAGGCGACCCAAGTCGGCGACCTCGTTCCGGACCCGCCCGTCGAAGGGAGACGTGATTGCCGTGCGGGACAACACCAGCTCGGCGTCGCGCAGCTGGGCCTCCGCTCGAGCCAGCGCGGCCCGGGCCGCCTGTAATTGAGGCTCGCGGAGCACCAGGGGACTCGGGGGCGCGGCAGCGTTTCCTCGGCGATTCTCCCGGGCGCGGAACTGCTCGTACTCGGTCCGCGCGATTTGGGCCTCCTGCTCCGCCTGGAGCAGGGCGACCCGCTGCGTGGCTACGTCGGCCTCGGCCTGTTGGACCCGATTCTCGTACTCGGCGGGATCGATGCGGACGAGGACTTCGCCCGCTGACACGTGGCCGCCGCTCTGCAAGTTGGGGCTGACCGCCACGATCTTGCCGCCCACCTCGGCTGCGATGTCGATCTCCCAAAGTGGACGCACGGTTCCGGCTCCGAAGACCGGGATCGGACCGGACCCCGCCACCACGGTCTCGACGGACACGATGGGCGACTGCGGCTCGGCAGGGCGGCGAGGCGGGTCGGGCCGCACCATGATCATCACCCCCGCAACGCCGCTCGCTCCGACCAGAATTCCTGCTATGGTGAGAAGACGCCGGCGATTCGTCACGGAATCTCCTCGATGAGTGCTTGGGTGGGCACCAAGCCCAACACGGGTTGAGGAGCTTCCGTGGTCCATCCACCGCCCAGGCTCCGGTGCACGGCCAGTCGGGCCAGCCCGAGCTCCGTTCCTGCCTCCGACAGGGTGGACTGCACACCGAGCAGCGTTCGGAGCGCATCGAGGTAGTCGGTGTAGCCCGCCACGCCCGCAGCATACCGTCGGGCTTGCAGATCCGAAGCGGCCTGTGCCTCCTCGAGCTGCGAAGTCAGGAAGGCGTAACGCTCTCGCTCCTCTTCATAACGCATGAGAGACGTCTCCACCTCGTAGACAGCGGTCAGAACCGTGCGGCCGAAGGCAGCGGCGAACTGGATGTACTGCGCTTCGGCGGCCTTCACGTTGTTGCGTAACCGTCCGCCTTGGAAGATCGGGGCGGTCAGCCCGGCGAGTAGATTGGTGAACCACTGACCGGCGTTGAACAGCCCGCCCAAACCTCCACTCTGCTGCCCGACCGATCCGGACAACGAAAGTGTGGGAAGAAGCTGGGCCTTGCGCGCTCCCACGCGGAAGCGGGCTGCCTCCAGTCGCTCGGCCGCGGCACGCAAGTCGGGGCGTTGCAGAAGCAGGTCGGCGGGGATCCCCGTGTCGATTGGACCGAGCGACGGAGTCGGATCCAGGTCCGCACCAAGGAGGTCGTCGATGCGGCCAGCGAACCTCCCGAGGAGCACCGCCATACGGCCCTCGGCATCGTTGAGTTGCGTCTCGATCTGTGGAAGGCTGGCCTGCACGGTTCGCAGGTCGAGCCGTACCTGGTACATCTCCAGCGAGGAAACCAGTCCTCGGTCGTAGCGTGTTTCGGTCAGCGTCTCTCGCTCCTGCAGGACGTCGACCGTCTCACCTGTCAGCTCCACGCGCTCCCGCAAGTCGACGATCTGGAAGTACGTAGAGATCGTCTCGGATAGGACTCCGAGCCGCGCGGCGTGCAGATCCGCCCGAGACGCCATGAGATCGGCCACGGCTGCACGCCTGTCGTTGCGGGCGCGGCCCCAAAAATCCAACTCCCAGGAGAATCCCAACGACGCGGAGTAGGTGGTGAAGTTGAAGCGGTTGAACCTCGGACCGGCTTGGACGGAGTCACCTCCCAGTCCACCCAAGGCTCCACCGATCCCGGTGTTCGCGGGCTGGCTCGTGCGGCTCGCATCCGCGCCCACTTGGACCTGCGGGAAGAGATCCGCCCACGCGATGCCCGACTGGGCCCGTGCCTGTTCGACCCGCGCGACGGCTTCCACCAGGTCGAGGTTGGAGACGAGCGCAGAGTCGATCAGGGCGTCGAGCGTGGGGTCATTGAAGTCGCGCCACCACTCGCTCGGGGCGTATACGCCTACGGCCTCCGATTCCAAGAAGGTTTCGGGCAGATCCGCCACAGGCTGGGGAAGCTCAGGCTCCGGGGCGAAAGAGCAGCTCGCCGCAGCCAATGAGCAACCTGCCGCGGCCACGAGGGCCAGGGCTCCGCTTCGTCGAGACCGGATCTTCGCTCTGATGTGGTGCACCATGTTCATTGGCTCGATGGTAAGACTCTGCGAGCTCCCGGTGACACGACGTGGACGGTCCGTCGTGAGGGGGGCTGTTGTGACACGTAGTTATAGTGATACTATATAATTGTATCAGAGCGAGCAAGCAGTCCCAATAGGAGCGCGCAGGCTGTCTCGATAGAGCGTGCAGGTTGTCTTAGCATGCCTTCGCCGAACTATGCTCTATTCATGAAACGAGAACCCTCACTCGATGTCCGGGAGCGCATCCTCGATGCGGCGGTGCGCCTCATCGAGACCTGTCCAAAAGAGTTTACGATGGCTCGGGTGGCATCAGAGGCCGGTCTGTCGCGCGCTACGGTCTACCGCCGGTTCGGAAGTGTTGCGGGGCTTCGGTCCGAGCTGTGTACGGCGCGAGGGGCCGCCGCTTCCCTGGATCGGTCCGACAACCGAGCGAGGGTCCTGGACGCCGCCCTGACCGAGTTCA
Source organism: Gemmatimonadota bacterium (assembly GCA_022563405.1). GTDB lineage: Bacteria > Gemmatimonadota > Gemmatimonadetes > Longimicrobiales > Gaopeijiaceae > UBA822. Next base: position 23,216 of record JADFNK010000029.1, on the reverse strand, counting down.
CGCGGGCGGGCATCCACGGCGCAACGATCCAGGGTATCGCCGAGCGGGCCGGCGTAAGTCCGATGACGGTCTACAACCACTTCGATGACAAAGAGGGGCTCATCTTCGCGCTCATCTCCGAGAGGGGACCGAGGAGTCTGCCGTTCGAGCGTTTCGCCGCCCTGGGGACATTCGAGGACACAATAGCCGCCTTCGTGACGGGTGTGTTCCAAATCGTGGAGAATCAGCGAGACCTGTTCGGCCTCGTCATCGCGCCTGATCGCGTCACTCGGCAGGCATTCCAGCGCATGCGGGCCGATCAAGCGGAGATACCGCTGGTGCCCATGCTCGAGGCGGCTGGGCTTCCGCCGGAGATCGACGCTCGCTTTGCAGCCGCCTGTTTGATGGGGATGATCATGGCAAATGCTGTGATTTACCCGCGGCTTTTCGGTGAAGAGGTCGGGGACCCGGCCGCCCTTGCCGAGCAGATAACGGCACTGTTCGTGAAGGCCGTTTCTTAGCCCTCACTGCGCGATCTCGTTCCCCTCCAGGATCCGTGCCGCGCGTTCGAGCGCGTCCGAGACCCGTATCAGCATGTCGGCAACGAGCTCGATCTGCTCGCTGGCTTCCTCCCAGTTCCGCTGCTCGATGGCCTCTCGAATGCCCGGGAGCGTCTTGACCCCGTATCCCGTGTAGAAGCCAGGTGCGTATATCTGATGTCTGAACCAAGGTCTCCGCGGCAGCCCCTCGTCATTCGTCATGAGGCGCTCGGTGCTGATGAGCACCTGGTTCACATCAGCCTGCTGAGCCCGTGTGAGTCCGGACTCCAGCACCCGCCGGATCTCCCCGTCGAGAGTATTGGCACTCCGCTCGATCTCACGCATCGCGTTCTGTAGCGAGGCGAAGCTCAGGTACGGAACCTCATCCTTGGCCGTGGGGGGGACGTACGTCTGGGTCGGATCGGCCGCCAGGACGTAGGCGTTCATCTCCACCAACTCGTTCTCGCGCTCGGTGGAGGTCCGCGTTTCGTCCAGGAGCTCGATGACCTCCTCGACGTACAAGCTGACGTTGTCCACGAAGTTGGCGAAGCGCATCGGCAGCACGTCGGCGTTCGCCAGGCGAAGGGTCATCCGCCCCGTGGTCTTCGCCAGGGTGACTCCGTAGTAGAAGCCGGGATCCCCGAATCGGGTGTAGTGGTCGAACGAGTCGTATTGGGAATGGTAGGAGCCCCCACGATTCTCGCCCCCGTAACTCACGTTCAGAGACGCGACACCCAGGTGCTGGAGGAACGGCGTGTAGTCCGATCCCGATCCGAGCGGGCTGATGCGTAAGTCCGGTCGGGTGGTGGCCTCGGCGTTACCGGAGACCGCGCGGCGTGCCTGTGTTCGCTGCCAGACCGACACCCCGGTCTGCGGATCCTCCACGTCGCGGGCCACCTCGTTCGCCATCCGCTCGAGGGTGTGGGAACCGCCGATGTTCAGGAAGCCGCGTCCGCTTCCGTCGGTGTTGATGTAGGCGACGGCCTTTTCGCGGAGTTCGTCTGCGTGGTGCTCGACCCACTCGGTCGACCCGATCAGCCCCGGCTCCTCGGCGTCCCAGGAGGTGAAGACGATCGTGCGCTTGGGCCGCTGGCCGCCACGGGCCAGGACCCCGATGGCGCGGGCTTCCTCCATCATGGCGACGTGGCCGCTGGCCGGGTCGGCGGCACCCATCGCCCAGCCGTCCCGGTGGTTACCACGGATGATCCACTCGTCCGGGTACTCCGAGCCCTCCATGCGCGCGATCACGTTGTACGCGGGCTCCAGGTTCCAGTCGAACTCCAGATGGACTCGAACGGTGGCGGGGCCCGGGCCCAAGTGGTAGGTGATCGGCAGGGCACCCCGCCAGGCCTGTGGAGCGACCGGTCCGGTCAGGGCCCTCAGCAGTGGCAGGGCGTCGGAATACGACAGGGGTATTACCGGGATCTTCATGATCGTCGGAGACTCCTCCACGGTCATACGTTCCGCGTCTGCGGTCGCCGCGACGAACGGCGTGAGCGGGTCGCCCGGGTAGACCGGCATGTCCATGACCGAGCCGCGCTGGACTCCCTGGGCCATCTTGTAGGGACCGTCCGGATACACGTCTCCCTGGAAGTATCCGTCGTCCCTGGGATCGGAGTAGAGGATGGTAGCCAGCGCGCCGTGCTCGTGGGCGACCTTGGGCTTGATCCCCCGCCAGGAGCCCCCGTACCGCGCGATGACGATCTTGCCACGGACGTCGATGCCGCGCCGGTCGAGCTCCTCGTAGTCGTCCGGAGTTCCTTGGTTCACGTAGACCAACTCTCCGGTCACATCTCCGTCAGCCGAGTAGGCGTTGTAGGTGGGTAGGCGTCCGTCCACGCCGGATGTGGCGTCCGCGTCCAGGACCGGCTCGGCCAGGAGCGCCCGATAATATTCGGGTGCCACCATTTCCACCTCCCGGATGCGGGGCTTGGGGAAGAGCACCTGGTATTCGACGATCTCCGTGTCGTATCCCCACTCCCTGAAAAGGTCGGCCACCCACTCCGCGTTCTCCTTGTTGTGGGGCGTGCCCACGTAGAACGGCTCCGATGTGATCCGCTGCATCCACTCCCTCAGATTGTCGCGGTTCATCTGTTCGTCGAAGAGAGCCTCGAGCTGGCGCTGGGCCTCGGCGGATTCGGACGTAAAACCCAGCATGGGTGCTTCCTGGGCCTGTGAGGGTGGGGCCAGCCACAGCAGTGGGCCCAAGATGGCGATGAGCGTTCTTGTTTGGTGCGGCATCAAAATTCTCCGGAGATCGTGGTCGAAGAGAGCGTGTTTCTTAAGGAGTCCTCTGATCATTCTGGAATCGACGGTTAGTGTACGACCGGCATGGGCACGGGGAAACGGTTGGGGCACGTATGGCGCCGCTCTCGGGGGAGAGCTTGTGACCCGGCTGGATTCGGGCGCATCTTGTGTGCCCTCGTCGGAAGGTGGACTCCCTCCGATGCACGCACGCCCCTCACACCCACCGAGAAACCGTGACCGTTGAACTCAGCACCTTCGCGAAATCCCTGACCGCCGAAACGGCGTTCACCGTTCTCGCCACCGCCAAGCAGCTGCAAGCCGCGGGGAAGGACGTGGTCGAGCTGGAAATCGGTGACAGTCCCTTCGACTCCGTTGCTCCGGCCAAGGCCGCCGGCATTCAAGCCATCGAGCAGAATCAAACCCGTTACTGCCCGTCGCCCGGCTTGCCCGAATTCCGTGATGCGGCGGCTCGATTCGTTCGCGAAGAGTTCGGCGTCCCTGCCGAGCGTGAGAACGTGGTGGTGGCTCCGGGCGCCAAGGTCTTCGAGCAGTTCTTCTGCGAGGCGTTCTTGAGCCCGGGGGACGGCGTATTGGTCTTCAGCCCCTATTTTCCGACTTATGTGCCGAACATCGAGCGACGTGGTGGCCGGCCGGTGTTCGCCGCCCTCAAGCAGGCGAACGACTTTCGGCCGGACATCGCCGATATCGAGCGCTTTCTGGCCGAGGACCCTTCACCAAAAGCGATCTTCCTCAACTCGCCGCACAACCCGACCGGCGGTGTGGCGACCGAGGAGGACCTCCGTGGCATCGCCGACCTGATTCGAGGCGAGCAGATCGCCGTATTCAGTGACGAGCCCTACTGCCATATGGTGTGGAAAGGTCGCCACCATTCACTGATGGCTCAGCCTGACATGCTGGACCATGGGGTCGCCGCTTATACGTTCAGCAAGTCCTACAGCATGGGCGGTTGGCGACTCGGCTTTGCGGTATCATCGCCGACCACCACCGATTCGATCGCCACGATGATCAACACGACGCTCTCGTGCACTCCACCATTCGTGCAGATCGCCGGGAAAGCCGCGCTCGAACTGGGCCGCTCCGAGCGGGATGCGGTGATGGAGAAATTCCGGCGGAAGGTGACCTTGCTGACCGACGGATTCAACCGCATCGAGGGCTTCCACACCCTCGAGCCCCGCGCCACGTTCTACGTCTTTTCCGACGTGTCCAGCGTCTGCAATCGGCTGGGCATCACCAGCCACGGTTTGGCTACCTACCTGTTGGAAGGCGCCGACGACGAGTTCGGCGTCGCGTGTCTGGGCGGGGAGTGCTTCGGCGAAGCGGGGGAGGGCTTCTTGCGCTTCGGTTGCGGCGCGTCCGACGAGCGGCTGCAACAGGCGCTGGACTTCATTCCCGAGGCATTGAGCCGGGAAGACAGAGTACAGGCGTTTCTGGAGGCTAACCCCGAGTGGCGTCTGGGTGCTCCGTATCCGGTGGATGGCGAAAGATAGGTAAGGGCGCCCTTCTGAGCGGGTCTCTCTCTCACGAAACTACTCAGGGTCCTCCGCTGCCGATCCGACCCAGGGCCCTCAGGGTTCGTACCGGTTCGCCGGCGACGGCCCGTACGAGAGCCAGGTCCGATTGACCGCCTGGTGTACGCCTGGTCGGGACCAATCGCAGACACCCTGATCGAAAATCGCCTCGAGGCGCCTCTTCTCGGAATCCGTGAACTCGACTTCATAGTCTGAGTAGTCGATCGGCTTCAACTGGCACTTGAACACGTCGTTACTCAACGGTCCACCCGCAACCAGCCGAAGGCCGGCGTGGGGTGGATAGAGCTCGTTGCAGGCGCCGCGAGTGTTGTCGAAGAGTCTGTCTTTATCGAACACCGCTTTCTCGACGATCCGCTCACCGGATTCGGTCCAGCAGTCATCCTGGAGCTCGGGGGGTTTGGCCCGAACGATCTTCTCCAGGGTCTGCAGGTCGGAGCGGTCCGCCTGGATGTTTGCCAGCCACTGGTCCATCAGCGCGAGGTTTTCCTCACCCAGAGAGACGTTGCCGAGGTGCCGTCGGATGATGTAGTTGTCGGCGTGGCCGTTGTCTCGCTCGAGCCGGGCGCGTGTCGTGAAGGAGTAGATGCTGGCGTGGAAATTCCCCTGATGGTCCAGGTAGCTCCGATCGTCGATGATCGGGACCTGAGACAGGCCCGCCCCACCGCTGGTCACCCGCCCGGTCTCGTAGGCGGCACGAATGGCGTCGTCGTCTCCGACGGTGCGTTCCTGCTGCGGCTGGAAGTCGATGTCCCAGCCGCCCATCGCTTCGTTCAGCTCGAGGAAGAGTGCTTTGTCGATGATCCCCTCATTGAGCGTGGCGAGTCCATACTGAACGCCGACGTTGTCGTGCGGGCTCCGGGCGAAAGGTCTCTCGCTGTTGATGCCGGCGAAGACCGCCTCGCCGAAGATGTTTCTCATTCCATCGTAGATGGAGCATCGCACTCCGTCCGGGTTCTCGGCGGCGTCGTACCGCTTCGCCATCGGGATCTGAGCGGAGCAATCGTACGGGGAGATCCGCGCCGGTCGGGTACCGAGGGAACGGTCGCACACGGACCACATGGACCAGGCCCCGATCGCGGCCTTTACGTCCTCGCTGATTCCGCGCTTTTCGTCATTGAGAAAGTTTCTCAGTGGGAGGCTGCATTCCTGCGTGTCGATGAAATACGTCACGGCGTCCGAGAACGTGAGGCTGGGGATGATTCCGTCGAGGAGCCCCGGGTACGCGCCCGCAATGAGGAGTTGCTGCATGGCGCCACCCGAACCGCCGTTGCCTATCGTGTACCGAGGCTCACCGTACGCCTCGATGAAGCGCTCCTTGACCATCATCGTGGTTTCGGCCGAGAGCACGTCGTTACAACCTCCCTGCGCGTTGACGTTCAGCGTCGACGACGCGACGGCGTAACCCTTACTCAGCAGGTTGTCTCGGAGGACTCCGCCCGTGCTCGCACCCTGGAAATAGCCCGCCTCGCAACCGCCGCCGTACGTGTAGACCAAGCGCCCGTTCCAAGCAGCGGGCGGAGACAGCGGCGATGCCGCCGGCCCCGCGGGGTCGTGTAGGATGGCGGTCTGGTAGATGGCTCGATTGATCGTTCCCGTCTCGATCCGGACGATGTACGGCGCTCTGACACCTTCGATCGTCGTGATCGCGGCGAGGTCCGGGGGCCGCTGGCCGGTGTCGGCGAAGGGCAGGAATCCGGCGTCCGGCGTGGTCGATCGGTACACGTAGTCGACCCGTGTAGGCAGCGAGCAAGACCCGTCGAGGGATGTGTCGTCCAAGAACTCCCCGTTGCCGAGCGCGAACCTCGGCTTCCCGCTCCGTCCCGGAGCCAACTCCGCCAGGCAGAAATAGGGCTCCTGCTGAGGGCCAGAAATGATGGGGCCGGTGATCGGGTAGTTGACTACGCCGATTTGGGCGCTGCCGTAGCCCACGTCCACTTCGATGGTGTTGTCACCGACCCGGAGATCCGTGACCAAGGCTCGATAAGAAGCGGTTCCGTCCGCCGCGTTCGTGACGGCGAACTCGACGGTCTGGGTTTCGCCGTTGACCGTGAGTTGAAGCTCGTCCACGGAGGACGCGGACGCGAGAACTTCGATGAGCGCATCCCCACCGCTGACCAGATGGGCCTGGGTGGACACGACCCGAATGGCGATCACCGATCCGGTCGGCGAACACGAAAGCAAGGTCAGAATAAGAAAGAAGACTGAAGTTTGGCGCATGGGTCTGCGTCCCTTTTCGATGTGCTGGACTTCCTCCGGCTACGTAGTCTAGCAGCCTAGAACGCTGTGGCTGCGGCCTCCGCAACGGTGTGGTCCTGCTCTCCCGATCCACCGCTGACACCGACCGCACCGACGACCTGCCCCTCTTTCTTCAACGGAACGCCGCCGGCAAAAATCATGATCTTGCCGTTGTTGGAAGCGTGGATTCCAAAGAACTGATTGCCGGACTGTGAATGCTCCGCCAGATCCTTCGTCGTGATATCAAAAGCTCTGGACGTGTAAGCTTTCTTCTGAGAGATGTCGATGCTCCCGATCCAAGCGCCGTCCATTCGAACGTGCGCCACGATGTTCCCGCCTGCATCCGCCACGGCGATGTTCATCGGTTGTCCAATCTCGGCGGCTTTTTTCTCGCCAGCTTCGATCATTCTCTTCGCGTCTGCCAACGTAACACTCATCTCATCTCCCTAGATCTGAATAGTAAGGACAGTCGAATCACAATGCTCTTCAAGCGTCGGGACAACCTGAGGGGCAGGGCCAAGGCCGTCAACACGAGGCCTCACCCTTCTTCCTTGCGGAGCAGATCAGAAGCGGGAAGATTGGATCAGTCGAAATCGTTAGGCTGCCCTCCCCCCGGGCTCGCAGAGTCGTGTGGCCTTCGACCCATTTTGAGAGTCGGTGGAGCGAAGAGACTTCGTCGAGCCGTGGGAGGACTAATTGTCGGTGGGACATCTAGCATGGAAGACCTTTACACCCTCGAAGAAACTCAGCGTAGGTTGCGGCGTGATTGCGGTGGTGTCGCTGCTGGTCGTGGCGGGATGCCGGGAAGAGTGTTGCTTCGTTGATGTCACCAGCCATGTCGTTATCCAGGGAACTACAACGGAGGCGGACGGAAGCCCTGTTAGTGGAACAGCCATAGCTCCGTTCGGCGCCCTCGCCTTTCAGTGTTCTGTGCCGACCGATACTTTTCTTGCCGACGCGCCGATTGCCCTATCTGACGCTGTTGGCTTATTTCAGCTACGGTTAGTGTCGAACTTCGGTCCGGGGCTCTATTGCCTGGATCTTACAGCGACACATCCTGACGGCATTCAGGTTGATACGCTCCGAAATGTTGAGGTGGGCTTTCGGCTTCTGGACGAACCCCCTGACACAGTACTCCTGCAGGTCGTATTCGGCGGGTAGGTGCGGGTAGGTAAGGGCCAGCCAATGCGCCCGCAGGAACGATCTTAGCCTGTCGTAATCCGCCTCACCGTCTCCGAACAGAACGTCACCGGCCACTCCCCTATAACGTCCGTCTCGACCTCGAACTCCTCGTGCTCGTAATCATATCGAGGAACCACTCGTTTGCCTCATGGCCTGTGGTGGGGCCGTAGGAGGGCGATAGCCGGAACGTCACCTCACTGGGCTCGGGGGGCATTCCGGGGTACTTGCGGTGGCCCGTCAGGCACGGATTTTCGCCCACCCGGAGAAGCCTTTGAACGCACACTTCCATTTCCACGTCTGTGTCATCGACGGCGTGTTCTGCGAGGATCCCGAGGGCTCGGTCCAGTTCCACGAGGCCACCCATCTCACGGCCTCCGACTGGAACCAGCTAGAGCACACCGTTCGCCACCGTGTGCTCCGGACCACGCTTCGCGCGGTGCCCTCCACCGCTGCGGTCTGGTCGAACGTCACATCACCGATGACATGCTCACCTGGCAGGCCTCCGGTGGCTTCAGCGTCGATGCCTCGGTCCAGGTCGCTGCTCACGACCGAGCTGGGCTCGAACGCCTTCTGCGCCGGGTACCCGCCGAAGGTGGGTGGTGCCCGTCCTCCCTTCGCCCTCGAACGGATGGAGGCTACCGGGTACGGTGTGCCTGGGCGCATCGTCTATCGTCTCCCCCATCCCGCACCGGATGGTGCCACCGCTCTCTCACTCGCTCCTCTGGAGCCCCGGACCCTACCGGATCACGTCCATGAGAACATCATGGATGACCCCGGTGGCCACCTCCACGAGAAAGACGTCCCAGCCCACCTCGATGACTTGGTACTGGGGAGGGATGGACAGGGAAGATCGCAACGCATCAGGCGGGAGTCGCTTGGCGATTCCAGGAGGCATCGCTTTGCCTCTGACCAGACTCTTTCGAATGCCCGGAGGCAGTGCCTTGATCCCGGGGTTGGGATTGGACGAGTAGTGTGCCTGGATCAGGTCTCGATCCCCTAAAGAAAAGCTGATCTCGGCCGTGAACTCTACCGAGGTTCCTCCGGCAGCATTTCCATCACCGCGACCGCCACCTCTGCCCTGGGCCGCGGCGCTGTGGGAGGTAAGAAAGAGGAAGAAGAGCGTCAGGACGGAGGCGAGTATGTAGTGCTTCAACGCTGATCGCATGATAATTCGTCTTTTCTTTGGGAGATTATGCTTCGTCCCGGAGGATTGCGGCCTGACTAAAACTAGGACTGTCGCAAGCCGTCCTCCAAGGAAATTCGACCGAGCTGACCGTGCAGCGGCGGGTTTGTATACATTTTCCGCCATGATCTCCATCTCAAACCTCGAAAAATCGTACGGCGACCGTACGCTCTTCTCTGGCGCGACGTTCCAGCTCAACGCGGGGTCGCGCTACGGACTCGTGGGTGCCAACGGCTCCGGCAAGACGACCTTCCTCGACATCGTGAGCGGTCAGCTGGAGGCCAGCGAGGGCACGGTGTCCATTCCCAAGCGGCTGCGGCTCGGTGTTCTACGCCAGGATCAGTTCTTGTACGAAGACGAGGAGATCCTCGCGGTTGCGATGATGGGCAACCCGGAGCTCTGGGAGGCGATGGTAGAGAAGGAGGAGCTCCTGGCGAAGGCGGAGCAATACTTCGACGCCGACCGCTTCAGTGAGTTGGAGGAGACCGTGCAGCGCCACGACGGTTACACGGCGGAGGCCCGGGCGACCAAGATCCTGGAGGGACTCGGTCTTCCCGGCCACGTTCACAGGGATCTGCTGTCCACGCTCTCCGGCGGGTTCAAGCTGCGCGTATTACTCGCTCAGGTACTGGCGGGCACCCCGGATGTTCTGCTCCTCGACGAGCCGACGAACCACCTCGACATCCTCTCGATCCGGTGGCTGGAGATGTTCTTGCGCGACTTTCCCGGGCCCGTGGTCGTCATCTCCCACGACCACCGCTTTCTCGACAACGTCACCACGCACATCCTCGATGTGGACTACGAGTCCGTGCTTCTCTATCACGGGAACTACACGACTTTTCTTCAGGCCAAGCAGGCCGAGCGGGAGCGCCGGGAGAAGGGAATCGCCGCCAGGGAACGCGAGATCGCGCACCACCAGAAATTTGTGGATCGCTTCCGCGCCAAGGCGAGCAAGGCGCGCCAGGCGCAGAGCAAGGTGCGGATGATCGAGAAGAAAGCGGAGGGGTTGATCGAGCTCGCCCCAAGCTCTCGCCGTTATCCGACTTTCCGATTCGAGCAGGTTCGAGACAGCGGACGGGACGTCCTCAAGATCAAAGGGGTGAAAAAGGCCTTCGGAGACAACCACGTGCTCCATGGTGTGGATCTCCTGGTGCAGCGTGGCGAACGGCTCGCGATCATGGGGCCGAACGGTATTGGCAAGTCCACGCTCCTGAAGATCGTCATGGGTGAGCTCGATGCGGATGAAGGCGAGGTCGAGTGGGGATACGAGACCCACCCCGGGTATTTCCCACAGGATCATCGGGATCGGTTCGACCCTCCGCACAATACCGCCGAGGGATGGGTCTGGGATGCCTGCTCGGACAAGGATATCGGCTACGTGCGGGCGCGTATGGCGCTGATGCTTTTTTCCGGGGACGACTCGAAGAAGCGGTTGAGCGCGCTTTCAGGCGGTGAAGCCTCACGGTTGGTGTTCACGCGATTGGCGATGGCGCGTCCCAACGTTCTGGTGTTGGACGAGCCCACGAACCACTTGGACCTCGAGTCGATCGAGGCGCTCATCGAGGGCCTCAGGGCCTTCCCGGGGACGCTCATCCTCGTGTCGCACGACCGCTGGTTCGTCAGCCGTTTGGCGACCCGTATCGTTGAGATCAAGCCGGAAGAAATCCTCGATTATCACGGAACCTACGAGGAGTACGTCCACTTCTGCGGGGACGATCACCTCGACGCCGACCGCGTGATCCTCAAGGCGAAGACGGAAAAGCGGAAGAAGAAGGAAGGGGGGAAGAAGAAGGAAGGGCGCAAGAAGGATCTGGTGCTCGAAAGAGGCAACGGGCGTGGAGCGACGCCTGCGGTGGGGGTTTCGAAAGCCAGAAAAAAACAGCTCTTGAAGCGCCAGGACGCGCTGACCACCTCCATTCAAGAAGCAGAAGCTCGTGTGATCGAGATCGATGAGGTGTTCTGCGAACCCGCGTATTTCGAACGAACTTCGGCCGACGAGGTGAAGATCCTGGAGGCCGAGCGCACGTCGCTTCAAGGCGAAGTCGCCGACCTCACTTCGGAGTGGGAGAGTGTGGAAGAGGAGATCGGGTAACTGACCGCGGGTAGTTATCGCAGGTAGTTAGTCTCGGGACTCTACCACCCGAGTCGCCGTGATCGTATCGAGCCCCGGATATCGCTGGTCCAGGAAGTTGTTCCCCAGAGCCATGATCGAGTCCTGGTCGTTCACCGGTGACTCGCCGTGTCCGTCGAAGAGGGCATCGACGGTCTCCATGCCGCTCACCACGCGCCCGATCGGGGGGAATCCGCCGGCGCAACACGTATCGTAGAGGGGGTTGTCCTGCCGATTGATGAACAACTGGATATTGCGCGAGCCGGGACCGGCCTTCGCGAACGAGACGGCCCCCCGTGTGTTGCTTCCCACCAGAGGATCGTCCGGGATCGTCAGGTCCGCCCATACGGAGTCGAGCGCGGGCTGACCGCTCAGTCCGAACTGGACCAACCCGGGGTTGACGCGGAAGAACCGTGCTCCCGCGTAGAAGTCATGACGAGTGAGGTGGTAGGCGCGATCGACCCCCAGGGGTGCCCAATCACGATAGAACGCTACGACGAAGTCTCCGGCACTCGTCTCGAACGTTACCGTGAACGAGTCCGGCGCTTCGACCGCGAGGTCTGAGGCCGAGGGCTCCCAGATGGCCTGGTACGCCTTGGCGCCACCACACGCAAAGCTGGATACGGCCAGCAGAGCACACAGGCACCGTTGCATCTGGCGTCTCATTCCTTGGTTTCGTCAAGAAGTAGGCTGTGATCCCTGGCGTAGTCGGCCAACTCTCCGCGAGACGTGATCTCGAGCTTCTGGAAGGCGTTCGAGAGGTGGGTACTCACGGTTCGCGGCGAGATCCCCAACGCCTTGGCGATAGCCTTGTTCGACTTACGTTGAGCCACGAGGCGTGTGATCTCCAGTTCCCGATGCGACAAGGCCTCCGCTCCCGAGCCTTGGGATGTGCTCGGTGGCCGCGTGTCCAACTCACGGAACATACCACGAGTTTTCTTCAACTCCGGCTTCGCGCCGATCTTTTGGAAGACGTCATGCACCCGGCGGAGCTCCTCGAGGGCGGCCTCCCGGTCGCCGAGATCCGCGAGTCTGCCGGCCAGCTGTCTCCTCAGGCGAGCCGCGTCGTAGATCATGGGGATCGCCTCGAGTTCTTCGGCGGCCTTGCGTAGCAACACGGTGGATCGCTCAATATCGCCAGAATACCAGGTCTTGACCGCTTCGTAGGCGCTGAGCCAAGCCAAGCCGGATCGAGTGCTCATTTTCTTTCCATACCGCCGCAGGCGCTGCTCAATATGGGCGCCTGCCTCAGCGTCATGGATCTGGAGGTACGCCTCAGCGATCAACGGAAGAAGACGGTGCGTCGCCCAGATGATGAAGCCGGTGTTCTCTGCGACAGCCAACCCGGCCTCACCGATCCGGATCGCTTCCTCAGGATCTCCGGTGGCGAGATGGTACATCGCTTTCCCGATATGAGCGGGTATCACGAGATGTACTCGGGAATTGTCGCCGCTGGCCGCGCCCGACATCGTCCACGCCTCGTCAACGCAAGCTCGACCGCGCTCGATCTCGCCGCGGCCCAGGTAGATCAACGAAAGCCACACGAGAAGGCGCGGCAAAAGCGCATCTTGTCCGAGATCCCGCGCTCGGGCCACCGCCTGCTCTCCGAGGGCGATGCCGTAATTCCACTCTCCCGCGGCCATCGCGTGTTCGAGCAGAACCTCCGAGGTCCAGAGACGCAGGACCGGAGACCGTAATTCCTTGGCGATTTTACGGCAGCGCTGAATGTGGCGGTCCATGGCTTCGACCTCGCCCACGAAACCCTCCCCAATCGCCAGCGCCCAATAGACCCAGAAGGTGATCTGCCGGTCTCCGGCCTCCTCGGAGAAGGCGATGGCCTTGCCGGCGTGCTCGCGCGCCTCGTCGAGGTCTCCAAGCCAGGTGTGGAGGATCATCAGCTCACGCCGGACTATGGCCAGCAAGCTCGGGTCCGCCACGGTTTCGGCGACCGCCAGCGCCGTCTCCATCTCCTCACGGGCTTCGTCGGCACTCCCCTGCGCTTGGAGTGCGATGCCCTTGTAAAGGTGGAGGCGGGCTTCGATGGCCCGATCGGACCCTGCCTTCGCGTGCTCCAGCCCAGCGGTGTACCACTTCACCGCCTCCTCGAACTGGCCCGGGAAGTATGCGGCCTGTCCGATCCGTCGGTGGAGGTCGGCCGCGCGCGCGCTGTCCTTGCGCTCGATGGCGAGCTCCAAGGCGGCCTCCCAATGGTCCGCAGCGTGTCGGTACTTGCCCAGTCGTTGAAGCACCCGCGCAAGATCCTCCTCCAGGGGGAGTATTTCGACGCCCGTATCCTCTTCCGTGAATTCTCCGGCCCGAACCCGCTCGACCGCCTCCGTCAGGAACCCCACGGCCTCGTGGTTTGCCCGGCTTTCCAGGGCGTCCCGGCCCGCAGCGGCCAGGTACCGGACGACCCGGGGGTCATCGCCCCCGGCGCGGGAGAAGTGATAAGCCAGGGCATGGACCGGGTCGTCGTTCACGGCTGCCTCTCCGCGCTCCAACGCTTCGCCGGTTCGCTGATGGAGCTTGCGGGCACGGGCGAGCCCCATCTCGGAGTAGATGACCTCCCGCACCAAGGTATGCACGAACCGGTATACGATGTGTGCTCCGTCGGTGGTCTCTTCGATAAGCTGCCGTGTCCGGAGTTGATCCAGGCCCGCCAGAATGTCGGCCTCGGACTGCTCGGACACAGTGTTGAGGAGCCCGTGGTCTACCCTCGTGCCCACCACCGCCAGGACGTTCGCGACCTCTCGGGCCGGCGAGCTCAACTCGCCGAAACGGGCGGAAACCACTTCGGTGACCGACGCCGGGAGTTCCAGATCCTCCACCTCCCACCCCAGCCATCGTTCGTCCTGCAGGAAGAGCTTTCCCGAGTCCACGAGTGACTTGAGAATCTCCTCTACGAAGTAGGGATTCCCTCCGGCGCGTTCATGGATCAGCCGCGCCAACGGCTCCGCGATGGCGGCTTCGGTCTGAAACGTACGGAGAACCAGGTCTACCGTTTCGTCGGCGGAGAGCGGCCCAACGTCCAGTGCTTTCGAACCCAGAACGGAGAGCAGCGGCCGCTCCATTTTTTCGAACGCCGGATTGTGGACGAGATCCTCCGTATTGTACACGCCGAGGAGCACGAGCGGCACATCAGCGATCTGGCGTGAAACGAAGTGAAACAGGTCGAGGCCAGAGGGATCGCTCCAGTGGAGGTCGTCGAGTACGACCAGCAGCGGAGCCCTCTTGCTCAGCCCCCGTAACAGTTCGGTGAAATTCCAGTGGATACGTGTTCGGAGCTCGCCGGGACCGGCCGACGCAAGGACAGAATCATCCGGAGCGCCTCCCCCACGAAGCCCCGGCACGACGATCGAGAGCTCTTCCTCGCCCCCTCGAGTCAACACCGACAACGTGGCGTCGTCCATTTCCCTCAGCTTCGGGAAAAAGGCGTTGGACCAGAGTCCGTAGGGAACCCCCGTGTCCATGCGATACGCCTGACCGCTGACCGTATCGACGCCGAGGTGGGCCGCTTGCTCGACGACGGCCGACGCCAGGCGAGACTTGCCTGTGCCCGTGTCACCTCTGAGAAAGATTGCCGCTCCCGATCCGGCTTGCGCGGAGGTGAGGGCCTGGCCGAGGACCTCGAGTTCGTCGGTGCGACCCACCAGGGGTCGTGTTGGCAAAATGTTTGGCATATTGCGTTTTAGGTGGCTCGGGGCTCCGACAAAGTTTGGTGCTGGGGGCGTGAGCACAAGAGGGTCGAGTCAACGGAGGGCTTCCGCGAACGGGAACCAGGACACAGTGGTATCATGGATGTACGTTCGACGAATTGTGATCGGGGAGCGTGTTGTCCCGGCCCGGACCGCGACGGCCGGGATCGGACGATGGCGGGCGGGATCAGATCTCAGGATGTGTTCTTATGGCAGGGATCCGGTACAAGACTGGGCGCAAGACCTTGAGCCTTCTGCTGATGGGCCTTGCGGGTCTGCTGTTCCTCGTCGCTGCTCGTCGGCCCGAAGCGGATGATAGGCAAACCGGCGGCATAGTTGGCCGGATCACGTATGCCACGGTTCCTCCCGACGAGTCTTTCGAGCCCACCGACGCGGTCGTCTATCTCACCGGGGAGGGGTTGGACGATGCTCCCGGTGTTGTCCAGGCGGAGCCACGTGTCAGCCTTCTGAATCAGATCGACTACACCTTCGTTCCGAGGGTTCTGCCGGTCGTGGCCGGTGCCGAGGTCAGATTCCACAATGGGGATTCGGAGCTCCACAACATCCATACCTTTGATGGGGGTCGCCGGGTGAACCGAATGTTCAATCGTTCACAGCTTCCCGGCTCGACTTTCACGAGAACCTTTCAGGAGCCGGACAGTATCCTGGTTCGCTGCGATCTCCATTCCCAGATGATTGCTCATATCCTCGTGCTTCCGAACGTTTTCCATACGATGCCCGGGGACGATGGGAGTTACTCCGTCGTGGGCGTTCCACCCGGGAGGTACGAGATCACTGCCTGGCATGAGCTATTCGGGCGGGTGAGCGTCACGGTCGACGTTGCGTCGGGGGAGATTACGGCCGTTGATCTCACGTTTTCAGATCCTCTGGAGTAATCCCACCCCCCTTTCCGATCACCCTCCCAGGTTTCGTGCGAACTTTGCTCCACTGGATTTTTCCTGGAAGCGTCGCCATGCTCCTCTTCCGAACCCCCCACGTCGAGCGCGTCGGAATGGACACCAATCCCGGTCCCTTCCTTCGGATCGGGACTGGTTGAGGCGAAGCATGACAGCGAGGATGATGCCCATACAGGGGCCGACAGATGATGCCGTGGAGCGCATCGAATTGGCGCCCGGGTTCACGGTTTCGCGAATATCAACCGGACTGCGCCAGGTCTCGGACACGGAACGCGACGGGGAAGCGCTCGAACCCGAGCTGACTCCGGCCGCTCTGGATCAATATCTCGACGCGGGCTTCACGACCTTCTCGATGGCGGACCATTACGGCTCCAAGCAATTGACCGGCGGGCCCTTCGAGGAACGTCACGCGCGGGGTGCAGAAGCGCAGCTTCTTACGACCTGGGCGCCTGAGCCCGGCCCCATCAATTTTGAGATCGCACGTGCGGCGGTCCAACGGTCGCTGGACAGTATCGGAGTCGAGCGCATCGACCTTCTTCAGTTCGATGCCTGGAGTTATGCGGACCCGGCTTGGCTCGATTGCCTCTTCTGGCTTCAGGACTTGAAGGAGGAGGGGCTCATCCGTCATCTCGGACTCAGGAACTTCGATACTGCCCATCTCCGCATCGCCGTCACCAGTGGCATCGACGTCGTGTCCAACCAGGTGTCCTACTCCCTCGTCGACCAGAGAGCCCGAGGTGGCATGACGGATTTGTGCCTCGAGCACGGCATCAAGCTGTTGGTATTCGGAAGCTTGGCCGGAGGATTACTTACGGAACGCTGGTTGGGGGCGCCGCGGCCCGCTCTGGAGGATTTGACCACGTGCGCGGAGGCCAAGTACTGGCGCTTCATCCAGGCAGCTGGCGGATGGGACGCATACCAGCACGTCCTCGAGTGTTTGGGGGAGGTGTCGAAGAGGCACAAAGTCTCCATTGCCAACGTGGCGTGTCGTTACATGCTCGATTTGCCCGCCGTGGGTGCGATCATCATCGGAGCGCGAGTCAGGACGAAGGAGCACATTCAGGACAGTCTGAGAGTCTTCCGGGTGTCGCTCACCAAAAAAAATCGAGCGGACATCGAGAACGCTCTGACCAGACTCGACACCCTCCCTGGGGACTGCGGGGACGAGTATCGTAGGCCCCCGTTCCTGACGGCGACGGGTGAGCCGGGCCGGCACTTTGGCCCGCACCCTCGACCGTATGAAACGAAACGGGGCCCCGATCGTCGGAGCATGGTTCTCACTGGGACGGCGTGGGAAGGGACCGCGGGATTCAGTCGTGCAGTACGCCAGGGCCCTCACGTGTGGATCTCGGGCATGACGGCGACACACCGGTCACGTTTGGTTGGCGGGACCGACCCTGAAGCGCAGGCGCATTTTGTGATCGACAAGATCGAGGGGACGCTCAAGTCCATTGGAGCATCTCTCGAGGATGTGGTCCGCACTCGGGTGTATATTCGAGATGCCTCCATATGGGAGGCCGTAGCCCGTGTGCATGGAGAGCGGTTTGGTCACATACTTCCCGCGACTACCATGATTCGGGCGGGTCTGGTCGGAGACGCATGCTTGGTTGAGATCGAGGCGGAGGCTTTAATCGCGTGATCACGGTAACCAGTTACAACGAGGATTGGCCGAAGCGGTTCAGGGAGATCCGAGACTGCCTGCGGACCGAGTTGGCCCAAGAGGTGGAGGCCTTCGAGGTTGAGCACATCGGGAGCACCGCCGTCCCGGGACTCGTGTCGAGGCCGGTGCTCGATATATGCGTCATCGTTCCTGAAACGTCGGATATGGCGTCCCTCATCAGCGGGCTGGAGCGGTTGGGCTACATCCACGAGGCGGGTAAAGGGCCGCCAGGCCTGGAGACCTTCCGCCGAAAGGGGCCGGATGTGCCGTTTCTCCAGCACAAGCGGGACTTCGCGCCCCACCATCTGTACGCGTCGGTCCTGGGTGATCCGGAACTCCAGCGATACTTGGCGTTCCGTGACCATCTCCAGGAGGACGCGGATGCCAGAGCCGCTTACGCGAAAATCAAGATCGATCTCGCGCCGCACGCCGACGCCGACGAATATTTGCGGGCGAAGACCGTGTTCATCACGTCCACTTTGGCTGGGATAGGCGTCTAGACCTGCCCGGGGACAGGCCTGCTAGAGAACCTCGATGAGCTCGATCTCGAAGATCAGCGTGGCGTTGGGTCCGATATCAGGTCCGCTGCCCCGGGGGCCATATGCCAGGTCGGAGGGAATGACCAAACGGTAGTGGCTCCCCACGGTCATCAGCTGAAGGCCTTCGCTGAATCCTGGAATGACGCCGCTCACCCCGAACTCGGTGGGCTGCCCCCGCGAGTATGAGCTGTCGAATTCCGATCCGTCGATGTTGGTCCCCCGGTAGTGGAGCCTGACCCGATCGCCGGGTGTGGGCCGAGCGGCACCTGCCTCCCCCTCCAGGATGACTTCGTACTGGAGCCCGCTGGCGGTAACGGTCACATTGTCCTTTTCGGCATTCGACGCGAGGTACTCCTCGCCCGCTACTCTGTTGGTTTCGGTCATGGCTTCGAACTCTGCGGCTTGCTCCTCCCGGATCAGTGTGCCAACACGCTGTGTGACTTCGGCGAGTTGCTCGTCGGAGATCGCGGGGTCGAGCCCGTCGAGCAGGTCCTCGATGCCGCGAATGAGCGCGGCCCGGTCGAGATGGGTCACGGTCGGCTCGAGAGAGCGGCCGATATCCAGTCCGAAGCCGTAGCTCGCGATCTCATCGTCGGTCTCGAGGGAAGCCGAGCCACTCTGACAGGCGGCCAGGATCGTCACGGCGAAAATTGCCGCCAAGTTGGAGAGGAGTCGCATGGGTCGTCCTTTATCGATGGTCCAGATCAGCACGTCTAGATCAGTGGTTCCAGAGTAGGCACAGTCGGACCCAGGTGTCGGGTCCAGGTTCGGCAACGTCGAATGTACCGTGGAAGAGGTCGAATGTACCGTGGAAGAGATAGATGGCCAACGGGCCCCGAGATTACTCGACTTGGCCCATCAGTCTGTTCACAAGAGGGCTGACCAGCAGGGCAACCAGGCCCGTCGCACCGGCGAAGATCGCGGTGAATGTGAAGATCGTCACAGCCGGAAGGGTTTCGAGCTGGGCGGCCACGAGTCCAGCCACCAGGCTGCCCAGCGCCGAAGCGATGAACCAGACGCCCATCATCTGTCCCAGCCGGCCGCGTGGCGCGAGCTTGGTCATGGCCGAGAGTCCGATAGGCGACAGCGCGAGTTCTCCGCACGTGAAGAAGAAATAGGTGACGACGAGCCAGGCCATCGACACGCGGGTTCCGTCAGCCGCATAAGACGCGCCCCAAGCCAAAACGAACATGCCCGCCGCCAGGCCCATCAGGCCAAGCGCGAACTTCCGCGGGGTCGACGGGTTCATGTCGCGGTGCGCGAGCCAGGTCCACAAGGAGCCGAAGACCGGCGCCAGCACGACGACGAAGAACGGGTTCACGTTCTGGAGCCACGTGGTGTTGATCTCCCAGCCGACGAGAACACGGTTCGTGTCATTTTCGGCGAACAGGTTCATCGACGAGCCGGCCTGCTCGAATCCAGCCCAGAAGACGGCTGCCAGCAGAAACAACCAGTAGATGACCATCAAGCGCTTCTGGTCGGTCGTGACCTGGTCGCCTCGGAAGGTCAACAACCCGAGGCACATCAAGACGAACGTGCCGAGCGTACCGGCAGCGGCCCACTGTCCTCCCTCGACGCCCATGCGGGGCACGAAAACCGCACACAGGATGGCGAACAGGATCACCAGCGAGGCCGCCCACCGGGCGCCCGAGATGAGATACGCAAAAAACACGATCGACAGCAGCACGATGCCGTAAGCGATCCAGGTGGCGAAGTCCACGATCGTCATGCCGAGCGCGTCGGTCACCAGCAAGAAGACCACCAGGGCAGTCACCGCCGCGACCGCACCCGCCGAGAGATAGAAGTTGCGCCCGCGTCGATCGATCTCGTCCTCTGGGGCGTCCGGCTTGAACAGGCCGGCTTCGCCCAGGTACTTGTCGCCCATTCTGTATTGGATCAGCCCGAGCACCATCCCGAACCCGGCGATCGAGAAGCCCCAGTGCCAGTTCCCCTCAGTCACCAAGCCGATGGCCGGCCAGTTGATCCCCTCGCCTAAGGTGCCGCAGATGAACGGCCCCAACATCGCGCCGACGTTGATGCCCATGTAGAAGATCGAAAAGGCCGCGTCACGATTCGCGCCCCACACTTTGCGCTCATGGTCGGTCGCGTCGTCGCTCAACCGCGGATAGAGGTCGCCGACCATCGTGCTGACGTTCGGCTTGAGCAGCCCAGTGCCGATGACGATGAAGAGCAGGCCCAGGAAGAACGACGGCACGTCGGGCGCGCCGACGAGCGGCGCCGCGAGTGTGAAGTGGCCTATCGCGATGATCACGCCGCCGCGGAAGACAGCCTTTCGTTGTCCCCACAGGTTGTCGGCCACCCAACCACCGGGCAGTGTGAGCAGGTACACCATCGACGTGTACAGCCCGTAAAGGGCGCCAGACATGCCTTCGCCGAAGCCCAGACCGGGATTGGCCCCATCCACCGAGGCGACCATGAACAGGATCAAGAACGCACGCATCCCATAGTACGAAAACCGTTCCCACATCTCCGTGAAGAACAGGGTGGCCAGTCCTCTCGGCTGCCCGAAGAACGTTTTCCCGCCCGTCGTTTGATCGCCGGGTGCCGCGTACTCGGAAGTCGTGCTCAAATCCGCTCCAGGTCTATCATCCGTGGGAATTCTCTCCTTATCTCGGGGTTCTTCTTGTCCCTGGCAAGTACCGATAGCTTGCCCGATGCCTTCCCGTATACCACGCAACGTTTGGGTTCTTTCGCTGACGAGCTTCCTGCGGGATGTCGCGAGCGAGATGCTCGTGCACCTTCTGCCGTTGTTCTTGGCCAACGTGCTGGGTGTACGCCTCGCGGTGATCGGGCTCATCGAGGGCATCGCCGAGACCACGGCCAGCCTCGTAAAGATCTGGTCGGGTTGGCTCTCCGACAGGCTCGGCCGGCGGAAGGGGCTCACGGTGGGGGGGTATGGTTTGGCGGCGTTGGCCATGCCTCTTCTTCTGCTGGTGCAGACCTGGCCGCTGGTATTGCTCTACCGATTCCTCGACCGGATCGGGAAGGGCATTCGGACCGCTCCCCGAGACGCCCTCATCGCCGACTCGGTGGAGCCCGACCAGCGTGGGTTGAGCTTCGGCCTGCACCGGGCAGCCGACAGTGCGGGTGCGTTCCTCGGCTTGTTGTTGGCCGCTGTGTTCGTGATGCGGATGCAAGGCAGCGGCGTGGTGCTGGACGCCGAAACTTTCCGTGCGATCGTCTACTTCGCGATCGTCCCGGCGGCCCTGGCGGTGGTGGTGGTGGCCGTGGGCGTGCGGGAGGCCGGAAGAGGGGGGCCGCCGACACGGTCCACGAAGGGCGTTCCAGCAACCGACCCCCGCTTCAGGCGATTCCTCGTGGTGATGGCGCTCTTCACCCTGGGCAACAGCACGGACGCGTTTCTCGTCCTCCGGGTTCAGAGCGGTGGTACGTCCGTCGTAGCCATTCTCGTCCTGCTGGCCGGATTCAACCTGGTGTATACCGTGCTTTCCGGGCCCGCAGGGGCTCTGTCCGATCGTATCGACCGACGTAAAGTCATGATTGTGGGATGGCTCCTGTACAGCACAGTCTACCTGGGTTTCGCGTGGGCCGACCAGACTTGGCAATTCGCGCTTCTTTATGGCCTCTACGGAGCCTACTATGCCCTCACCGCAGGTGTGGCCAAGGCCTTCGTCGCGGACTTGACGCCGAACCCCGAACGGCGCGGCGCGGCTTACGGCGCGTTCAACGGCGTGATCGGCCTCACCTTGTTGCCCGCCAGCGTAATTGCGGGCGTGTTGTGGGAGGGGGTCGGGGCGTGGTCCGGGTTCGGCCCGGCGGCGCCGTTCATCTTTGGGAGCGGCCTGTCGCTCGTCTCTGTCGTCTTGATGTGGCGGTGGGTGAAGTAGGGCGGCTTTGCCGCCTGCCGTAGCGTGGTTTCCTTTGACAGACACCGAGAAGATCCCGTACTATTAGCCCAGTTCCGGAGTTGGTATTCCGCGCCGGCTTCCGGCTCGAGCGTATGATTGTTCGCGCCTCTGAGGGAGTGTGAGATGATGAAGGTCGCAAGGAACATCCTGTTGGGATTGGCAGCCGGAACGGCGTTATCGGCTCTGATGGTCACAGCCCTTCTGGCACCCGTGTCGCTCGGGGCCCAGGAGTCGTCCTTGGACGAGGTGACTTTCACGCGCGATATCGCCCCGATTCTCCAGCGGAGCTGCCAGACCTGTCACCGGGACGGCGGCGTCGGGCCGATGACCCTCGTGACCTACCAGCAGGTGCGCCGCTACTCGAGCAGGATCGTGTATCGGACGGGCCTCCGTGACGTGGCTGGGGCCATGCCGCCCTGGTACGTGGAGAAGGACATCGGGATCCAGCACTTCAAGAACGACCCGTCGCTGAGCGATTGGGAGGTGGCCGCGATCGCCGCGTGGGTGGAGAGCGGGATGCCGGAGGGGGACCCAGCGGACATGCCTCCACCGAGGGTATTCCCCAACAACGAGACCTGGATCGCGGGTCAGCCGGACCTGATCGTCAAAACGAACGAAATCCTCGTCAAGGGTGGTGCGCCCGACTGGTGGGGCGAGATCGAGAGTGTGCTCGTCGGGCTCGACGAGGACCGTTGGGTCTCCTCGGTGGAGATCAGAGAGGTCAACGACGTCGACAACCGCAGCGGGGGCGACGGCCGGCAGACGGTTGGTGGACGGTTTGTCTTCCATCACATGATCTGGGGCACACGTGTCCTCGGCGAAGACGACGAAGACGGTGAAAGAGGGCCGTCAACGGGTTGGCCCGTCCACGAGGTAGGGCGCAATCCGGACATCTTCGCGCCGGAGGCGGGCCGGCTTCTCAGGGCCGGATCGAGTGTCGTATCCAGCTCGATTCACCTGCACTCCAATGGCGTAGACACGCGCGCTCACCTCGAGATCGGGTTCCGCTTCCACCCGGTGGGTTACGAGCCGCAGTACCGGCGTGGCGGCGTGGGCGGACTCGGCAACAGCGTCGACATCGACATCAGGGGGAACGAAAAGGGTCAGGAGCTCCACGCCTACCGCACGCTGACCCAGAATATCAAGATCGTCACCTTCGAGCCCCATCTGCACGCACCCGGGGCCCGCATGTGCCTGGAGGCCATCTGGGGCTACAACGTCGAAACGCTCTCATGCGTGGGATACGACCACAACTGGGTGCGGGGTTACGCGTATGCCGACGACGCGGCACCGCTTCTTCCGAAAGGCACGATCCTCCACATCACCGGCTACATGGACACCACCGAGGACAACATCAACGTAGCGGATACCAGAAACTGGCAGGGATCGGGCAATCGGTCGGTCACGAACATGTTCATCGACCTGGGGATGCGTGTCTCGTTGACGGACGAGCAGTTTATCGCGGAGATGGCGAAGCGTAGGGAGGTTCT
>JADFNK010000028.1 GCA_022563405.1 Gemmatimonadota bacterium | reverse complement strand
AGGGAAGTGAGACTCGAGCCCGGGCTCAACGAGATCGACTTCGAGGTACGGCTTCCGGCCGGAGGCGCAGGGACGTTGTCGGGACGGCTCCAAAGTGAGAACGACCCGTTCGCCCAAAACGACCTTCACACGCAGGCGGTCTCCGTCGGAGCGCGCCCCCGAATACTGTACGTAGAGGGTCGACTGGCCAGCGCCATCTACTTGAGAGACGCACTCTCTGCGGAGGGCATGGACGTCGTCGTGGTGGGCCCCGACTTGCTACCGGAAACTGCAGCGGCTCTTGAAAGTTTCGACCTCGTGTTACTGAGTGACGTACCCATGGACGCCCTGGGTGACGGTCAAGTGAACGCCATCCTCGAGTACGTCCGAGACTCCGGAGGCGGATTCATCTTCGCCGCCGGCGAATCGAGTTACGGGGAAGAGGGATACGCGGGATCACAGATCGAGGAGCTGCTCCCTATTTGGTTCGAGATCAACGAAAAACGGAAAGAGCTGGCGCTCATCATCGTGTTGGATAAGTCCTACAGCATGGTGGGCCCGAAGCTCGAATTGTCCAAAGAGGCGGCCAAGGCGGCGCTTGATCTACTCGAGCCGACCCACAGTTTCGGATTGATCACCTTCGACGACACACCGTACGTGACGGTGCCTCTTCAGCTCGCCGTCGAGAAGGCCAGCATGAACGACTTCATCAGCCGTATCATTGCCGGCTCTCAGACAAACATTTATCCGGCGTTGGAGACGGCCTTCGCGGCTCTCGAGAACTCGGACGCCGAGATCAGGCACATCATCCTGTTGTCTGATGGAAAGACCTATGCGGACGATTACGAGGAACTCGTTTCGTTGATGTCCGACTCGGACATAACCGTTTCTTCCGTCGCGGTGGGCCAGGAGGCGGACAGGGAGCTGCTCGGGAATATTGCGAAATGGGGAAGGGGACGTGCCTACTTCATTGAAGATGCCGCGAGGGTCCCGCGGATCTTCATCCAGGAGACCCAGATCGCGTCTCAGTCCACCTTGGTGGAGGAGGCCGTGCAAACCACGGTGGTCATGTCGGTAGAGGCGTTCACCGACATCGATATGGATGCGGCGCCGCCTCTGCGAGGGTACGTGAGGACACTGGCGAAGGAGACTGCTGAAGTGCTCATCCAGTCCGATTCGGAGAACCCACTCTTGGCGCGCTGGCGGTATGGATTGGGCAGGACCGCTGTGTTCACGTCGGACGTGAAGAACCGCTGGGCCGCCGACTGGCTGACCTGGGAGGGGTACGGAAAATTCTGGTCACAACTCGTCCGAGAAACGATGAGGCGTGACGGAGGCGAGGAGCTGGATTTCGTCGTGGAGCGCATTGGGAATGAGGCCGTCATTACGGTAAGCGCGCTCACCGAGGAGGGCACCTACCGTTCCGATTTGGATCCACAGCTACGGGTGCTTGGAACGGGAGGGGAAGAAACTCCCCTGTCGTTCGAACAGGTGGGCCCGGGAACGTTTCAGGCTCGATACACCCTGGGCGCTCCCGGGGAGGATCCGTATCGGTTCGAACTGTCGGGTAACGGCATAGAGGACCGCTCGCAGGCGCTCTATTACAGGTATGGTGACGAATTCCGACTCTATCCCCCCAATACCGAACTGCTGAGTGAAATTGCTGTCCAAACCGGAGGGAAATTCTTGCCCGACGTGGCGGAAATTTTCGACGATTACGGAGAGACAGCTTCGGTACCGACACCTTTGTGGCCGTGGCTCTCCGTACTGGCTCTAGTCAGTTTCTTCCTGGATATAGCCGTGCGGCGTGCGCCGTGGTTCTGGAGACGATTCGCCGGGGCGCGTTTGGATTCGTTCGACGACGACACGTCGAAGCAGGCGATCTGAAGGGCCGGCTGAGCCCGAGCGCGTCGTGTGGGAAGCGAGCAAGGTCCGGCTTTCGGCGCTCACCTTAGCTGACTAAGTTTAACAGCTTCGCAAATTTACCACGTGCTGAAATGAAACGAATTTCAAGCTGGTTCCGCTCGGGGAAATCCTCACCGGACCGGCGTGCGCCCGTTGCTGAGGAGCTTCTGGATGACCTCGAGGCCCAGGCCGAGGCCGCGGCGTCCGGTTTCAGATGGGTCCCGCTCAACCGCGCGGGCGACCTGTGCGAGCGCGCGGGCGACCGGGCCCGAGCCCTCGAGTATTACGGGCGTGCCATCGACGTGATGCTCGAGGACGGGCAGCCGGAGCCGGCCCGTGGGCTCGCGACGAAGATCGTGCGGATCCACCCCACCGCGGTGCGAACACTTTGTACTCTGACGTGGCTCGACCTGGCTTCCCATCACATGGCTTCGGCGGTGGTTCACCTGACCGAGTATGTGGAGAGCGCGAAGGCGGGTGGAGTCGAGGATCTTGCCGGAGAGCAGATATACATGATGGCCCAGGTTGTTGATGATGCGGAATTCCGGGGTGCCGCAGCGGATGCGTTAGACGCCCTCGACCGCTCCGACGATGCGGCTGAGGTGACGGACTGGGCGGCTGCGGGGCAGGCGCCTCACGATGGGGAGTCTCCGGCGGACTGGACCGACCGATGTTTGAGTCATGCTCTGGGGTCGAATGCTCGAAAAGTCGGAGACCGGGGGGTCACACCGGATTCATTGAGGCCCGCATCAAGTGGAGCGAATGGGGAGGATGCCAGCGAAGGGGGCCCGGGACCGGTAGAAGAGGCGTTGGTGAAGAGGGATCAGGTGCCCGAGGGGCAGGATGTATCGGAGGAATACCGGACCTGACGGACCTCTAAGCCGGCAGTTTCGCTTCCATCACGATGAGGATGTGGTTCGGCTCGCCGTCCCAGTCTCTGATGAGGATGGACAGGGTACGTACGGGGCAAATCGATCCGCTCTTCACCCGAAGGTTCCGGCTCTCTTTTCGAATCGCTGCTGCGCCTCCCGAGAGTTTTTGGATTTCCTCCAACACCTCGGCTCGATCCTCCTCCTCGAACAATTTCGCGTACTCCACCGAGGCAAGATTTTCCTCGTCGTACCCTGACATCGCAAGGAAGGTGGGGTTCCCATCCTGAACTTCTCCCGAGAGGTCCAACGTGAGCATGGCCATATGGTCGCACTCGTGTAACGCCTTGTATCGTGCGGCCTCCTGGCTCGACGCAAACGAGCTCCTCTCACGCGAGACGTCCTCGATGACCCCCTCGACATAACTGACATTCCCCTCCGTGTCCCGATGAATTCGCGCAGTATTACGAAGCTGGATGGTGCGCCCGTCCACGCCACGTAGTCGTGTCTCGAAGCCCCGCACTATGCCAAACTCCTTCAGTCGTGCCTTGAAGACTTGCACGTGCTCGTCACTGACATAGAACGTGGACGCGTATAGGTTGTCGAGGCTGGGCCGGTCGGGGTACCCGAGGATCCTCACCAGGGCCGGGTTGGCATCCAGGAACTCACCTTCTGGTGTACACCGGTACACGCCCAGCGGGAGGTGGTCGAACATCGCTCGGTGGCGCTCTTCGCTCGCCCTGAGGGCCCGCTGTGCCTCCATACGATCAAGGGCGTAACGTATAGAGCGTTCCAGATCTTCAGGTTCGATCTGGCCTTTGATGAGGTAATCCGCGGCGCCCGCTTGCATCGCCTCGATGTCCACCTCGTGACTGCCGCGTCCCGTCAACATGATCACCGGCGCCTGCAGTTGGTGCCGCGCGGCTTCCCGGAGTAAGTCGAGGCCCGTGCGGTCTTCGAGAAAATAGTCGACGAAGTAAATGTCGTACCCACCCTTGGCGATGGCATCGTGCCCCTCCTCGAACGTGGAGACCCAATCCAATTCGATTTTCGGGCGTTTGATCTGACTCAGAAGTCCCTTCGTAACAACGAAGTCCCCTTGATCATCATCGATCAAAAGAGCACGGATGGTCTCTTTCAATTAGTGCCTCTCGAAGCGGGAATCACACGAGCCCAGGGGCGCGTAGTACATCTGTCAATGATAAGCCTCCTGCCTAATCGTCGTCCACCCTCGGTTTTCGACGTAGAGTCTTCTTGGAGGAATGTTGCTGTTTCAACGATAGGCGCCGCTCCTGAACACGGCGGGATGGACGGGTCGGGATGCGCCGCTTCTCGCGCTTGCCGAGGGCGGCGAGTCTCTTGCGAAGTGTGGCCAGAGCGTTCCGCTTGTTGGCGAGCTGGCTACGGAAACGGCGGCTGGTAACCACAATCCCGGTTGAAAGATGTGTGAGACGGACGCCGCTCTCCGTGACGTTCTGATGCTGGCCTCCCTTGCCGCCGGAGCGAAATACGTCGACGCGGCACTGCCCGAGCAGGTCCGAGTCGGACTCGGGAATCGGAACCCCGGAATGCTCCAGGTGTTCAGCCATCAGACGTCTTCCGCCGGTAACGAGCCTTGATATCGTCTTCCGCTGGTACGAGCCTTGCTATAGTTAGGGCAACGCCGGCGCTGGTCGACAAAATTCAGCTGGAATTTGATCGCGATCATGACCCTCGGAGATTCGACACGCAAGATGCTTCCGCTGCCAACCAACACCCCTGGAGCCCGATACCTTCTCATGGGGGCGTCTTTTGTCATCGTAGTAGCGGGGTTACGAGAGGGCCAGGCCATCCTTCTGCCCTTCGCGTTGGCGCTGTTCCTGGCCGTGATGAGCATGCCGCTCATGTTCTGGCTCCAGCTCCGGCGTGTGCCGGCACCTCTGGCCATCGCGCTCACGATGCTCGTGATGGGTGCACTATTCGGGGCGCTCATCATGCTGGGTACCCAGGCCGTGGCCGATCTTCAAGCCCAGATCCCCGGGTACACGTTACAGATACGGACGATTACCAACTCATGGGTGGACGGCTTGAGTGCGTGGAGCGTTAGCGGAATCGAGCTCGGCGAGGTGCTGAGCGAATGGTTCGATCCGGGTATTTTGGTCGACTGGTTCGGAAGGACCGCCGCGTTGGTGGTGGGCTTTCTAGGCAACATGTTCCTGGTCCTGCTGATCATGGCGTTCGTTCTGGGTGAGGCCATGGTGTTCCCGTTCAAGTTCCGGGCGATCGTAGGGCCTCGGGATGGTGAGCGGCGGCATTCCACGAAGACGGTGAAGAACGACCGTAGGCGTGTTACCAAGATCGTCCGGGAGGTCCAGGCGTATCTCGGTATCAAGACCCTGGTGAGCCTTGCCACCGGTTTGGCGATCGGGCTGCTGGCGCGGATATTGGGGTTGGACTTTCCAGTCCTGCTCGGACTCATTGGATTCGTCCTGAACTACATACCCACCGTCGGGTCCTTGCTGGCGGCACTTCCGGCTCTCTTCCTCAGCGTCGTTCAGTTCACTTCAATCGGACACTTCCTGATGGTGGCTGGCGGTTATGGGGCGATCAACATGGTGTTCGGGAATCTCATCGAGCCCCACCTGATGGGCAGAAGGCTGGGCTTGTCCACCCTGGTGGTGATCCTGTCGTTGCTTTTCTGGGCTTGGGTCTGGGGTCCGGTCGGAGCACTGCTCGCGGTGCCCCTCACCATGATCGTAAAGATCATGTTGGAGAACACCGAAGACCTGCGGTGGGTGGCGATCCTCTTGGATAAATCTCCCCCACAAACGACAGGCTTGGCTGTTGCGGATCGTTCAGATCACACGTCCCATGGCAGTGTCGGGCCATCTGACGTCGCCGAGCCTGCAACGGGCGGGGACGCCAGCGCCGTGACCACCGCGGAACCCGACGCCGTGACCACCGCGGAACCAACCGCGGCCGACGTGGAGGTGGTCTGATGCCGATGGTTCAGTTCGAAGCGCTGCCTGACGAATCACGCCTTTGGGTGTTCGGCGTCGAGCGCACGCTCGAGGAAGCCGACAAGGAGAGCTTTCTGAGCGCCGTGGATCTGTTTCTCGAGACGTGGGTGGCGCACGGGGTTCCCTTGACCTGCGGTCGCGATTTTCGACGGGGACGGTTTCTTCTCGTAGCCGTGGACGAAGCTTCCGCGCCTCCCTCAGGGTGCTCCATCGACGCCATGGTCGGCGTACTGAAAGACCAGGAGCGCCGCTTGGGCCTGCGAATTCTCGACAACACGCCGGTTTGGTTCCTGGTGGATGGAGAGGTGCGGCGAACTTCTCGACCGGAGTTCAGCCGACTGGTGGAGGAGGGGACGGTGGATCCGGAGACGGTGGTGTTCGACAATACGGTCACCCGCCTCAAGGATGCCCGCGGGGGCCGGTGGGAGGGGCCCGCCCGGATGAGTTGGCACCAGAAGGTGTTCTTCGAACATTCGGGGGCAGCGCAGGCCGCAACTCCGCACCCGTAGTGTGCCCACGGTGGCATCGCCGCCCGCTCGACCTGAGGACCACTACAACCTTCCAGGTAACCGGCCTCGGCCGGCGTGTGTTCAGCGGGTCTGGTTTCGATCAGGCTCGCTGAGGGCTGTGTTATCCGAGGCGGTGCACGTTCTCGGCAGCGGGTCCCTTCGGTCCCTCGCCGATCTCGAACTCAACGCGGTCACCTTCAGCGAGGCTCTTAAAACCGTCGCCCTGGATCGCCGAGTAGTGCACAAAGCAATCCTTGTCGCCCTCGTCCGGTGTGATGAAACCAAAACCCTTACTGTCGTTGAACCACTTTACGGTTCCCTCGGCCATGCAACTACTCCCCCATCAATCGGTGCGCGGTGCTCACGGTTTGCCAGCACCAAACTCCGTCCCTTCGGACGTCGCCACACTAGAGATTCTCGGTGTTCGGGTCAACCCGTCCAGGTGCGATAGCGTTCGGGTCGGCGGTCGTCGCCGAGGTGCCTCGATGGTGGTGGGCCAAGAATGACGCACTTTGCTCCTCCACCCAAAACGTCGGATTCCAAGGAGGTCCACGCTCGAGGAAACCCACATGGCCGCCGCCATCGGTAAGGACCAAAGCCAAGAAGGGGTTGGCCTCAATCGTAGAAAGGGGCAGGGCCGCCGCGGGCAGAAACGGATCGTCCCGCGCGTGAATGAGCAGCGTAGGCACTCGGACCGACTGAATGAAGCGGTTGGAGCTGGACTTGTGGTAGTAATCCTCGGCGCCGGCGAATCCATAGAGCTTCGCGGTGGCGGCGTCGTCGAAGTCCCGGATCGTTACGCTGGCCCATACGGCATCGAGATCGAGGACGTTCGCCAGGATCTCCTGCTTGGCGCGGACCTTGGCGACCAGCGAGCGAAGGAAGTAGTCGGAATAAACTTTGGCCATGCCGCCCAGTTCCAGGGCGTCGGCTCCTGCCGACAAGTCGTAGGGGACCGAAATCGCCACCGCTGCCGAAAAAGTGGCTGCGTTTTTCGCTCCCTGTTCACCGAGGTACTTGAGGAGGACATTTCCTCCGAGAGAAAATCCGATCGCCATGATTGGGCGGGTCGGGAACCGCTCGCGGAGCAGACCGAAGACAAAACGTATGTCCCCGGTCTCGCCGGAGTGGTAGAAATGGGGCTCCCGGTTCATCTCTCCGGAACAGCCGCGGAAGTTCATTCCCACGGCGCGCATCCCGCGATCTGCCAGCGCCAGGCACGTTTGGACCATGTAGCCCTTCCGCACGTGCCCTTCCAGCCCGTGAAGCACGAGTACCAGGGGCGCCGCAGGATCGGTCTCGGGCATCCAAGCGATGTCCAGGAAATCTCCGTCTGGCGTATTGATCCGTTCGGTTGTGAGCCCTCCGTCCGGCGCCGGCCGAAGGAATTTCCCCGCCAGCGTTTGCGCATGGGCGCCTCGCAACCACCAAGGAGGTGCGTAGCGCCGGGCGGTCCACGTGTGCCTATACCCGCCGCCCGAAGTACCGTCCACTGTCGGGGAAGAGTCCATCATCGGCGGAATCTAACGACCACCGCTGTGGATCGGGATGGCGACCGCCGGGTCTATAATTTCGGGAGTGTCACCCCGACTTGATTCTGGTACTTACCCTGCCGGTCCTCGTACGCCATGCTCGGTTCCTGCTCCCCCTCGAAGAAGAGCAGCTGAGCGATCCCCTCGCCGCCGTAGATTTTCGCCGGCAGCGGGGTCGTATTCGAGATCTCGAGGGTCAGGTACCCAGACCAGGTAGGCTCGAGCGGTGTCACGTTCACGATGATTCCACATCGGGCGTAGGTACTCTTCCCGACGCACAACACGAGGACGTTCCTCGGAATACGGAAGTGTTCCTCGGTCCTCGCCAGAGCGAAGGAATTGGGCGGGATGATACATTCGGTCTCGTTTACGTCCACGAACGAACGGTCGTCGAACTTCTTCGGATCGACAATCACGTTGTGGACGTTGGTAAAAACCTTGAACTCGGAAGCCACCCGGATGTCGTAACCGTACGAAGACAGGCCGTAGGATATGCAGCCGTCCTTTACCTGCTGCGGCTCGAAGGGCTCGATCATTCCGTGCTCTTCGGACATCCGCCGGATCCAATGGTCGCTCAGAATCGGCATATTCGGGTTCGGGTTGAGAGGAAAACCGTTTCTTGGACGCGGCAGAATAAGTATTTTGGGTGGGTGAGCACAGCCCCCACGATACGCCGTCCGAGCGCCGATCATGGGATCGTTCCGTCGAAGGCCGCAAATTTGAACTTTTTCAGGGCTCAAAGGGGGGGGGCCGAAATCGGGTTGACACTCGTTCGAGACTCGGAATACCTTACGGAAGTCCCTAAGTGAACAATTTCACAAGCCAGGTCCAAAGGCCGCCATGTCGGGATCATACATCCCGCTTCTGATCCTGTTCGGTGTCTCTCTCGTGAACGCGCTTGGCATGGTCGTCGTCTCTCATATTCTGAGCCCCCGGCGACCGACCCCACAAAAGTCCATGGCGTACGAGTCGGGCATGATCCCGCTCGGGGATACCCGCCTTCGTTTCTCGGTGAAATTCTATATGGTGGCGATCAGTTTCATCGTTTTCGATCTGGAGACGATTTTTCTGATCCCGTGGGCGGTCGAAATGAGGGAGTTGGGGTGGAGCGCGTTCGTGGCGGTCAGTATTTTCGTCGCCGTTTTGGCTTTTGGGCTGGTCTACGAGTGGAAAAAAGGAGGTCTAGAATGGGATTAGGAGATGGCGAGAGCGGAGATCCGCCGAGCCTCGCCGAGGTTCAGGCGCCAAGTCAGGGGGAGGGGCGAGAGGGCGGACTCCTCGGGTCCGGAAGCCCCACATTTCTCACCACGAAGGTGGATTTCGTGGTCAACTGGGCTCGCCGAAATTCGCTCTGGCCGATGCCTTTCGGCACCGCGTGCTGTGCCATCGAGATGATGGCCTCGGCCGCCTCGAACTTCGATCTTGCCCGTTTCGGAATGGAGCGTATGTCCTTCAGCCCTCGCCAGGCCGACGTGCTGATTTGCGCCGGTCGGGTTCCCTACAAGCTCGCACCCGTACTACGGCGCATCTGGGACCAGATGATGCAACCCAAGTGGTGTATCTCGATGGGCGCGTGTGCGAGCTCGGGAGGGGTATTCGACGTGTATTCCATGGTCCAGGGAATCGACACGATCATCCCCGTCGACGTCTACATCCCGGGTTGTCCTCCGCGTCCCGAAGGGCTCATCTACGGCTTGATGATGATCCAGGAAAAGATTCGCGGCGAGAGCTTGTCTGAGCACTACAGTCTCCGGGCAGAAGATCCCTCCCTCGTGGGCCGCCCGCGCGCTGGCACCGAAGAAGTCGAGGCGCTTGCCGGGCCGTTTGGAAATTCGACCCAACAGGAGCGGCTCAGTTCCTTCGCTCAGACGACGCGCCCAGAGCGGTCGGAGGACTTGCTACCCTAATGGCCGACGAGGGCGGCTCCGCGTTCGACGCGGTCGAGCAAGGCCCCGAGGCCTCGCAGGATGATGCGGGCACACCTCGAGGCGGGGACGGTGATCCTTCGTCGCACCCGTCGGTGACGGCGCTTCAGAGTCGCTTCGGGGCGACGATCCTCCACCATGAAGTCCAGGCCGGCGATCAGCACGTCGTTTTCGTGGATCCTGCCCGTAACCGAGAGGTTTTGGAGTGGCTGAAGGACGACCCGGAGCAGCGTTATGATCTGCTCGCCGACGTGACCGCCGTCGACTACGGGGGTGGCAAGCCGATACAGATCGTGTACCAGCTGTGGTCCGTGGGGCACAAGCGGGCGCTACGAGTCAAATGCGAACTACCTCTCGACGATCTCACCATTCACAGCGTGGTCGAGCTTTGGAAGACCGCGAATTGGCTCGAGCGGGAGGTTTATGACCTGTTCGGCGTCGATTTCGGGGGTCACCCGGATCTTCGCCGAATTCTGATGCCACAGAACTACGCCGAGGGCCATCCCCTGAGAAAGGACTTCCCATTGAGAGGGCGCTTTTCGAGGGCGGAACAGACGCGGCGTGCCCTGTCCCAGGACTATCGCGATGACTACACCACGGAGTTGTTGGAAGTAGGTGGTGCTCCGGGGCTCGCGCCTCCGGAGCCAGACGGTTTGACGGAAGAAGCGGAGGATACACCGTGACCGAGAGGATCCTGGAATTTCCGGAGCCGGCCCTTGGTTCGGAGCCCATGCTTCTCAACCTCGGGCCGCAACACCCCGCCACGCATGGTGTTCTGCGGCTGATCTGTGAGCTCGATGGCGAGACTGTGCTCAAGGTCACACCCGATATCGGCTTCCTTCATTCCTCCTTCGAGAAACTCGGGGAGTACCGAACCTGGAATCAGATCGTTCCGCTCACGGACCGCATAGACTACTTGGCGCCCTTGATGTACAACTGCGTCTACGTCATGGCGGTCGAGAAACTCATGGGACTGGAGGTGACGGAGCGGTGTAAGGTCGTCCGCGTGCTCTGCATGGAGATGGATCGGATCTTCAGCCACCTGCTCTGGCTCGGAACGACCGCTATCGACGTGGGGGCCTTCACTCCGTTCCTGTACGCGTTTCAGGAACGGGAGCGCATCTACGATCTCCATGAGTCGTATACCGGAGCACGCATCACCACCTCGGCCACGCGGATCGGCGGAATGATGGCCGACTTCCCCGACGGCTGGACCGACTCGCTTCGTGACTTCATGAAGACTCTTCCAAAAACACTGGACGAGATCGAGTCTCTTCTGACCACGAATGCGATCCATCTCGGACGGACCCTCGACATTGGAGTGATCTCTGGAGAGGACGCGCTCAATTGCGGTTTCACGGGACCCAATCTCAGAGCTTCCGGCGTGGATTACGATCTCCGTAAGGACAACCCTTATTACGACTACGAGACGTACGATTTCGACGTTCCGATCGGAGAAAACGGAGACTGCTACGACCGGTATTTGGTGCGTATGGAAGAGATGCGGCAAAGCTTGCGCATCCTCGAACAGGCGCTCGATCGGCTTCCCGACGGGCCGATCAACGTTGCGGATCCTCGGGTTTCGTTGCCGAGCAAGACCGACTGTATGAACGACATGGAGTCGATGATCCATCACTTCAAGTTGATCACCGAGGGTATCATGGTCCCCGCGGGTGACTGTTACTTCGCCATCGAGGGTTCGAAGGGTGAGCTCGGCATGTACGTGGTGAGTGACGGCGGAGACAAGCCGGTGCGGTGGAGGATTCGCCCGCCGTCCTTTGTGAATCTGTCGGTGATCGCCAAATTGGCCGAAGGCCATCTGGTTTCTGACCTCATCATGATCAACGCCTCGCTGGACATCGTGCTCGGCGAGATCGATCGATGAGTGAGATCCCCTTCAAGAATCCCGGGTGGGCGGGAAATGTGGGCGAGTACGATCTGACCGAGGAACAGGTTCGGGGGATCGACTTCGTGGGAGTCCGTCCGCTGGAGGGCGGCCACGCGGCGACGGCCGCCACGTATCCGTTCATGTTGGAGCAAAAGGACCCCGAGGCGCCCCTCTTCGAAGGGCCGTATGAAGAGCGCTTCGAGAAGATCCTCACCCGGTATCCGACCAAGCAGGCAGCGCTGCTGCCGGTGCTCAACTTGGCGCAGGAAGTACGGGGGCACGTCTCTCCCGAGACCATGGATCGGGTGGGGCAGCTCCTCGAGCTTTCGTCTGCTTACGTGCGCGGCGTGGCGACTTTCTACACGATGTACAACAAGCGGCCCGTAGGGCGGCATCTCGTCCAGGTGTGTACCAACATCAGCTGCAACCTGTGTGGTGCCGAGGACGTGCTCGAGGCCTTCCTGAAGCACACGAATACGGAGATGGGCGAGACCTCGCTCGACCGCGCGTTCACAGTGATCGAGGCGGAGTGCCTGGCGGGTTGTGGCTTTCCGACGTGTGTTCAGATCAACTCCCGGTACTACGAGAATGTGACCGTCGAGGAGGTCCCGCGGATCGTCGCCCACTTGAGGGACAAAGGCGACGCGGTGGTTTCCCGGCAAGACCGTGGCGACGCGACCCCGACCGAGCTCGGCGTCGACCTTTCCTCGACCGGGCCGGAGGGCGAGGAGTAGCCGTGGGATATCCTTACAGCCACGAGAAGGAGGTTCCCATCCTTTCCAAGTACTTCGGCGATCCCGAGGCGCGGACGCTGAAGGGTTGGAAGGCACGGGGAGGTTATAAGGCGCTGAAGAAGGCCTTGGGCATGAGCCCCGAGGATGTGGTGGAAATCGTCAAGGCGTCTGGGCTGCGTGGCCGGGGCGGTGCCGGCTTCCCGACCGGGCTCAAGTGGAGCTTCATGCCCAAGGACGATGCCAAGCCCCACTACCTCCTCTGTAACGCCGACGAGTCCGAGCCCGGAACATTCAAGGACCGTGAGCTTCTGCGCTGGGTGCCCCATCTCCTCATCGAGGGCTGTCTCATCGGTGCTTATGCGATGGGCGCCGAGCATGTGTACATCTATTGCAGGGGTGAGTTCTTCGAGGCCAACCAGGTGTTGGCGAAGGCGGTCGAGGACGCGTACGAATCAGGGATTATCGGCGACGACATTCTGGGCTCCGGGCAGAAAATCGATGTGACGGTCTTCGCGGGTGCGGGTGCCTACATCTGCGGCGAAGAAACTGGGCTCATGAGCTCTCTGGAAGGGCGTCGGGGTGAGCCGCGTGTGAAGCCCCCGTTTCCCGCGGCCGTGGGGGCCTTCGGCATGCCGACCACGATCAACAACGTCGAAACTCTTGCGGCGATCCCGCCCATCATTGAGAACGGCGGTGAGTGGTACCGCCAGTGGGGCACGGAAGAAAGTCCAGGCACGAAGCTGTTCTGCGTGAGCGGTCACGTGAAGCGCCCGGGCAACTACGAGCTTCCGCTCGGCTTCTCCCTCAAGGATCTCATCTACGACGTGTGTGGTGGCATGATCGAGGATCGGGCACTCAAGGCCGTCATTCCGGGTGGCAGCTCCGTTGCACTCCTGTCCGCCGACGAAGTCGAGAACTGCGCGCTATCGTATGAGGGGGTGATCGAGGCCGGATCGATGCTGGGGTGTGCATCCGTGATCGTCATGGACGAGACCACCGACATCGTCCACCAGGTCACGCGCATGGCATCGTTCTACGCTCATGAGTCGTGTGGCCAGTGTACGCCGTGCCGAGAGGGCACCGCATGGGTCACCACGATTCTCAAGCGTATCGAGGACGGACGCGGCACCGAGGATGACTTGGACACCCTCATCGAGGTGACCGACCAGATGGTCGGCACGACCATCTGCGTGCTTTCGGACTCGGTGGCCCCTCCGGTGCAGTCTTCCATCGAGAAATTCAGAGACGAATATCTCGCCTTGATCCGCCGTGGCGAACGGGTGGGGGCCGCGTAGATCGATGGCCAAGAAGACTACCAAGGCCGGAGGAGCCGAGGCCAAGAAGACTACCAAGGCCGGAGGAGCCAAGGCCAAGAAGGACCGCGGAGTCGCAGTCGAGAAGGTGACCCTGACGATAGATGGGCAGGAGCTTACGGTGCCCCGGGGGACGACGCTGCTCCAGGCGGCTCAGGACGCCGGCACGGAGGTGCCGCACTACTGCTATCATCCGGGCCTTTCCTCTCCCGCCCAATGCCGCCTCTGTCTGGTCGAGGTGGAGGGCGCGCCTAAGCTGCTTCCGTCGTGCACGACCACTGTGGCGGACGGGCAGGTGGTCCACACCCAGAGCGACGATGCCATACGGATGCGACGCGGCGTGCTGGAATTCTACTTGCTGAACCACCCTCTGGATTGCCCCATCTGTGACCAGTCCGGGGAGTGCGATCTCCAGGACCACGTGTTCGCCGAGGGTCGGGAGCACGGTCGTGGGCGTGAGGCCAAGCGTGTTCTGGGGCGCGACGATTTCGGAGGGGACGTCCTGTTCTACGGCGACCGTTGTGTGATGTGCACGCGCTGCGTGCGCTTCATGAACGAGATCGAGGAAAAACCGCTGCTCACGGTGGTGGAGCGGGGTGACCGTGCGGTGATCGACACCTTCTTCGACGAGGGGTTGGAACAGTCCAATTGGGCCGGGAACGTGGTGGATATCTGCCCGGTGGGCGCCCTGGTTTCCAAGGATTTTCTCCACAAGGCTCGAGCGTGGGACCTCGAGCATACTGATTCGATCTGCCCGAATTGTAGCCAGGGGTGCAACATCGAGCTGCACACGCGGGACAATCTGGTTCACCGCATGAAACCCCGAACCAACTTGGAGGTGAACGGGCACTGGATCTGCGACTACGGGCGTGGCCGCTACGAGTGGCTCAATCGGGGGGACCGGCTGGAGGCGCCGGTCGTACACGCCGAAGAGCGCAACACGGCGATGGGCTGGACGGCGGCCCTCGAGGCCCTGAAAAGCCGGATCGACACGCTGGGCGAGAGCTCGGTGAAGGCAGTCGTGTCGCCCTTCTGGTCGAACGAGGATCTCGGGGCGGTGTCGCGCTTGGTCGAGACTCTTGGCGGTGGCTCCGTCGTCTTCCGCTCTCCGCGGGCCGAAGAAGAAATCACGCTACCAGGGTACGAGGGGTTGGCCCGCCGGAAGGCTCTGGCGCCGAATGTGCAGGGTGCGGAATTGCTCGGATGCACCAGGGTCGGCGACGACGCCGCGCAGGGAGGGCTGGAGGACTTGATGGACCACGACGGGGTGGTCCTGGTGCTCGGGGACGCGCTAGACGATCAGCCCGAGGGTTTTGCCCCCAACGCGGCGCTGGTGGTCTACTTGGGGGCGTACACGTCTTCGGCTCTCGCCTCAGCGGATTTCCAGTTTCCCGTCACGACGTTTGCGGAGCAAGAAGGGACCTTCACGAATCATGCCGGCCGGGTGCAGCGGTTCTGGCCTGCGCTGTCGGGGCCCGGTGCGGCCCGCCCGGCGTGGTTGGTGCTGGGTGCGCTCTTGGGAGCCCTGAAAGAAGAGGAGGGGCCCACCAGGGCGGAGCAGGCCTTCGGTCTCGTGGCCAAAGCGGTAAAATCCTATAAGGGATTGGATTACGAGACGATCGGCGCCCAAGGTGTGCTGTCTGCAGCACGCGTACCGGTGCCGGGGGACTGACGTGGATCCGATTGCCGGTGTCCCGCTCCTCGTGTCCACATCACTCAAGATCGCCATCATGTTCGGCGTGGTGATGCTGACGGTGGCCTACACGACGCTTGCCGAGCGGCGGATTTCCGCGTTCATCCAGGACCGGCTCGGCCCCAACCGGGTCGGACCGTTCGGGCTGCTTCAGCCGATTGCGGATGGCCTCAAGAACCTCATCAAGGAAGAGGCGGATCCCGGGACGGCCTCGAAGTTCTACTTCCTGCTCGGGCCCGTGCTGGCGATGGGTCCTGCGCTCGTGACGTTCGCGGTGGTGCCCTTCGCGGCGCCGCTCCCCACCCCGTGGGGGGTCGTCGACATGATTATCGCCGATGTGCCGATCGGCATCCTGTAC
Source organism: Gemmatimonadota bacterium (assembly GCA_022563405.1). Lineage (GTDB taxonomy): Bacteria > Gemmatimonadota > Gemmatimonadetes > Longimicrobiales > Gaopeijiaceae > UBA822. Next base: position 16,386 of record JADFNK010000028.1, on the reverse strand, counting down.
ATTCTCGCGCTCAGCTCTCTTGCTGTGTACGGGATTGTGATCGGGGGATGGGCGTCCAATAACAAGTATGCTTTCTTGGGTGCGCTACGGGCTTCCGCCCAGATGGTCAGCTACGAGGTACCCCTCGGCCTGAGTCTGATCGTGGTGTTCATGATGGCCGGCAACGTCACCCTCACTGGGATCGTTTGGGAACAGCAGCAGTTGGGCTTCTGGTTCGCGTTCCCCCTGTCTTTGGGTTTCATCCTGTTCGTGGTGTCGGCCTTCGCCGAGACGAACCGGTTGCCGTTCGACATGTCTGAAGCGGAGTCGGAGCTCATCACCGGCTTCCACACCGAATACTCCGCGATGAAGTTCTCCATGTTCTTCATCGCCGAATACGCGCACATGCTGACCGCGTCGGCGCTCATGGCGACGCTCTTTTTCGGTGGGTGGGACTTACCCGGGACGTGGGACAACGCCTACTGGTACCAAGGTGAACTGATCCGGGGTTTCGATGCGTCCGGTGCCCCCATGGCCGCTGCTCCGGCCGTTTGGAAGACCTTGCTGACCTTCGCCGCCTTTGCGGCCAAGACGGGGTTCTTCCTGCTCCTCTACATCTGGGTTCGGTGGACGGTGCCACGTTTTCGTTACGATCAAGTGATGGAGCTGGGGTGGAAGGTCATGCTGCCCACGGCGTTGGCGTACCTGATGGTGGTATCCGCAACGATACTGGTTCTGGACCAGGTAGGCATTTCCGGATTTTACTTCGGCCTGGCGCTCACCGGTGTCAGCGCGATCTGTACGGTGGCGTTCGTCTTCTTTCTCGATCGTGGCCGAATCATGGTGGGTGCGGCGGCCCCGAGACATGGACGGGTCGGGCCTAGGCCAACTTTCGGGCGGGGTGCGATGTCGAGCGAAGGAGCGACGACAGGTGATTAGAAAACAGATTATACAGATGGTCCTAAAGTGTTACAGGAAAATAGAATGCCTATAACAACCAAAGTCATCCAAAGACCGGAGCCGGGCCGGGTCTCCTACTTGCGGGCCGCGTTCAAGGGGATGGCCCTGACGCTCCGCCACATGGTGAATCCAAAAACCGTGACACAGCAGTATCCCGAGGAGCAAACCGAACTGCACCCCCGGTGGCGAGGCACGCACGTCATGGAGGTTCACGCGGACGGGCGGCCCAAGTGTGTTGCGTGCGGTCTTTGCCCGACGGTGTGTCCGGCCAACTGCATCCGGCTCGTGGGTGGGGAAGACGACCAGGGCAACCGGTACCCCATCGTCTTCGAGATCGACGAGTTCCGGTGCATTTTCTGCGGAATGTGTCAGGAGGTGTGTCCGGTGGAGGCGATCCACGTGGGCCGTGACTTCGAGAACGCCGAGTACACGCGCGACCGCTTCGTGTACGACCTGGATCGGCTGATGCAACAGGACCATCCGAGTACGTTGCTATGGGATCCCTCCGACCCGAAGGGCGAGTGATGCGTGGCTGAAATCCTGTTCTTCATTTTTGCCGCCGTCGCGGTGGGTGCAGCCGTGGGCGTGGTGGTGAGCCGTAGCCCAGTGGCGAGCTTGCTGTTTATGGTGACGACCTTAGCGAGCACGGCGGGGATCTTTGTGCTTTTGGAGGCCCACTTTCTCGCGGCGCTCCAGATCATGGTATATGCCGGCGCGATCATGGTCCTCTTCTTGTTCGTGATCATGCTGCTGAACCTGGGCCACGAGTACCAGAGGGATATCCGGGGCAACGTCGCGGTGATCATGGGATTTGCCGTAACGGGTTTGATGGGCGGGCTGTTGGTTCGGCAGTTGGGCGGCGGTACGGCCGGTCTGGAGACCAATCTCGGCCCGGGTGACGCGATCGATGCGGCGTTGCTGGAATACGGGGCCGTGGGGGCGATCGCACGGCCGCTCTTCACCGACTACGTGGTTCCTTTCGAGCTGACCGGCATCCTGCTTCTCGTGGCCATTGTTGGCGCGCTCGTTCTAGCCAAGAAGGCATCCTGACGGTGCTGGCCGAGTCTCTCGTCGTGGCGGGGATGATCTTCGTGGTCGGAACGCTGGGTGTGATCGTGCGCCGAAACGTGATCATCATGTTTCTGTGCATCGAGCTCCAGCTGAACGCGGTCAACCTCACTTTCGTTGCGTTTTCGAGGTACGTGGGCATCGAGGGGCAGGTTTTCGTGTTCTTCGTCATTGCCGTCGCCGCGGCGGAAGCCGCGGTCGGTCTGGCCATCATCATCTCGATTTTCCGGCACTACGAGACGGTTGATGTGAGCAACTTCAACCTTCTCAAGTGGTGACCCGGTGCCGCAATTCGGTCTTTTTCTGATGCAGGCGGCAGGGCTGGGGGAGTCGACTGCCGCGTGGGAACCCGTGCTTCCGTGGCTCATCATCTTGTTGCCTCTATTGGGCTTCGCCATCAACGGGGCGCTTGCGTTGTCCGCGGCCCGAAAATCGGCGGATGCGGTCCGAGCCGGAGGGGAATTCGACTTCTTCGAGAACGGCCGGCCCCGCACCCACAGCCTACCCACCTGGGTGGGCCCCGGCGTGATGCTCCTGGCGTTCCTGCTCACCCTGGTGAACTTCGCCGGCATGCTCGGTGCGGACCTGCACGAGCCCGTGGTCCTTAGCTATTGGTCCTGGATCAGCACGGGAGAACTCGAGGTGGCCGCCGCGATCCAGCTCGATCAGCTCTCGATGATCATGATGCTGATCATCACGGGAGTGGGACTGCTGATCCACGTGTTCAGCGTCGGGTATATGCGGGATGATCCGGGTTACCCCCGGTACTTCGCGTACCTGAACTTGTTCATTTTCTTCATGCTGGTGCTGGTGATGGGAGCCAGCTATCCGATCATGTTCATCGGCTGGGAGGGTGTGGGGCTCTGCTCGTACCTGCTGATCGGATTCTGGTTCAGCGACGAAGCAAAAGCTTCCGCCGGGAAGAAGGCTTTCATCGTCAACAGGATAGGGGACCTGGGTTTCCTGCTCGCGATCTTCTTGTTGTACCTCGTTTTTCAGCGCGTAGACTTCGTCGGCATCTTTGGGGACGCCGAGTCGGTGTTTGAGTACGGGGGCTCGGTGATCACGTGGGTGACGCTGTTCCTCCTCATGGCGGCCACCGGTAAGAGCGCCCAGATCCCCCTCTACGTCTGGCTGCCCGATGCCATGGCGGGTCCGACGCCGGTGTCCGCCCTCATCCATGCCGCCACGATGGTGACCGCGGGGGTCTATTTGGTCGCGCGGTCCTCCGTCTTGTTCGCTCTCGCGCCGTTGAGTAGCGCCATGGTAGCGGGAATCGGTGTGCTCACGGCGCTCTTCGCGGCCACGATCGCTTTGAAGCAGAACGACATCAAGAAGGTCCTGGCCTATTCCACGATCTCCCAGTTGGGCTACATGTTTTTGGGTGTCGGCGTGGGGGCGTACACGGCGGGTATCTTCCATCTCATGACCCACGCCTTCTTCAAGGCACTCCTGTTTCTGGGAGCCGGCGCGGTCATCCACTCGATGCATCACGCGCTTCATCACACGAAGAAGGATTGGGACGCCCAGGACATGCGGAATATGGGTGGCCTCAAGGCGTACATGCCGTACACGTGGATCACGATGTGGCTCGCCACTGTGGCGATCGCAGGGATCTGGCCTTTCGCGGGTTTCTTCTCGAAGGACGGAATCATCTGGATGACCGGTGCGATGGCGGGCGCTGAGCAGGCGCCATACGCCGGCCTCTATACCGTCTACTGGATCCTGGCGTTGGCCACCGCCATGCTGACCGCGTTCTACATGACGCGACTGATGGTCATGACCTTCCACGGTGAAAACAGGACAGGGTCGAGAGAGGCCGAGCATTTGCACGAAGCTCCGAGAATCATGTGGATCCCTCTCGCGGTCCTGGCTGTGCTGTCCGTCTTCGGAGGATGGATCAACGTGTCGACGGATCTACGCGAATCCATATTGGGGGGATTCGGCTTGCTTCCGATGGGCGAATGGCTCCACGGCTGGCTCGAGCCCGTCACCGAAGCCGCACATCTCATACAGGAAACCAATCTGGGCGAGATCGCACACGCCGCACCTATTTTTGGGGGCGGGGAGTGGGTCTGGGGGCTCATCTCTTTCGTCGCGGCTTCGGCCGTTGTCTTGGCCACCCTACGGCTCCTGGGGAGCCGCAAGGTTACGGTGGCGGTGGACGACGCGGAGCCGACGGGGCTCGCCCGCTTCCTCTACAACAAGTGGTACGTGGACGAGTTCTACCACAGGTGGGTGGTGGACCCCATCCTGACGACCTCCCGAGTCCTCTGGCGGGTCGTGGATACCACGATCATCGACGGAACGGTCCATCTGGTGGGCAACGGGACTCGGGCTCTGGGGTGGGTGGTCAGCCTGTTCCAAACAGGTCAAGTGAATACCTACGCATTTATCCTGACCGTGGGCGTGCTGGTCATACTCTCGATGGTGGCCTTCTAGATGTTGAACGCACTGGCATACGACAGCTGGGTGCTCCACGCGCTGATTTGGCTTCCGCTCCTCGGGATGGTCCACGTCCTCTGGGCTGCCGAAGATCGGGCCAAGGAACTCGCTTTGCGCTGGAGCCTCCTGGTGTTCGTCCTGAGCGTGGGCCTTTGGTGGGCTTACGATCCGGCCCTGGGCGGGGCGTATCAGCTCACGAGCAGCCGGCCGTGGATCGCCGTGTGGGGTGTGAATTACGCGCTTGGCCTGGACGGGATCAGCCTGTTCATGGTCATGCTGACCACCTTCACGACCCCGCTCGCCATCCTCGGGTCGTTCGACTACATCAAAAAGCGACAAAAGCCGTTCTACGCACTCATGCTGCTTCTCGAGGTCGGGGTCGTGGGAGTGTTCGCGGCCACGGACCTGTTTCTGTTCTATGTGTTCTTCGAGCTCACGCTCGTTCCCATGTACTTCATCATCGGAATCTGGGGAGGAGAACGGAGGATCTATGCCGCCATAAAGTTCTTCCTCTACACCGCGGTCGGATCCCTCCTGATGCTGGTGGGAATCCTGTATATCTACGCCCGGGGAAAGACGTTGCTCGGGGTGGCCTCCTTCGCCTTCGCGGATCTGCTCCAGATTCCCCTGACACCCGGGGAGCAGATGTGGTTGTTCGGGGCCTTTGCATTGGCGTTCGCCATCAAGGTTCCCATTTTCCCGTTCCACACCTGGCTGCCGGACGCGCACGTGGAGGCACCGACGGCCGGGTCCGTCGTGCTGGCAGCGGTCCTGCTCAAGATGGGGACGTACGGGTTCGTGCGATTTCTGTTGCCGTTCTTCCCCGTGGCTGCCCAACATCCGTCCGTGGTGACGCTCATGCTCACGCTGGGTGTCGTAGGTATCATCTACGCTTCATGGGTGGCGGCCGTTCAGCCTGACGCAAAAAAGCTGGTGGCGTATAGCTCCGTGGCACACATGGGGTTCGTGATCATCGGCATATTCGCCCTCAACCTGAACGGACTCCAAGGGGGTTTGCTGGTCATGATCTCCCACGGAATCTCCACGGGCGCGCTCTTTCTCCTCGTCGGCATGCTTTACGAGCGCCGCCACACCCGGCTGATCGCCGATTTCGGTGGTATCGCGCGCGTGGCACCTTGGCTGACGACCGCGTTCGTGATCACCGCGCTGACGTCGATCGGGTTGCCGGGCACGAGTGGGTTCGTCGGGGAGTTTCTCGTGCTTCTCGGTACCTTCGAGCTCCATCAAGGCATGGCTATCTTCGCCACGGCCGGCGTCATTTTCGCCGCGTACTACATGCTGCCGATGATACAGAGTGTCTTCCTCAACGCGCTGGACAAACCGGAGAACCAAGCCGTTCACGACCTGTCGCGCCGCGAGATTGCCATATTGGCGCCGATGATCGCTCTCATGATCGTGATCGGCGTGCATCCGACACCGCTGCTGCGAAGGATGGAGCCCAGCGTCCAGATGGTGCTCGAGCGTGTGCACGCCGCGGCTCCGCCCAGCGCGGCCCTCATCGAGTTCAGTGAGGAAGAGGAGGAAGGGACGGATGCGAGTGATGCTTGGGACGAGATCCTCGACCGAATCACCTCAGGCGCCGGGCGGGCGGAGTAGCACCCCATGGAACTCGATTTCAGTAATCAGGCGCATTTCATCGTGGCGCTTGCGCCGGAGATCATCTTGTCGGTATGGGGGATCGCAATCCTTCTGATCGGCGTGAGCCGCCCCGACGGTCCCAGGACGTCGTCCGACCTGGGATGGCTTTCCGTGCTCGGGATCCTCGTCGCCGCGCTGGCGAACGGTTGGCTGTACAGTGTCACGGAAGTGGGCACGGATTCGATGATCGCGCTGGACCGCTTCGCGTTGTTCTCGAACTGGATCCTTCTGTCCGGCGCCGCGCTCGCAGTCCTGATCAGTCTGAGCTACGTTCAGCGGCAGGGCCTGCAGGCGGCGGAATTCTACGCGTTGCTGATCTACTCCACCGTGGGATTGATGATCATGGCCGCCGCACGCGACCTCATCGTCATCTTCCTCGGCCTGGAGATCATGTCGATCGCGGTGTACGTATTGGCCGCCATCAACCGGAGGGATCCCAGATCGGCCGAGGCCGGCCTCAAGTACTTCTTGCTGGGTGCGTTCTCCACCGGCTTTTTTCTCTACGGGATAGCTCTCCTATACGGCGCGACGGGCAGCACGCACATTTCGGCTATCGCGGATTCTATTGCGAGCGGAAATGCGCACGGCGCCCTTCTCGTGTTCGGTATCGCGCTTCTCACGGTCGGATTCGCTTTCAAGGTCTCCGCGGTTCCGTTCCATATGTGGACGCCCGATGTCTATGAGGGGGCGCCGACGCCGGTTACCGCCTATATGTCCGTGGCCGTCAAGGCGGGCGCGTTCCTGGCGTTCCTCCGTGTCTTTGCGGTCGCGTTCGAGGGCGCCTACGAGAGTTGGTGGGCGATTCTGTGGTGGCTGTCTGTGCTCACCATGGTGGTCGCCAATTTCATCGCCACGGTGCAAGTGAGTATCAAGCGGATGCTCGCTTATTCCGGGATCGCACACGCGGGTTACCTCATGGTGGCGATCGTCGCTGCCAATGAAACGGCTTCTGCGGGGCTTCTGTTCTATCTGCTGACTTACACGCTGATGAATATCGGCGCGTTCGCCATTGTCATACTGGTATCGGGCCAGGGAGAGGATCGTCTCCAAATCGAGGAGTACGCCGGATTCGGTTGGAGCCAGCCGCTACTGGGTGTCGTCTTCACGGTTCTTCTGCTTTCGCTGGCCGGTTTTCCCGGAACCGGAGGGTTCATGGCGAAGGTCTTCCTCCTTCAGGGCGCGATGGAGGCCAACCTCGTCTACCTCTCGGTCGTCCTCGTGCTCACGACCGTGGCTTCCTACTGGTATTACCTGCGTGTGGCCTGGTACATGTGGATGAGGGATGCGCCTCCCGATGTCGCCGGCGAGCCGATCCAGGTACCCTTCGCCATGCGCCTGGCTTTGATCACCAGTGTGGTTCTGATCGTGTATCTCGGCATTTTCCCTGGAGCAACTTTGGAATTGGCTCGGTCGAGCGTCAGTGGGCTTTCCGCCGTGGGTCCGGGGCTGATCGGTTTGGGTCCTTGAATTCCATGAGTTCCATGTCTGCGCCCGAACACATCTTTCGCGAGTACGACATTCGAGGCCTTGTCGACGGTGAGCTGACCCCAGAAGTTTGCGAGGGCGTCGGGCGTGCCTACGCGACCATGGCGTATCAACAGCTTGGGCGGACTCCTCGTATCGCCGTGGGGCAGGACAACCGCCCTTCTTCTCCAGCACTGGCCGACGGTTTGATCCGAGGGCTCAACGCCTCCGGTGCCGACGTCGTAGATATCGGGATGGTCCCCACGCCCTCGCTCTACTGGGTCGAGAGGACTCTTCCGACGGATGGCGGAATCCAGATCACGGGTTCCCACAACCCGCCCGAATGGAACGGCATCAAGATGACGCTCCAGACCATGTCGGTGTACGGAGACCGGATCCAGGCGGTCAAACACTCCATTCGTAAGGGTGAGTTCAGAGGAGGGGCTGGTACCTCCGAGCGTGTCGACGTCCTGGATCGTTATATGGCCGATTTGGCCGGACGGTTCGATCTCTCGCGGCCGGTCAAGGTCGTGTTGGATTGCGGAAACGGCGTCGGATCGCTCGTGGGCGTCGAGTTGCTCGAGGCGCTCGGTGCCGAGGTCGTTCCCCTGTATTGTGAGTCGGACGGAACGTTCCCCAACCACCATCCGGATCCCACCGTGGACGAGTACCTTGTAGACTTGATCGACACGGTACGCCGCGAGGGGGCCGAGTTGGGGATCGGGTTCGACGGAGACGCAGATCGTATCGGGGCCGTTGACGAGCACGGCCAGATCGTTCGCGGAGACCTCCTGCTGTTGTTGTTCGGGCTCGACATCCTGCACGCGCGGGGACCGGGGCAGAAGCTCGTTTTCGACGTAAAATGTTCTCAGGTCGTTGCGGACGAATTCTCGAGGGCCGGTGGGGAGGCGATCATGTGGAAAACCGGGCACTCCCTGATCAAAGAAAAAATGAAGGAGACGGACGCGGCGTTGGGGGGCGAGCTCTCCGGGCACATCTGCGTGGCGGACAATTACTTCGGGTTCGATGACGCGCCGTACGCGGCGTGCCGGCTAGTGGACCTGATCGCACGGTCCGGGCGTACTCTTTCGGAGATGATCTCCGACTTTCCGGTGTATGTGTCCACGCCAGAGTTGCGTATTGTGGTAACCGAAGAGACCAAGTTCGCCATCGTGGAGGCGGCTCAGAAGCACTTCAGGGAGACTCGAAACGTGATCGACATTGACGGCGCACGGGTGAAATTCGACGGTGGATGGGGGCTCCTCAGGGCGTCTAATACGCAGCCGATCCTCGTGGCGCGTTATGAAGCCGAGACCGAAGAGCAGCTCGATGCGATCCGTGGCGAGATGGAATCGTGGCTGCGGACACAAGGAGTGGAGGTGTAACCTGGATTTCCCAAAACTCAGAGGTGGCCGTCTCCTGATCGTGTTGGGCGTCGTGTTGCTGACGATTTCGCTGATCGTGCGGATCGCCGCGAACGTCTATATAGAAATTCTTTGGTTCGATTCCCTGGGGTATTCCTCGGTCTTTTGGACTCGGGTTCTCTGGGAGTGGGGCACGCGCTTGGTAGGGGGCGTGCTGGTGGGTGCGGCGTTTTTCTTCAACCTGCGAGTCATCGCCCGTGCCCTCGGTGGAATCCGGATCAAACGACGGGTGGGCGATCTCGTGATCTCGGAGCAAATCCCCGAGAACTATGTGGTTTGGGGCATCGGGATATTTTCTGTGCTGGGGGGAGCTTGGTTTGGCGCCGCCATCCCCGGGTCCGTGGGCCTCAACTTCCTCTATCTTCTCAACGCGCCGGAATGGGGGGTGACGGATCCTTTCTTGGGTCGGGATCTGACATTTTTTGTCATCTTGTTGCCCCTTCTGAGAGCCGTGGTGTTCTCCGGGCTCGTTATTTCCTTCCTCGTCCTCACGCTTGCCGCAGCGGGGTATGCCGGCACCGGGGCGCTCCAGTGGGGGCCGGGGGGATTGGTAGTCGAGGATCGCCCCCGGAAGCACCTGGGGGTCATCATCGCCGTGTTCTTCGTCATGTTGGCCGGGCAATTCTGGTTGTCCCGTTACGTGCTTCTACTCAACGGGTCCTCCGGCGTACAGGGAATCTTCGGATTTGCCGACGCCGGAGCGCGTATGTTCGCGTATAACGTCCTCACCGTGCTGGCCCTTGCTGTGTCCGTCGCTGCTCTGTGGAGCGGGTTCAAGAATCGGCCATTGCCCCTCCTCGTTGCGTCCGGAGTTCTGATCGTAGGTGGGCTGGCCGTGGGGCAGGTGTATCCGTCCTTCGTTCAGCGCTTCGGGGTAGAGCCCAACGAACTGCAACGGGAATCGGAGTACATCCTGGAGAACATGCGGTTCACTCGGATGGGTTTCGACCTGACGAGTTTGGAGCGGCGTGAGTTCGACTACGAGCGGACCACCAACGTCGACTGGCTGGCGGCGGCAGATCAGTTCCAGGGTCTTCCGGTCTGGAGCTCACAGGCACTTTTGACGACCTACCGGCAGCTGGAGGCCCGCTTCCCGTATTACGAATTTTCGGGTGTGACGGTGGACCGCTACGAGGGTCCGGATGGGTTGGTCCCGGTAACGGTGGCCGTACGGGAGGTTCTTCCAAGGGGGATCCAGGATCAGGGCTGGCAGAACCTACACCTCCGGGACGAGTACATCCGGGGGATGGGAGCGGTCGTCAGCGAGGCTACGGCCCGCACACCGGAAGGGCGTCCCTCGATGTTCGTGTCTGGGATTCCCCCGGAGTTTTCGGCGAGCGACGCCGCGCCACAAGGCGTCAGGTTGACCCGTCCGAACGTCTACATAGGAATACGCCCCCAGGAATACGCTGTGGTCAATCCAGCGGCTACGGGGGATGCGGCGGGTGTGGATGGGAGTGGGCAGCCCGGGATCGACTTCCCAGCGGGTATACAACTCGATTCACGCTTGAGGAGGCTCGCCCTTGCTTTGCGCTTCCGGTCTTGGGATCTGCTCATCGCTGAGGAGGTGAACCGGACCAGCAGGTTCGTGTTCCGAAGGGATGTTGTGGGGCGCGTGACACAAATTTCCGGACAGATGCTCCGGTTCCCCGAGGCACCCTACCCGATCATCCACGAAGAACGGATCGTCTGGATGCTAGAGGGATTCACATGGACGAGTTCTTTCCCCCTTTCGACCCTGCACGATCTCGAGGCGGGAAGGTCCGTTCGGTACGTCCGAAACAGCGTGAAGATCACGGTAGACGGAGTCACGGGCGAGGTCAATTTCTACATTGTCGACAACGCGGATCCGTTGCTCGAGGCCTACGCCCGGGGCTTCCCCTCGCTGTTCCAGCCCTTGAGCGACATGCCGGAGGGGCTACGCGACCACATCCGTTATCCCCGCACCTTGCTGAGCCTCCAGGCCCGGGTCCTCTTTCAGTATCACCAGGAGACGGCTCGACTCTTCCATGGCCAGCAGGATGTCTGGGACCGGCCCCAGGAGCTGGCTCAGGGTACGACGCCCGTACCCTATCGGCCGGAGTACGCATTGTATCGGTTACCGGGAGAGGAGGAGAAACAATTTCTGCTCACCTCCGTGTTCGTGCCACGTGGACGGCAAAATCTGACGGCCATCCTGACCGCCTCGAGCGATCCCGACCGATACGGTGAACTCATTCTGTTCGACGTTCGCGTCGAGGATCAGGTACCGGGGCCACGTCAGGTGGAAGCGTTGATCGAGCAGGATCCGGTGATCTCGCAGCAGTTCTCGCTGTGGAGAACGGGCGGGAGCCAGGTGTGGACCGGGCACCTGCATCTGGTGCCGGTCGGCCGAACACTTCTCTACATGGAGCCCGTGTTCCTCGCGGCCGAGGAGGACGCGATCCCTGAATTGCGGCGTTTCGTCGTGAGCGACGGGTACCGGGTCGCGATGGAGGAGACGCTTCAGGAATCGATCCAGGCGTTGGCCCGGATGGCCGACGCGTCTGCCTCTACGTTGATCTTCGCCGACGGCCCGTCGGATCTTCCCTCCCTGGACACCAGCCAGTGGCCCGCCGAGGCTCTGGCGCTGCTCGAGGCGGCCGATGCCGCCTTACGCGTGGGTGATTTTCAGGGATTCGGGGAGGCGCTCGACCAACTCCGGGCCCTCCTCGAGGGACTCTCCGCGGGTCCCACGAACTAGCAGCGCGCTGCCTTGATCCACCTCTCGAGGGTTGGTAGTTTCTCCGGACTCTGCTACCCAGTGGTGTGTGGAGTCGGCGGCGGCGTTGCTCAATAACCCTCTGGCACCTTTCCGGTCACCCTCCTAAGGCTCGCATGGATATCCACGAGTATCAGGCCAAAGAAATTCTGCGCGCGTCAGGCATCCCGGTGCCCCCTGGCGAGATCGCCACCACGCCCGACGAAGCGGTGGCCATCGCAGAGGCGTATGGGGGGACCGTGGTCGTGAAGGCCCAAGTTCATTCTGGAGGACGCGGTAAGGCGGGTGGTGTGAAGCTGGCCGCCACCACGTCCGAGGTCCGTGAGCATGCCGAGAACATTCTGGGGATGACCATTTCGGGTTTTACGGTGGGGAAAGTGCTCGTGACGCCGGCGGAAGACATCGATACGGAAGCCTACGTGGGTGTCCTCATCGATCGAAAGGCTCAGGCCGCCACTTTCATCGTGTCGGCTGAAGGCGGGATCGACATCGAGGAAGTCGCACACTCCGATCCGGATGCCATACACAGGCTCACGGTCGATCCCCGTTACGGCCTGATGCGTCATCAGGCGTACGGCTTGGCCAACTCGCTCTACGAGGACCCGGCTTTGGTCAAGCAGGCGGCCAAGATCATCCACCAACTGTACGCAGCGTTCACGTCGAGCGGTGCGTCGATGATCGAAATCAATCCTCTCATCGTGACTGTTGCGGGCGAGGTAAAGGCGATCGACGCCAAGATGAGTCTCGACGACAGCGAATTGTTCAGGCATCCCGCGCTCCTCGAATACAGAGATCTGTCAGCAGAACCGGCCGCCGAGACCAAAGCTCGGGAAGCCAACCTCAGCTACGTGAAGCTGGACGGGAACGTGGGCTGCTGCGTCAACGGCGCCGGGTTGGCCATGGCCACCATGGATCTCGTGAAGTATTACGGCGGAGAGCCGGCCAACTTTCTCGATATTGGAGGTTCCTCCGACCCCGAAAAGGTCATCTCCGCGCTGGAGATTATCACCTCGGATTCGAACGTGAAGGTCATCCTCATCAACATTTTCGGGGGGATTACCCGCTGCGACGATGTTGCTCGGGGTATCGTCGAGGCGACGACACGCATCGATATCGAGCCTCCGATCGTGATTCGCCTCACCGGGACCAACGACAAGGAAGGGCTCGCGATTCTTGCCGAAGCCGGATTCTCGGCGTTCTCCTCGATGGACGACGTGGTTGAGCGGGGCGTTGAGATGGCGAAGGCCGGCTAGATGGCGATTCTAGTCGGGGACGACACCAGGCTGGTGGTCCAAGGGATTACCGGGCGAGATGGATCCTTCCACACGCTTCAGATGATGGAGTACGGGACGGCCGTGGTTGCGGGTGTCACACCGGGGAAGGGCGGGCAGACGTTCGAGGGTCCAGACGGTGCGGGCGTGCCGATCTTCAACTCGGTGGACGAGGCGGTGGCTGAGACCGGTGCAAACACTTCGGTGGTGTACGTGCCGCCGGCGTTTGCTGCGAGTGCCATCGAGGAAGCCGTGGATGCCGAGATTTCGTTGGTTGTGGCAATCACCGAGGGAATTCCGGTGCAGGATATGGCTCGGGCACACGCCTTCGCACGCGATCATGGCGCGCGGGTCCTGGGGCCGAATTGTCCTGGTGTCATCTCTCCAGGAAAGGCGAAGGTCGGTATTATCCCGGGCAACATCGTAACACCCGGACCCGTGGGGGTTATTTCTCGCTCGGGGACGCTGACCTACGAGGCAGTGGTCCATCTTACCAACGCCGGGGTCGGACAGACGACCTGTGTAGGCATCGGCGGTGATACCCTCATCGGGACGAATTTCGTCGATGTGCTCGAAGCGTTTGCTGATGACGGCGATACCGAAGCGATCGTGATGATCGGAGAGATCGGGGGCACCGACGAACAGGAGGCTGCCCAGTGGGTGCAGGAGAACCTGGATATTCCGGTCGTAGGATTCATCGCCGGCCAGACCGCTCCCCCGGGCCGCCGCATGGGTCATGCCGGTGCGATCATCAGTGGTTCCTCAGGGACCGCGGAGGAAAAGATGAAGGCCTTTGAGGAAAGCGGCATCGCGGTAGCCAAACGCCCCGTCGATATCGTGGGACTCATCCAGAGCGCGCTTTCTGCTTGAGTTTCTCGCATCCTCGACGGAGGACGAATGAAGGTCTCTGAAATGCTCCGGCGTGGGGCGATTCTCGTTCCCCTCGACGCCCCAGATCTCGAGCGGGCTCTGACCAGTTCGTTCCGAGCCGTTTCCGGGGTCTCGGACGAGGTCGCGGAGAATCTCGCCTCAGATCTGGTCAGGGGAACATCTGGAGAGATCTGCCACGTACACGAACGTGTTGTCGTAGCCCTCGCGGAGTCCGATGCCGTCGAGGACGTCTGTGCGGTCATCGGCGTTTCACCCGTCGGGTTTACGGTAGACGAAATCGACGTTGTTTCGGTCGTAGGTGGCGCTGAAACGGGCACCGGCGGTGCCCCCCAGGACGCGCCCGGCCCGGAAGCGCTCCTGGTGCTGATGACCCCCCGTCGATTGGCTGCCTTTCGAGATCAGATGCTCCCCACCCTGAAGCGCTTTTTTCAGGAAGAAGAGAGGGTTGCACCGATCTTGAACGCCCGGTCCAGCACCGACCTCATGAGGATAGGGGCGTTCATGGACCTCGATCCACATCGGAGTCTTCTCGTAGAGGACATGGTCGAGCCTATCCAGTACCGGGTATATCCGGACACGCCATACTCCGAGGTAGTGGATCTCATGGTCAGAAGGGAGCTACAAGCAGTGCCGGTGGTAGGCGAGGATTACGAGTTCCTCGGTGTCATCACCACCGGGAACGCAATGGACGAGCTCGTCTCGCAGGCCCGCGCAGAGAGTGGCGGCGGTCATGCGGACGCCCTGGAAGAAAGGACGGCGAGGGAAGTCATGACTCGCACCGTGATGTGTGTTTCGGAAGATCAGAGCCTCATCGAGGCAGCGTCGATTATGGTCAACAGGGACGTCGAACAGCTCCCGGTAATCCGAGACGGGGAGATGGTCGGTTTCCTCACACGTGGGGAAGTACTTCGTTGGCTTTTCTCGGGTGCGTCGTTCAAGCAGAAAGACTCAGGTACATCGTCAAAACAAGAGGAATAGAGTTAATGAGCCTTACGCTCGGAATCATAAAACCGGATGCGGTGCAGTCTGGTAAAGCGGGAAATATTCTGGCCCACCTCGAAGCTTCCGGCTTCACGGTCGAAGCTTTACGGATGATCAGGATGAACACGGTCCAGGCGGGTGCGTTCTACTTCGTCCACAAGGAGCGCCCGTTCTTCGACTCCTTGGTGAGCTTCATGACTTCGGGTGCCGTCATCCCGATGGTGTTGGAGGCCGAAGATGCGGTTAAGAAGCTTCGTACGGTAATCGGGGCGACCGATCCGGTTGAAGCGGATGAGGGGACGGTTCGCAGGCTGTTCGCGGAATCGAAGGAGCGCAACGCGATTCATGCTTCTGATTCCGACGAAAACGCCGCGGCCGAAATCGCTTTTTTCTTTTCTGGGCATGAACGGCTGGACCTCTGAAAGACTCGGCTTAGGCCGGTCTCCCGCGCGTTGACTCCCCTTGGGGCTTGGGATAGTTTTTCCGACCATGCTCAAACTCGATTTGTTCGACTTGGAGCGACGACAAACGCTGCGAGTCGAAGGGCGGGTCGAGGTGGACGACGACCTCCTTGAGGGGCTCCCCTTCGTGTATGAGGAGCCTTTCGTCGTCGTCTTGAACGCCACGTGGGCGGGGTCCGGTGAGTTGGTCGTGAGGGGTGGTGTGGTCGGCACAGTGAGCCAGGATTGCCGTCGGTGCCTGGATCGCGTGGAGCGGCAGGTCGATGTTGATATCACGCTTCTTTTCGCACCGTCGGATTTGTTGGAGGAGGACGATACTGAGACGTACCGTCTCGAAATGGGCGTCCGAGAGATCGACCTCGAACCGTACGTTCGTGACGAGGTGATCCTCGCGATACCCGCTTTTGCCGAATGCAGGGTCGGTTGTCGAGGTCTGTGCGCCGGCTGCGGTGAGAATCTGAACGAGACCGAATGTATGTGTTCGCCGGGAGGCATGGACCCACGGTGGGATGCCCTCAGAGCACTAGAGAACAAGTGAGTAAGGCCGATGGCTGTCCCGAAAAAGAGAACTTCAAAGCAGCGCAAGCGTAAGCGTCGCACTCATTACAAAGCTGAGCCGGTGGTGACGAATGCCTGCTCTCGCTGTGGGGATCCCAAGATTCCACATCGAGTGTGCCCGAGCTGTGGGTACTACGGTGGTGAGCAGGTGCTGGACCCGGGCTCGGACTAACGGAAGGCTGTTGAAGGAGTACAGCGGGTCGCGCACATGGCGCTTGTGCGCGTTCAGACAAGGACCGACGACGAGGCGTAGCAAAGCGGGCACCGCGGCGAAGCCGTGGTCGCGAGGAGGAGAGACGCGGGATCAACCGCACAACCGCCGTGTGCCCACGAACATGAGGGGAATGATCTTACAAGTTGAAGGGTTGCGGTGGCACGACCCCATCTCCGTTGTTGGAGCTCCTAGCCGTAGCGAATGCTATGGCGTCGTCGCTCCGCCTAGGAGCTGGGGCCGTGGCATCCGCAACGCGGCCCACTGTACTCCT
>JADFNK010000027.1 GCA_022563405.1 Gemmatimonadota bacterium | reverse complement strand
CCGCAAGATTGGCCACATTGATCGTATGCGCATACGTACCTGGGGCTTCTAGAGAGAGGCGACGCAGGAGGGGTGCGTTCGGATCCGCCCATTCGAGGAGTGTCTGGTCGGTCGTGATCCCCGTGAACCACTCGAACACGGGCACGAGGCCCATCGCGAGGATCGCGCTCACCGCCGCATTTCCGCCGGCCCACGCCATCGAACCGGCGAAATCCATCGCGGAACGCTCTCCCACCAGGCTCAACGCCAGGAGTGTCACCGCGTAGGCTCCCGCGATGATCGCAACAAATACCAACGTCTGTGCCCTGCGCCGGACAACCCGGACGCACATGGCCGCCGCGGCGCCAGCTACCATGACCGGAAACAGCGTGTCCAACTCCGCGAACGGACGCTGAGCGACCGTGAGACCCGCCAGGACAAGTGCCATCACCAACGCGATTCTGGAATCCCAAAGAACCGCCAGCGCCAGAACGACGAACGCCACCGGCAACAACTCGGCCGGCCAATCGTACGTCGCGACGACCCGAGCCACGACGAAGTAGACTACCACCAGAGCCGCCTGTAGAAGCAACCACCGCAGAGATCCGTAGATCATCGGCCGTAGGAAAAAGACGAGCGCCGCGAACACCGCAAGGAGCGACAAATTCAGGAGGAACTGCCCGAGGACGAGCCCGAATTGGAGGCCCGGCTCCTCGAGCCGGTTTTGCGTAAGTAGCTCCGTCTCGTATGCTCTCAAGCGCGCCAGATCCCCCTCCGTGAGGCGCTCGTTCGCCCGAACGACCGCCTCCTGCTGGACCACGTTTCCGATCGACGTGGGAACCGTCTGCCGGGCAGCCTCACGCTCGGACCCGGTGACCTCCGCGTCGAACGCGAGAGAATAGGCGGTGTGTTTGATGACGATCAGACGAAGCAGATCGCTGAGTTCGGTGCTAGTCGTTTCAAGCTCGTTTAGGTCGCGTACGATCCGGGCAACGAGCTCTTCTCCGGTCAGAACCTCGGCACTGGACATCGTGCGGCGGTCGTCCGCCCCCGGGTCCTGAATCCGGACACTCTGGTGGTTGAGCTGGGCTTCATCGTTGAAATCGATCACGCCAATCTCGGCGTATTCCAGGACGCCGGAGACAGAGATCGTTTCCAGGCGCCGGCGGGTTGGCTCGTCCATGAGGAGAATCGCTTGCTGCGGACTGGCGACGACAGACTCGTCGCCCAAATGCGCGCGTAGCATCTCCGAATCGCCCTCTAAAGCGACTGAGTCGAGTCGCTCGAAGAACATCCCGAGCTGGACGGCCATGCTATCGCCGACCTCGGGCCTGTAGTTGAACGTGGGGGGTATACCGCTGGCTGCGGCCGCCCTCTGCCGCGACAGATCCTCCGGCGACTTCAATATTGTGAAGTCCACCTCGGCAATGACGGGCTCGGTAAGCACGTCCCGTAATTCATATTGGCCGAGTGTGGCCCTTCCCAGCGGGACGAAGAGCGCGGTGATCACCCCAGCTAATACAACCAGGAGCAGCAGGCGCGAGCCATGGTACACGACTCCGTCCGGCCAGACCGGGCGCTTGTGGTCCGGCTGCGCTTCGCCGCCAACACCGTATGTGGAGAGGCTGTCCCGGGTCACTCGCCTTCCTCCGAATCCGAACGGGCATACGCCCGAATGATGTCCTTCACAAGACGATGCCGTATGACGTCCGTGTCGTCCAGATAAATGAATTCGATACCCTCGACACCACGTAGAATGGCCTCCACCTGAAGCAGGCCCGAATCCTCCTTGCGCGGGAGGTCGATCTGCGTCTTGTCTCCCGTGATCACCACCTGGGAATTCAACCCGAGCCGCGTCAGAAACATCTTCATCTGTGCCGTCGTGGAATTCTGGGCCTCATCCAGGATCACGAAGGCATCGTCGAGAGTACGGCCACGCATATAGGCCAGCGGCGCGATCTCTATGGTCAGATCCTCTAGCGCCTTCCGGACCCGATCGGAAGGCATCATGTCCTCCAGGGCGTCATACAGAGGCCTCAGGTAAGGATCGACCTTCTCCTGCAAGTCCCCCGGAAGGAAGCCGAGGCTCTCACCCGCCTCAACGGCCGGCCGGGCCAGGACAATGCGCCGTACGCGCTTCTTGTAGAGGGCGTCCAGGGCAAGGGCGACCGCGAGATACGTCTTTCCGGTCCCGGCGGGCCCGATGGCGATGACGACGTCGTTCTCTCTGATCGCCTTCACGTACCTGCGCTGTCCCTCCGACTTGGGGCGGATCACTTTTCTGGAGCCTGGGAGCGCGACCTGGAGATCCGCTTCGGGTGAAACGACGGCCTTCGGACCGTGCACCGCCAGACCCTCCGCAAAACGAGCGATGTCGTTCCGGTCGAACGGCGTCCGCAGACGGGACAATTCGATCAGATACTGGACCAAGGGAACGGCCTTCTCCACCGCCGCCAGCTCACCAGACAAGATGAGGTGGTCCCCTCGAAGCACGAGCCGAACGTCAAACAAACTCGCGACTTCCCGCATGTTGGCGTCGTTCGCACCCGTCAGGAGCAGCGGATCGACTCCTTCGGCATCGAGCCGGTGTTCCACCATCGTGCTCTCACCTGGCGACGTTTCCCCTGAGGTCATGCTTGAGCCTCGCTCACTCGGTCGGCTCCACCTGAGATCCGCTCTCTTCCGCGGAGCCGTCCTGGCTGACCGCAGCCGTCAAGGACAGGCCCAGCCCGGCTAGATCGTCGGCGTCCAGCGCGGTCGGCGCGCCCTCGTAAAGGGCGCGAGCGGCGGTCGTCTTGGGAAAGGCGATGACCTCTCTCAGGCTCGCGGCACCGACAAAAAGCGCGACCAGCCGATCCACACCGAACGCCACTCCCCCGTGAGGCGGCGCACCCGAGGAGAGGGCGTTCAACAGAAACCCGAATTTCCGGTCGATCTCGGCGTCATCCATGCCGAGCAGGCGAAGGATCCGGCGCTGGATCTCCGGATCGTGGTTACGGATGCTACCCGAGCCGAGCTCGACGCCATTGAACACCAAGTCGTAGGCCAGCCCACGCACACCAAGGGGCTCCGTCTCGAGTTGGTCCTCGTCTTCCGGATGAGGCATGACGAACGGATGGTGGTTCGCCGTCAACGTGCCATCGGGCCCCTCTTCGAAGACCGGAAAGTCCACGACCCACAACCAAGCGTGCTCGCGTTCCTCGGGGATTTCCAACGCCTCGATCGCGGCCAACCTCGCCGCGGAAAGCGCCGGCGAGGTCATCGCGTCGCTCCCGGCCGCAACGAGCACGAGGTCGCCGGGGTTCATGCCCAACTCTTGATACGCCTCGTCGTCCATGAAGCGGGCGAGCGAGCCCGACCCTCCGTCGTCCGTACGCTTCGCCCAAAGCAGCCCAGGTGCGCCTGTTGCCTTGGCGTGGCCTTCGATCGCCTCGATCTGTTTTCGCGAGAGCGTCGCACCGCCCTCGAGCAGGAGCCCCCGGACGCGCCCTCCCCCCGCAACCGCGGCTGCGAACACCGGCGCGTCGAGCCTTACCAGCGCAGTCGTCCAGTCCTGGATCTCCAGGCCGTAACGGAGATCGGGACGGTCGGTCCCGTAACGCTCCAGCGCCTCGGCATGGGTCATCCGCGTGAAGGGCGCCTGCGCCTGAATGCGAGGCGCCTCCGCAGCGAGGACAACCATGAGTCCTTCCATCCACCCGAGGATATCGTCGGGATCCACGAAGGACGCCTCGACATCGATCTGAGTGAACTCGGGCTGCCGGTCCGCCCTCAAATCCTCGTCCCGGAAGCACCGCGCGATCTGAAAATAACGATCGAAGCCGGCCACCATACAGAGCTGTTTATAGATCTGCGGACTCTGCGGCAGCGCGTAGAACTCTCCGTGGTGCAAGCGGCTAGGGACCAAATAGTCGCGGGCGCCCTCGGGGGTGGGCTTGGTCAGAATCGGAGTCTCGATTTCGATGAACCCCAGCCCGTCCATGTAATTCCTGCAGGCGAGAATCAGCCGGTGCCGGAGCTGGAGATTCTCCTGAAGCTCGGTTCGGCGGAGATCCAGCACACGATGTTTCAGCCGGAGCTCCTCCGACGGTAATTCATCCTCGGGCCCACGGTACACGGGGATGGCCGGCGTGTCGGCATTGGTCAAGCGACGCAGAACCGACGCGCGGACCTCGATTTCCCCCGTAGGGATCTCCCTGTTCCAGTTCTCACCTGGCCGAACCACGACGGAACCAACAACGGTGACGACATCCTCGGCCCCAAGCTGGTGGGCGAGCTCGAGCGAGGCCGCATCGGTCCAATCCGGCCCAAGGGAAACCTGGACGAGTCCACTTCGGTCGCGAAGATCGAGGAAGACCAACCCGCCGAGATCTCTGCGGCGGTGAACCCAGCCGGCCAACTTCACTTCGGCCCCTTCGTCATCGGAGCGTATGCCTCCCACCATCCGAGAGCGAAATGCGGTCCGTTCGATATCGATCTGGTTCATGGTCAGTTACGCTGAACCCGTTGTTGTAGTGCCTTGGCTCGGCGACCGCTTATCAACGCGGAACCGAGAGGAAAAGCCCGAGAACAACAGCAAGCCGATCATCACGCCTGCGCTGTCCGCCACCCAATCCCCCACGCTGACGTCCCGACCCGGAACAAAACTCTGATGCCATTCATCCAGCGCGCCGTACCCCACGCCTATGAGTAGGAGCAGGACCGCCGGGACGCCGGATCCGGTCCTCGTCTTACCCCATGCAAGAGAAAGGCCCAGAATCAAATACAGACCTCCGTGAACCCACTTGTCCGTACCGGCCGGAAGACCGGCGCCCGTCCCCGGCAGCTCGCTCAACAAAAAGAGGACCGCCGCCCAGAAAGCGGCCGGCCCCCAGCCTAGAACCCAACCCATCACCGATTGTTGGAAAGAGGATACAGTACCGGCCCTCCTGTTGAACAACCTTCAATTTACATTGGGAACGCTTCAAGTCTAACCCTGGCATCTGGGCGATACAAGAAATCGTCGTACCTCTGGAAGTGCTGTGAAGAAGTACAGTGGGCCACGTCGTGGATGGCGTTATCTTCTCGGTTCACGGCCGTACGGTGACCACCGAGTCCTTACCGAACCGATCGGGCGGCTCCGGCCCGAAGGACACCATCCATGCTCAACACGAAAACGGATCTCCTGGGTCTTCCGCCCGACGACGTGGAGACCGCTCTGGCCGAACATTTTGCCGCCCGGGGCCAACCCTCGTACCGAGTGGAGCAGGTCAAGAAGTGGGTCTTCGAAGAATGTGTTCCGGCGATCGCCGGGATGACCAATCTTCCGGTAGCCGAGCGTGAAGCATTAGACGCCAAGTTCTCTCTCTTGGAGCCCACCGCCGATACCGTATCCCGCTCCTCAGACGGGACCGTCAAGCACCTCTGGAGACTCGCGGACGGAGAACTCATCGAGTCTGTGCTGATCCCCACGACAAACCGCTTGACCCTTTGCATTTCGTCTCAGGCGGGCTGCGCGATGGGGTGCACGTTCTGTGCGACCGGCTGGGCCGGATTCCAACGCCAACTCACCTCAGGCGAGATCGTGTCCCAATACCGAGTCTCCCGGAGGTGGGCCCTCGACAACGGCTACGGGCGCATTTCCAACATCGTATACATGGGAATGGGGGAGCCGCTGGCCAATCGAAAGGCGCTCCACCCTTCGCTGACCATTCTCAACCAGGGCTACGGCGTCGGGGCGCGGCGGATCACGGTGTCGACCGTCGGGGTCGTTCCCGGCATCCTCGAGTTGGCTGACCGCGAGGAGCAGTTCCGACTGGCCATCTCCCTGCACGCGCCGGAGTCCGAACTGCGAAGCCAATTGATTCCCCTCGAGAAGCGACACTCCATCGAGGAACTCATGGCCGCTCTGATCCGGTTCGATCGCGCCGGCGGACGGAGAATCACCTTCGAATATACGATGATAAGAGGGATCAACGACGCCCTGCACTTGGCTCCGGCGCTGGCCGATCTCGCCGCGACGGTCAACGCCTTCGTGAACCTGATCCCCTACAACCCCATCCCCTACCAAGACTGGACGGCGAGCCGGGGAGAACGCATCGAGGCGTTTCGCTCGGTGTTGGAGGCCCGAGGCGTATCTGTGGCGGTTCGCGTACCACGCGGGCGGGACATCGATGCGGCGTGCGGCCAGCTTCGGGCCACCAGGATGAAACCTCGTGACGCAGCGGATACAGACGAGGTGACACATGAAGCCGCCGGGAAAGGCCCTCAGGCCTCAGCGTATACGGGAGAAGACCCGACCGAAACGGATCTCACGAAGCCACGCGAACGGCCTGAATGAGTCCTTGTTGTACGAAAAATATATGAACGAGGCTCGCCCCTCGAGCCGCCAACCCTCGAGCAGTCCCCAGTAGCGGGAATCGAGTGATGTGTCCCGGTTGTCGCCGAGCATGAAGTACCGGTCCTCCGGGATCGCGAGAGGTCCCCAGTTGTCCCGTGTCGGTCGGTACGTCTCAATCGGTATCCCGTCGACCAGATGCTCCGCCTGCCAAGTCATCCGCGGGTCCGGGTCGTCGCCCCTCGGGTTCTGATGTTTGACGTACGGCTCGCTCTGAACCTGTCCGTTGAGCGTAAGCACACCGTCCTTCATGGAGACGGTATCTCCCGGAAGTCCGATAAGGCGTTTGACCAGCTTGAGATCAGGCTCATGCGGCGGATCAAAAACCAGAATGTCGCCACGGCGGACCGAGGAGTATCCGGGGACACGAGCACCCCTACAGGGCACCGGTATGATCGGAGGGCATATCCTCCCAGGAAGGCGCACACCCACGGCAGCACGATTCGCGATCAGGAAGTCCCCAACCAGAAGTGCACCCTCCATAGACCCAGACGTGATCACGAAGGTCTGTAGAATAAAAGTACGAATCACCACGAACAGCACAGCGGCCACGAGGAGTGACTTGGTCCACTCCACCAAAGCACCATCGGGTTCCTTTGCACCCCCCGAGGCCTCGGCCCGGTCTGGTGCCTCGGCCCGGTCTGGTGCCCCGGTACGATCCTGAGCCTTGGAACGGTCCTGGGCTTTGCCACGCTCGTGGGCCCCGGCAGGGTCCCGGCTCCTGGCACCGTCCTGGTCCCTGGCACCGTCCTGGTCCCGGGCACCGTCCTGGTCCCTGGAATCCTCCTCTGCCTTCACCGCCGCCGGTCCGACTCCACGCTTCCCACTCGCGGCACCCTTATATCGTCGTTTCTTTTTCTTGGCCATAGTCGACTATCGTAGAAACCTGCGAATGTCCCACCAGGGAACTTCCTCCCCCTCGCTCTCCTTCACCGGCACGTCGGGACTCCATCCACTCCCCAGCAGTACGGTAACATCAAGGTAACGGCTCGTATCAGGCTTGCTCTCCACCCAGTCCGTACCGAGCGCTCGGCCAACGGCCGCCGCCGCTTCCGGTCTCCCAATCCGGTCGAGAACGATCGTGGAGTCCTGCCCGAAGTCCTCTGCATTCCCGAAGTAGACGACGTCGAAACCTCGGTCCCGAAGATAGTCGGTAGCAAGCCGAGCCATGTCCCTCATCCCCCCCGCGTTGAGCACCTCCACACGCACGCGACCCAACCCCGCGGCGGTGTAATTTCGGGGCAGTTGCACAATTTCCTGCCGAGGCAACGGGCTCCACTGCGAGACGGCCGATCCGATGAAAATCCCGGCGGCCAGAACTACGCCGACGGCGATCAGACCTCCGAGGCGCTGGCCCATGACCTCCCCTTCGCCAGTACGTTCCACAGCCCGAACGTCTCAGTTGGCACGGGCCGCCCCCTCTTGATCAGAAACTGGACCCGTTTCCCCACGACGGCTTTAGCCACCGAGTCGAGGCCCACCGGCATTTCATCGCGCAACCGTGCCCTCCATTTGGGCTGAAGCTTGCGCCCGGGCTCGAGGAAATCCGCCACATAGAGCGCTTTCCCGATATCATCGAAGTCTGGACTTCCCAGCGTGTGAAACCCGATGGCGGTGAGTAGGGGTTCGTCCGTGACCCCACCCTGGCGAAGCCGATCCGCTGCAGCCGGACCATGGATAACTTCGTCCGGCAGGTGATCCAGAGGCGCCGACAGCGCGGCGCGGAGCTCATCCGGATCCGCGTCGCGCAGAACGTCATGAAGATAACCCACCGCGGCCCAGCGCTCGATGTCCCGCGGGCCATCACCCCGGACTTCGCCCCACCCCCGCAGCAGTGCCGCCACCCGCGCCATGTGTGCCCTTCGGTTTTCCCGCGCGACGGTCCAATCAGGAAGCGCACCCCTAGCCGCTGCGGCGACCCAGGGATGGAGTTCGCTCATACCCGCCTTCCGGCCGACTTCGGTGTGCTCTCGGTCAATTGGCTAGGTTGCGTTCGGGGATCGCTCGGTCTGATCGTCCACAAGCTGACGGCGGCAAAAGCTAGCCGAGGCCCTACCAAACGGCCAGGCGCACCCCCGGTTCTCCGCTATCTTCCCTCGATGACGATGCGATGGGATCCCATTCTGACCGCCGCGGTGGCGGCCGAACTGAACGACGCTTTGTCGGGCGCGCGGCTCAAGGGGATTTTTCTAGATCACGGTGCCGGGACCCTCCACGCCTATTTTCGGGAGACGACCGTGTTCGTCGATCTCGGGCCTTCCTGTCTCGGTGTGGAGATCCTCGGCAAGGCAGAGCCCCCGGAGGGTATCCGCACCTTCCCGTGTACGTTGTCGGCGGTCGAGCAGATACCCGACGAGAGGGTCCTTGTTTTCGTTCTGCGCCGGATCCGTGGGCGGGGAGGCGCCGTTCGGATCGTCGTTGAATTCGTACCCGGCCGGAGCAACGCAACGGTGGTCGAGGGAGAGGAGTGGACGGTCAGGCATACTCTGGTGCGACGCTCGGGGGCGCGAGCACCCCAGGTGGGACGCCCCTACCGAAAGCCGATCTCTGAACGGCGCGGCGTGGATACACCTCTGAGCCTTCAGGACTGGCGCGAGATCCTCGAACCCGAGAACACACTGAAAGCGAGGACGCGCCTGCTGCTTCAGGGGGTCGCGTTCACGTCCCCCATCAACGCCCCCGCCCTCCTCTGCTCGGACGGACCGGCCGGGGACGCGTCGCTCGAGACCGGCTACGAGCTCTGGCTACGCCTGAGGGCGATCGGTCTCGGGGCAGATACAGAGCGATCCTCCGAGACGGCGTACATCCTCGAATGCGAGTGGGGAGACCAACCCTATCCAGCCGAGTTACCAGGGTACGGCCACCGAACATCGGAGACGCTCCTCGAAGCCATCGAGGGGGTCCGACGGGCCGATGGAGCCGAGGTGAGCCTGACCCCCTCCCGATGGACGAACGCCTTGGAGGGATCCCTCCGCGCGGCTCGCAAGAAGCGGGGCAAACTCGAGCGAGAGCTCGGAGCCACCCCAGACCCAAAAACACTCCGCGTCCAGGGAGACATGCTTCTCGCGCACCTCCATCTCGTGAGAAAAGGAGCTGCTGATGTGACTCTTCCAGGCTTCGAGGGCACCTCGGAGACAATCGTTCTCGATCCAGCCCTCTCTCCGCAGGGTAATGCCGAGCGCTTCTACGATCGGGCGGGGCGGGCCGAGCGGGCGCGAGCGAGATTACCGGCTTTGATCCGAGAAGCAGAGTCCCGCGTCGCCGAGCTGAGTAAGCTTCTGGACCGCGTTCAAGCGGGCGAAGCCTCCACGGACGAAATTCGCGAGGTGCTTCCCGAGTCGGGAACCGGGGGTCGAGGCACAACAAGTGGCGCCGGACCCACCCTTCCCTACCGGCGTTACTGGACGTCGGGGGGGTTGGAGGTGCGGGTCGGACGTGGATCCAAAGCCAACGATCAACTGACGTTCAAACATTGTGCCCCCAACGATATCTGGCTTCACGCGAGACATTCGGCGGGCGCACACGTCGTGCTCCGGTGGACCCGCGCAGAGAGGCCACCGGCTCGAGATCTGGAGCAGGCAGCCAACCTCGCCGCCCTCCACTCCAAGGCACGAACCTCAGGGAGTGTGCCGGTCGATTGGACGCGGAGGAAGTACGTGCGTAAGCCCAGAAAAGCTCCTCCGGGCAGTGTCCAGCTCGATCGTGCAAAAACGCTGTTCGTCGCACCCGACCCCTCGCTTCTGGATCGGCTCAAGGACCGTAAGTGAGCTCTCGCTGCGTCGACTCTTGGTCCATGGCGAGTCGCAAAGTGGCGAGAAACGCCCTCCCACCGTCCGGACCCCCCTCGTCCAAGGCTTGAATCAGCGCACTGCCGACGATCACGCCGTCGGCGACACCGCCGATCAACGCCGCCTGTTCAGGCGTGGAAATCCCGAAACCCACGGCCACGGGAAGCTCGACGGCTGCGCGGAGAACCCTCACCTCTTCCTCCAAATCCGCGGCCAAGGCTTCACGAGCCCCCGTCACTCCCGTCCTCGAGATGTAGTAGAGGAATCCCTGTCCTTGGGCCGCGATCGCTGAGGCGCGATCCGGGCGGGTCGTCGGAGCGACGAGCCGGATCAGGTCCAGGGCAGAATCGAGGATGGCGTCCTCGACCTGAGGGTCGGCACCGGTAGGTACGTCGGTGAGAAGCAGCCCCTGGGCTCCCGCCTCTGTTGCGTCCACCAAGAACGCCTCGAGGCCGTACGTGAGGAGCGGGTTCAAGTAGCTGAAAAGAACGATCGGGGCGTCCGACTCCCGTCTGAACTCTGCCAGCACCTCCAGCGTTCCTTCGACGGTCATACCCCCCTCGAGGGCGCGGAACGTGGAGTCCTGGATGGTCGGGCCATCCGCGAGTGGGTCACTGAACGGAATTCCCAGCTCCAGCACGTCCCCACCCGCTTCGACCAAGCCCGTCAGCACCTCTACGGTTTCGGAACGGGACGGAAAACCGGAGGTCACATAAGGGACCAGGGTGGCCCGCCCCTCGCCTCGGCGCTCAACAAACCTCTCAGAGATACTCGGCATAGGACTCGTATCGGGTGGACAGGTTGGAGATCAACGCTTGGAGATCAACCCTTGGAAATCAGATGAGGTAGTCGCTGACACGGATGCCGTACTTCTGGGCATCTGTCGTCCTCACGACCGAGTGCTCGCCCAGGGCAAGGTCCACCGTGACGGGCGTTTCCAAGGGCCGGCCCCTGGCATCGGAGATCACCTTCACCAAAGGCTGGTGGATGTGTTCTACCTCGGGATTGGTCTTGGAGACGACGCCCAGTTCGCCCGTATCCAGAATCACGAGTGTACCGACCGGATAGACACCTGTCGCCGTGATCAGCGCCGTCACGATGAGCTGATCGAACCCACGCCGAGGGTTGTCCCTCATCTCCTTGAGCACCTCGTCCGGAGGCCAGGGCTCGTACTGATAACTCCGCACCGAAGTCCCAGCGTCGAAGCCGTCGGCAACCGCGACGATCCGTGAGAAAAGACTGATCTCCCGGACACGTTCGTTCTGAGGATACCCCGAAAGATCGATCTTCATATGGTGCTCGTAGGCCATGAGCATCTGACGGTACGGAATTTCGGCAAAGCCGCGCATCTCGAACAGAAGGAGCAGTCCCTCGGTGGGATGATGCTTGAGGGCCGTCCACTCCTCCTCCGTCAATCCGCCGGCTTTGTTTATGATTTCGGTGTCCACCCGCATCTTGCCGATATCGTGGAGCAGCGCGCCGAGACCCAGCTCGTACAGCTGTAGCTTCGTGAGCCCGAGCCGTTGTCCGATGACCACGCTGAAGATCGAGACGTTCACCGAGTGCGTGAATGTGTATTCGTCGAATCCGCGAAGTGTGGTCATGGTCACCATCGACGACTCATTGTCCAGCACCTGGTCGACGATACCCTGAACGGCCCGTTTCACCTTACGGGCATTCACCGCCTTTCCCAGTCGCATGCCGGTGAGCACATCCCTCGCCACCTTCACGGACTGCGCGTACGTTCCCTTCGCTTCCTCGAGCGAGTCTCGCTCGATCAGTTCGGGTTCCGAGGCCTCGGCCAGAGGCCGGACGTCGATATGCTCCCCCGGCGTCTTGCTCAACCCGTCAACGAACTCCGAGAAGGGATCCTCCGCCGGATCCCGCAAGAGCAGAGCGGCAAAGGGGGCCCACTCCTCACGCTGCACACCGGGTAACACCGAGATCTCTCCGATCTCGTGACTCGTCAACACGGACGCCAGGTTTCCGAAGGTGGAGAAGTTGGACAGATCGAGTCGAAGCCGCGTCTCGTTCAGGAAGAAAAAGTCACCAGCGATATGGAGCTCGAACGCCCCCTCACCCTTCAGGAAGGTGATCATCTGCTTTTGCAGGTCGTCGATAGCCTGCTGGACCTGCTCGTTCTCGACCGGATAAAGCCGCATCGATCGGAGGACAATATGGATCCCCGTGAGCAGTTTGCCACCCAAATCCTGAACGAGGCCAGTGTCGTCGAGCGAGCTCACTCGGTCACCTCTTCAAGTCCCTGCTCGAGCTCTGGCTCGACGGCCGACTCGACCCCCGCTTCCACTCCTGGCTCGACCCCCGAATCCACTTCTGGCTTCACCCCCGGCTCGGCCCTTTGCAGAAACCCCTCGATGGCCTGCCGCACCGCGGTGCGGACGACGGCGTCTTCGTCCCCTTGAGCGGCGCTGAGAGCCTCCTCCGCACCGGGAAACCCAGCCTTGCCCAAGGCCCGTGCCGCGGACGCGCGGATCTCCGAGGGCTCACGCTGCCCGAAAAAAGTCTTCTTGTTGAGGAGTCCACTCAGCACCGTGGCCGCCTCGGCTCCGCCCAGCGCCCCGTAACTTTCGAAAATCGCGATTTTCTCGGTGAGATCGAGCTGGCGAATCTCTTTACCGGTGACCATCTCCTTCAGCACCGGCACGGCCTTCTCATGCCCGAGGCTCGCTAGCGCGCGCGCCGCGGCCAAGCGGACATCACGCTCTGCGTCGGAGAGAGCCCCGACGAGCGTCTCCGTGGTGAGGTCCTCCCTGAGCAACTCCGCGGTCTCGACGAGGGCGAGCCGGACATCAGCGTCTTGATGCAACATGAGGCCCGCGAGCTCAGCAGCCGCCTCCGCCATGCCCATTCTCCCGATCAGACGCACCGCCCCCGAGATCACGACGGGATTCACGTTGCCGAGAAGAGCCAGGACCGCCTCCGGGTTCTGCTTGGCGATGCCGTGCACAGCACCGCGAAGTGTGTCCTTCAAGCCGGGAAGTTCCTCCTGCTCCGCCGCTCCGAGGAGCACCGGCAAAGCACCGACCCGAAGGTGACCCAGAAATCGGCCCAATACCTCGACGGGGACATCGACCGTCCCATCCTGAAGCGCCCGCACCAACTCCTCGAGTGTCTCCGTGGAC
Source organism: Gemmatimonadota bacterium (assembly GCA_022563405.1). Classification (GTDB taxonomy): domain Bacteria; phylum Gemmatimonadota; class Gemmatimonadetes; order Longimicrobiales; family Gaopeijiaceae; genus UBA822. The sequence continues at coordinate 19,077 of JADFNK010000027.1, read as the reverse complement.
GAGAGGTCATCCAGGAGGATATCACACTCCATTTGGTGGACTTCGTCCAGGATCCCCGGCTCAGCACGGACCGCGGCCAATTCCTCGAGGATATTCGCCACCGACTCGATGGCCCCGCGACTCAACAAACCCGGCAGGAGCTCGCGAATAATTTTCAGGATCTCCGACTTGCGGTCCGACCTCTCAGGATCTTCCAATCGGTCGAAGAGCGCCGACAAGACATCATGCCTTACATCGCGGGACATCTCGGCCGCCAACGCTCGCTTGAGCTCCGCCATTTCTTCCGGCTCGAGCGCATAACTTTTCGGCGAAAAATCCTGGCCGATCTTGGGCGGTGGGTGTCCATTTTTTGCTGTGCCCGCCTTATCTTCCTCGGCCTGGGCGGCTTCCGCCTCACCCTGTATGACTTGGGCCAGATTGGCACGCTCCTCCACCGCTTGAGCCGTCGGAACTACGGCACCTTCGGTGAACTGAGCCACATACTGGCACTTGAAGAACTCGAGATCCTCCTCCCAGAGCATCGTAAGGAGGTCATCCGCCTCAGCGGTCTTGAGCATCCTCGCCCGCTGGAGAACACCGAGAACCTTGTCGAGTTCGGGACCCTCGAAGCCCGGGAGAAACGTGACGTCGCGGACGCCGTCCTTGTAGAGCAGAAACGCTAGGGAGTCCGAGCGCGACGGGTTCTCGTAAACCGCTCGACCACCCAACAGAAGCCGGTCCTCCTCGACCGCCAAATTGAGGCCCTCGACTTCCTGCCAAAGTTTCTCGAAGGTCTCACGAAGGTTCGTGACAAAACGCCTCCGGACGGGGTTGTTCTCGTCGTAGAGCTGGAAAGCCCGGAGGGCCTTGCCGAGCACGACAAAAAGCTCCCGAGCCTGAGCGACCGGAAGGTCGTCTCCCTCGCTCCAGTCCTGAGCCTCGGTGGGAGCTTCGTCCGGAGCCTCGGTGGGAGCTTCGTCCGGAGCCTCGGTGGGAGCTTCGTCCGAAGCCTCGGTCGGAGCCTCGTCCGGAGGCTGCTCGGAGATGTCCGCGGGGTTGTCGGTCAAGGATCCCTCGTACTGAGAGTTAGATACTTTTGCTCAAAGATAACGCGCTCTTTCCTCGATGCGAGCAACATGTTTCACGTCCTTGTCCCCCCTTCCACTCAGGCAGACCAAAAGAGGTCCCCGGTCTCGGTACTCCGGAGCAATCTTCAGGACGTGCGCAATGGCGTGCGCGCTCTCTAACGCGGGGATGATTCCTTCCAAGTCCGACAGCGTATGAAACGCCTCGAGGGCCTCCTCATCGGTTACGGACACGTACTGGGCACGCCCTGTGTCCTTTAGGTAAGAGTGTTCGGGGCCGACACCAGGGTAGTCGAGCCCGGCAGAGATCGAGTGCGCGGGCGATACCTGACCGTCACTATCCTGCAGGAGGTAACTCATGGCACCATGAAGCACGCCCGGGCGTCCTGCCGCGAGCGTCGCGGAGTGTCTTTCGGAATTCAAGCCTTCACCGGCCGCCTCGACGCCGATCAATTCCACTTCGGCCTCGTCCCGGAACGCCTGGAAGATGCCCATAGCGTTCGAGCCACCGCCCACGCACGCAACGATGGCGGCGGGCAGCGCACCGGTGCGATCGAGCATCTGCTCGCGTGCCTCGCGGCCGATCACTTCCTGGAAATCCCGAACGATGCGCGGGAACGGCGAGGGCCCCACTACCGAACCGATGATGTAGTGCGTCGTCTCGACATTGGTGACCCAATCACGGATCGCTTCGTTGGTCGCGTCCTTGAGGGTACGCGTTCCCGATCCGACCGGCTTGACTTCCGCACCGAGGAGTTCCATCCGGTAGACGTTCAAGGCCTGTCGTTCCACATCGACCTCGCCCATATACACGACACACTCGAAATCGAAGAGCGCGCAGGCCGTGGCCGTGGCCACGCCGTGCTGGCCGGCCCCGGTCTCAGCGATGATTCGTCGTTTTCCCATGCGGCGGGCGAGAAGTGCTTGCCCGATCGTGTTGTTGATCTTGTGGGCACCGGTGTGGTTGAGGTCCTCCCGCTTCAGAAAAATAGGAGGCCCGTCCGCATGAGCCTCCAATCGTGAGGCCCGGTAAAGAGGTGAGGGGCGGCCTACGTAGTCGCGAAGTAAGAGGTCGAGTTCTTGGCGGAAGGTGGAGTCGGTGGTCGCTTCTTCGTAGGCGGCGGTCAGTTCGTCCAGAGCCGAAATGAGCGTTTCGGGCACATACCGGCCCCCGAATGGACCGAATCGCTCCCCTTCATTCTCCATGGTCACTCCTCCCCGCGGGCGTTACGGACGAAGGCTCTGATCAGCTCCGGATCCTTGCGGCGAACGTCCAGCTCCACGCCGGAGCTGACGTCGACGATGTCGGGCCGAAGAGCGTGGATCACATCGGCCACATTCCCAGGTGTGAGGCCCCCGGCGACGATCAACTTCAGGTCGGAAGGAATGTGATCCCTCGCCGGGCGCACATCCTCCCAGGAGAACCTTACTCCAGTACCACCGGGCCGGTCGGGATGCCACCCATCGAGGAGCAGGCCGTCTACCGAGGTTCCCAGGGCCTCCACGGCCCTCGTCACATCTTCAGGGTCTCGAACCCGAACAGCCTTCCAAATGGCCCACTTACCGCGACGGCGCAACTCCTCGGCATACTCACGGTTCTCGTCACCGTGTAGCTGGATCACAGAAGCGCCGGACAACTCGCCGATGCGCTCGGCCTCGTCCAACGATTCGTCCACGAGGACCGCCACCAGCCGAGCCTCGGCAACAAGCCCGATGTCCACGGCCTCGTCGGGCAGAATGCTCCTCGGGAACCCCTGGGAAAGGTGCAGGCCCAGATAATCGGCCCCGAGTTCCCGCGCAGCGACGGCATCCTCCGCAGTGGTGATGCCACAAATCTTGACGGCGAGTTCGCTCATTTCGATCCCGGTTAGCTCATTTCGATCCCGGAAGGTGCATCCGCTGAGTCTTTCGCTGCCCTACCAAGGAGGTCACGCCGGCTCCGGGATCTTCCTGGCGAAGGAGGGATTCACCCACGAGTACAGCATCCACTCCGCTGTCTCCTACGCTACGGACATCGGCCGGAGTGTGAATCCCGCTTTCGGACACGAGCACTACGCCGGGCGGGACCTGAGCCGCCAACGCGAGGGTCACATCGATCCGCGTTTCGAACGTCCGGAGGTTTCGATTGTTGATGCCGAGGAGCTGTGCGCCCGCTGCGAGGCCGCGCTCCACTTCGGGCCCGTCATGGGCCTCCACGAGTGCGCACATTCCGAGCTCTTCGGCAAGTATCCTCAAGGAACGAAGCCTCCCCTCGTCCAGGATGCGGACGATGAGTAGAATCGCATCCGCACCCGCCCCTCTCGCTTCATACACCTGCGACTCGTCGATGACGAAGTCCTTCCGAAGCACGGGAATCTTCACGAGACCGCGCACGCCGGCCAGGTCCCCGAGGGAACCACCGAAATACTCCGCATCCGTGAGAACGCTGAGCGCGGCGGCCCCTCCCGTTTCATAGCTGGGTCCGAGGCTAAGGGGATCGAGATCCGCACGGATCTCGCCGGCGCCCGGCGAACGCCGCTTGATCTCAGCGATGATCGCCACCCCATGTCCGCCCTGGAGCGAGCCGATAAAATCTCTCGCGCGAGACGCATGCTCGGCTCGATCCCGGAGTCCCGAAAGGTCTCGCCTCAATACCCCGACTTCTGCCCGTTTGGTCTCGACGATGCGCTGGAGGATGTCGTCGGCTATACGGTCTTGCATTTCGGGCAACCTTCGGGTAACCTTTGTTCGGGTCCTATTCGGGTTTCCATCTCACAGAGGTTGTCGATATGCCCCTGACTAAACGACAAAAAGAAATCCTCGACCACGTTGGGAGCTTCATCGAAAAACATGGGTACGCCCCGAGCTTCGAAGAGATCGCCGACGCGTTCGGGTACTCCTCCTTGGCGACTGTGCACGAGCACCTGAGCAATTTGGAGCGCAAGGGCTATATCCGGAAGGCCTACAACGAGAGCCGCTCCATCGAGTTGGTCGGCGCGACCTTTGGCACAAACGTTACCGAACTGCCGCTTCTCGGCGCCGTGGCCGCTGGACAGCCCATCGAAGTGATCGAGCAACAGGAGACGATCGCCGTGCCGCCGGATATGGTACGGTCTGGAGGGGAGAGCTTCGTGTTACGGGTCGAAGGTGAGTCGATGATCGATGAGCAGATCCGGGACGGTGACTACATCGTGGTGAGCTCTCAGGAGACCGCTGAGGACGGGCAGATGGTTGTCGCGCTCGTAGGTGGCGATTCGGCGACGCTGAAGAAGTTGTACAGGGAACCGGACGGCCGGATTCGGCTTCAGCCGGCGAACCCCTCCATGCCCCCGATCGTCGAGGATGCGAGCAATGTGCAGATCCAGGGCGTGGTCGTGGGGGTCATCCGGAAATATTAGAGGCCTGCGGAAGCAGTACCCTGCGTGGCCTCTCGCAGGCTCTCGAGCGCGTCCAGCGCACTGCCGTCGTCGATGGCTGCGGCGGCGGCCTCAGCACCCTCTTCCAGCGTGTCTGAAATGCCCGCCACGTAGAGCGCTCCACCGGCGTTCATGAGGACCGCGGTTCGGGCTCCTCCCTGCTTCTCGCCTTCCAACACACTCAGAATGATCCCCGCATTGTCCTCTGGCTCCCCGCCCGCCAGTTCCTCCGCAGAGCAGGGTTCCAACCCGAAGTCTTCAGGCCGCACGGTCCGCTGGGTCACGACCCCATCATCGAGCTCGGCCACATCAGTCGGTCCCATCGGACTCAACTCGTCGAGCCCGGCCTTGCCGTGTACGACGAGCGCGCGGATATGACCGAGCTCTCTCAACGCCTCGACGACGAGCGGAACCAGCGCAGGATCGGCGACCCCGACCAACTGCCTGCGCACACCGGCCGGGTTGGTCAACGGACCGAGGAGGTTCATGATCGTCTGGAAACCCAACTCCCGGCGGACCGGCCCCAGATGGCGCATCGCAGGATGCAGCAACGGCGCGAACATAAAAACCAGACCGGTCTCTTCGAGGACCCGAGCCATCTCCTCCGGGCTGAGCTCAATGCGGACGTCTAGCGCCTCGAGCACGTCGGCGCTCCCGCTCCGGGATGTGAACGAGCGGTTCCCGTGTTTCGCGATCCGTGCGCCCGCACCACGAGCCACGAGGGCCGCAGCCGTCGAAATGTTGAAGGTGGTCACGGCTCCACCGCCGGTCCCGCAAGTATCGACCAACTCGTCGGGTGAGCCCGAGTGAATCGGAATCATGGCCTTTCGGAGCGCCCTCACGCCGCCAGCCACCTCGCCGGGAGTAACTCCCTTTACTCGAAGTGCGGTAAGGAGGGCGGCCATTTGTACCGGTGACGCCTCGCCCTCCATGAAAACGTCGAACGCGAACTCGGCTTCAAATGCGGTGAGATCCTCGCCTCCGGCGGCCTTGTGGAGCACGGCTCGGAGGTCGAAGGGCTCCAGCGGAGAAGTAGAATTTTGACTCACTCTTGCACCCCACCTACCTTTCAGACGTGAACGCCGTCAAGGACAATCGCCTCAAGTTGATTCTCCAATATGATGGATCCGCCTTCCACGGCTGGCAAATCCAGCCCGAGGAGCGCACGGTTCAAGGGGAGCTGGAGGCGGCCCTGGAGCAGCTCACGAGTACCCATCGCCCGGTGATCGGATCGGGAAGAACCGACCGCGGGGTGCACGCGACCGGCCAAGTGGCGGTCGCGTCCCTTCCAGACACGTGGCAACCCGAAAAGCTCGAGAAGGCCTTGTCCGCTGTGCTGCCGAACGACATCTGGATCAAGAGTGTAGAGCCCGCCTCCCCGGGTTTCCATCCGCGTTACGATGCGGTAAGCCGCACGTATCTGTACCGTCTCGGCCTTTCTGCAGAGGCCTGGTCCCCCTTTCACCGCAACTGGTGCTGGCCGTTCGCCAAGCCCTTGGAGACTGGGCTTCTCGAGAGTGCCGCGGGAATGATCGTGGGCGAGTATTCCTTCAAGGCTTTTAGAAAGTCGGGCCAGCCCGAGAGAGGAGACCGGTGTACGGTACACGAGTCCCTTTGGGAACCCTGGGAAGACCTCGGGCTCACGTTGCGGATCACCGCCGACCGCTTCCTGCATCATATGGTTCGGTATTTGGTCGGAACGATGGTAGACATCGCAGGAGGCAAGCGCCCCCTCGAGGACCTCCCGAGTCTTCTCAAAGAGCCCGAGAGTGACCTTCGGACTTCCCCCCCCGCTCCTCCGACCGGTCTATTTCTCCACCACGTTACCTATCCAGCCCCATCGTCGGCTCCACCCTCGGTCCCGTCCCCTTCATCCACGAATAAGTGAATCAATGAAAATCTTTCTCGATACCGCGGACATCGCAGAGATCCGCCGCGCCACGGAAGCCGGCCTGATCGACGGCGTGACGACCAATCCGTCACTCATGGCGAAGTTAGGGGCAGAGCGTGAGCCGGCGGAACTGTTTCTCGAGATCTGCGAGGCCGTGGACGGACCCGTGAGCGCTGAGGTCGTGGTGCTGGACGCCGAGGGTATGATCGAACAGGGCCGGCGCCTGGCAAAGATTCACGACAACATCGTGATCAAGGTCCCGCTCACCGAGGCGGGACTTCGTGCATGCCGCACGCTGACCAACGACGACATCCGTGTGAATGTGACGCTCTGTTTTTCGCCCACCCAGGCTCACCTCGCCGCCAAAGCGGGAGCGACGTACATCTCACCGTTCATCGGCCGGATCGACGACGTGGCGGGGGACGGAATGGAGTTGATCAGCCAGATTCGCCAGATTTACGACAATTACGACATCGAGACGGAAATTCTGGCCGCGTCGATCCGACATCCTCAGCACATGGTTCAGGCCCTCTTGCTCGGAGCGGACTGCGGCACGTTACCGCCTAAAGTGCTGTATCAGTTGTTGGAGCATCCCTTGACGGACAGGGGCCTCGAGGGCTTCATGGCGGATTGGAAATCCCTCGGGAGGGAACTATGAGACCTGTTGAGGCGGACCTCTAGCCGACAATGGCGAACCCTTGCCGGCCCCGATGATGAGTCCCCGCACCCGATGATGAGTCCCAGTGACTATGAGTCCCAGCAAGTTCAGAGCGATGTTGTTTTGGGTCGCAGCCGTGGCGGTCCCCCTCGGGGCCTGCGACGGAGGCGACGGAAGCGACGATGTTGTCGACTCGGCGCCCGCCACGGAGACGGCGGTCCAGCCGCCTCCGCTCGTCCGGCGGACTGCGCCCCCTCCGCGACGGCCCCGAGGGGAAGAGATCTTCGGTTCCAGAAACACCGCCATCGTCGCGGCGGCGGCCCGGGTGGCGCCCGCCGTCGTGAGCGTCAACGTGATTCGCACGGAGCAGTTCCAGCCGAGGTCGTCCTTCTTCGACCCCTTCCCCATGCCTCGCACTCGACGCGGTCGCGGCTTGGGATCCGGGTTCATCGTCAGTGACGACGGGGTGATCCTCACCAACGATCACGTGGTTCGGGACGCCGAGCGGATCATGGTTACGCTCCCAGACGGTCGGGACTTCGAGGCCGAGCTGGTCGGGACGGACCAACTCACCGACGTGGCGGTACTCAGGATCCGGGGAACCGACTTGCCCGTGGCACCCCTGGGTACTTCAGAGGGACTGCTCATCGGAGAGTGGTCGCTGGCGATCGGCAACCCGTTCGGTAACCTGTTCTCCAATTCGGAACCCTCGGTGACGGCGGGCGTGATCAGCGGAACGGGGCGCCACATCATTCCGGATGACGAGGACCGGGTGGTTTACCTGGGGATGATCCAGACCGACGCCTCCATCAATCCCGGCAACTCGGGTGGACCTTTGGTGAACTCCGCCGGTGAGGTCATCGGCGTGAACAGTTCTATCTTTTCGCGCAGCGGAGGGAGCGAAGGGCTCGGCTTCGCCATACCGATCGACCGTGCGATCCGGGTGGCCAATTCGCTCATCGCTTCGGGAGAGGTCGAGCGGTTCTGGCTCGGTTTCGAGGTGGACGCGGGCGCAGAAGATATTTGGGGCAGGACCCACGGCATTACCGTATCGAGCGTGTCCCCGTCTTCGCCGGCGGCGCGCGCGGAGATCTCCGAAGGCGACCGTGTGGTCACGGCCAACGGAAGAGCGCTCCGCACCTTGTTGGACTTCGAGTCCTTGATCCTGGACCTCGAGGAGGGTGAGTCCATCGCGCTGGGAATCGAGGGACGGCCAGGTTCGGTGACGCTCGTGTCGGAGGCGCTACCGTCCATCTCCGCGGACCGTGTCACCGCCCTTGAACAGATGGAGTTGATCACCGTCACTCCAAGCATTCGGGCCGAACGGAGTCTTGGCTATGAGACCGGAGCCCTCATCGTGCACATCGAGCCCGACCTGGAGGGCCGGATCGGTTTTCGCGCCGGGGACGTGATCCTTCAGATCGAACATCAGCTGATCGAGTCGGCGGAGCAGGCCGCGGAAGTCCTCCGCCGAGCGTCCGGGAACGTCGCGGTCTATATCGAACGGAAGGGCGAAGTGATTGTGCGACGCCTCATTTTCAGGAGAGGCCGTGGCTGAGCCGGGAACGGACCGCTACAGCCATCCTCTCGGGGAGCGATACGCGTCCAAGGAGATGCAGGCCATCTTCGCACCGGCAAATCGCTACGGAACCTGGAGGCGTTTGTGGTTGGCCCTCGCCGCGGCACAGCACGAGCTGGGGCTGTCGATTCCGCAACAGGCGCTCGACGAAATGCGAAGTGGCCTCGACGAAATCGACTTCACCAAGGCGGCTGAGTACGAACAGCGGTTCCGCCATGACGTGATGGCCCACATACATCTTTTCGGAGATGTGGCGCCCGCCGCACGGGGGATCATCCACCTTGGCGCTACGAGTGCGTTCGTCGGGGACAACACGGATCTCATTCTTCACCGGGAGGCACTCACCCTGATTCGAGACCGGCTGATCCGATGTATCTCACGCCTGGCCAAATTCGCGGCCGACTATCGTGATCTACCCACACTCGGATTCACCCACTTTCAGCCCGCGCAACCCACGACGGTCGGGAAGCGGGCGACCCTTTGGTTGCAAGACTTCCTTCTCGATATTGAAGACATCGATTTTCGTCTGGAGAAGCTACGTTTCAGGGGTGTACAGGGCACGACCGGAACGCAGGCCTCGTTCCTCGAGTTGTTCGAGGGGGATCACGAAAAGGTGGACGCGCTCGACGACGACGTGGCGCAGCGTATGGGTTTCGGAGAGCGTTACGGCGTTACCGGCCAGACCTACACGAGAAAGGTGGACGCCCAGATCCTCGGGACACTCGCGAACGTGGCTTCCTCGGCGTCCAAAATGGGCAACGACCTACGCCTTCTCGCCCACCTCCGGGAGATCGAGGAGCCGTTCGAAGAGGAACAGATCGGCTCGTCAGCCATGCCCTACAAGAGGAACCCGATGCGAGCCGAGCGTATCTGCGCCATGGCACGCCATGTGATCGTTCTTGCCCAGGACCCTCTCTTTACGGTCGCCACGCAATGGCTCGAGCGCACGCTGGATGATTCGGCCAACCGGAGACTCTCGATCCCGGACTCATACCTCACGTTGGATGGGATTCTGGTCCTGGTGGAAAACGTGTCGTCAGGGCTCGTGGTGCACCCACAGGTGATCGGAAGGAACCTGGAGGAGCACCTTCCGTTCATGGCTTCCGAGATGATCCTCATGCGCGCATCGGCCTCCGGAGGGGACCGCCAGGAATTGCATGAGCGAATCCGGCAGCATGCCATGGCCTCCGCCGGCCGCATGAAAATCGAGGGGGGCCGCGCCGACCTGCTGGAGCGGATCGCGGACGATGAGGCCTTCGGCATGGACCTGGAGCAACTGGTTGAGATCGTCGATCCCGCGCGATTCGTCGGGCGGGCTCCGCAACAGGTGGACCGCTTCCTGGCCGAGTGGGTAGAGCCGGCCTTGGCGCGCCTGCAAGCCGGTGCCAATGAACGCCTTGGAGAACCCGATGTCCGAGTCTGACGCCACAGCCGTGCTGGAATCGCAAGTGCCCCTACCGCTCCTCCACCGGGGGAAGGTGCGCGACGTTTACGATGTCGGAGACGGCCGACTCCTGATGGTCGCAAGCGACCGCGTGAGCGCGTTCGATGTGATCCTGCCCCAGCCCATCCCCCGCAAGGGTGAGGTCCTCACGCAGCTCACCGCGTGGTGGCTGGACTCGCTGGATGGCGTACTCGACCATCATCTACTGAGCTGCGATCCGGACGAGATCGTTGATCAGGTACCCTCATTGAGAGAGTCCCGGGGGGCCTGGGCACGTAGGAGCATGCTGGTTTACCGCACGGAACCGGTGCTGGTAGAGTGTGTGGTCCGGGGGTACGTATCGGGTTCGGCCTGGAAGGAGTATCGAGCCGAGGGAACGCTGGCGGGGGAAGCCCTTCCGGAGGGTTTGGTCGAGAGTCAGAAACTGCCGGTCCCGATTTTTTCTCCCTCCACCAAAGCCCAGACAGGCCATGACGAGAACATTCCCTTTTCCAGCGTCGTGGAGCGCCTGGGCAGAGAGGAGGCGCACCGTCTTCGAGACCTCTCCTTAACCGTCTACGAGCACGGCGCGGCGATCACGAAAGAGCACGGGATCATCCTTGCCGACACGAAGTTCGAGTTCGGGCATCAAGCGGACGGGCGCCTTCTTTTGATCGACGAGGTGCTCACACCGGACTCCTCCCGCTTCTGGCCGGCGGACTTGTACGAACCCGGCCAAGGCCAACCGTCTCTGGACAAACAGCCGGTTCGGGATTTTCTGGACGGCCTGACCGACTGGGACAAGTCCCCGCCGCCGCCCGATCTACCCGACCACGTCGTACGCGAAACGACGGACCGATATCTGGAGATATTCAAGCGCCTGACCGGAACGGATCTCGATGAATTTCGACCCCCGCGTTTCGGGTAACCGCCGAATGCGCTTCGCCCGTGAGGGGTACCCGTTCATGTTCGGCACAATGATTCTTGCCGCGCTAACATGGATCGTGGTGGCCATCTCAGGATCCTGGGCAATCGTGCCGGCGAGTCTGCTCACCCTCCTGACGGGGTTCGTGTTCTATTTCTTTCGGGACCCCGAGCGTGAAATTCCTTCCGGCGAAGGCGTGGTTATTTCTCCCGGCGACGGCAAGATCATCGACATTCGTGAAGTGGACGAACCCTCCTTCGTAGGCGGGCTGTGCCGGCGCATCACGATCTTTCTGAGCATATTCAACGTCCACGTGCAGCGTGCACCGGTTTCGGGGGAAGTGGCGCACCGCGAATATCGCCCCGGTGAATTCGCGGTGGCCTGGCATCCGAAGGCCAGCGAAAAAAATGAACAGTCCTCCCTGGGATTGAACGTGCGGGGCCATCGGGTGTTGGTCCGCCAGATCGCCGGGCTCATCGCCCGCCGGATCGTCACCTACCCCGAGCGGGGCGACCACGTCGAGCGGGGAGAGCGCATCGGTCTCATTCGGTTCGGATCGAGGGTGGATCTGTTCATTCCACTCCACTGGAATCTCGACTGCGCGGTGGGAGACAAAGTGGCCGGTGGATCCACGGTTCTGGCACGTATTGAGGATCCGGCGGAGGCCATATGATCGATCGAATGCGGCCCATCCGGCGGCTTCGAAGGGGCGTCATCATCCTGCCGTCGGCCTTCACATTGTTGAACCTGTTCTTCGGGTTCTATGCGATCGTGGCCGCGACCCGGGGCGAGTTCGAGTGGGCCGGGTGGTTCATCGTGTGGGCTGCCGTCACCGACCTGCTGGACGGCCGCGTCGCCCGATTCACACGGACGGGATCCAAATTCGGTGAGGAGTTGGACTCGCTGGTGGACGCGATCTCCTTCGGGGTCGCGCCCGCCTTCATCATGTACACACTGTATTTCTCCGAGGACTGGAACTGGGTACTCCCGTTCCTTTACGTGATGGCGGTGGTGGTCCGGTTGGCCCGCTTCAACATGGAGCAAGAGGGAGAAGCCAAGCGGCACTTCCACGGGCTTCCTTCGCCGACGCCCGGGATCATCCTGGCCACATTTTACCCGTTCAGCCAAACCGCCTTCTTTGACACGTACCTCGCGGACATGCTGCCTTGGCCTCGCGTCATGGGCATCCTGCTGATCCTCTTGGGCGCCTTGATGCTCAGCAACATCCCCTACGCGATTGTCCCCAAGCTGAATTTCAGATCCGGAAAAGGTATTCTGTTCTCGCTTTGGCTCTTCGCGAACGTGCTCGTGGCCATCAGGTTCCCCGAATACTTCTTCTTCCCCATGTTCCTCGCTTATACCGCCTGGGGGCTGTTCGGCTCGGTGATTCACGGCCTCCTTGAACGTCTGCCTGAACGCGATCCGCTGGCGCACAGCTTCGACGATGCGGACGTAGAGGTACGGCCCGTCGACTACGGGGATTTGACGCCTGGTGAATACCGGCGCCCCGCAGCACCTACTTACCCTGACGATATGGAGAGCGGAACGTGAGTCGTTTTCGTCTCGAGATCCGAGTGACACCGCGCCCGGGCCTGCTGGACCCGGAGGGGAAGGCCATCCAACACGCCCTCCACTCGTTGGACTACGAACAAGTCCGTGACGTGCGTGTCGGCAAACTCCTCTACGTGAACGTGGAGGCCGCTTCCAGCGAGGAAGCCCGAGAGGGCGCGGAAGCCATGTGTCGGCGGTTGCTTGCGAACCCGGTCACGGAGGACTTCGAGATCGATGTTCGAGAGGCCGCCGAGGAGAGTATGCCCGCATGAAGGTGGCCATCGTCACCTTCCCGGGATCCAACTGTGATTACGACCTCTACAAGTGCGTTCAACTGATCGGAGGAGAACCCGAATTCCTCTGGCACCGAGACGTCGATCTGGGTGAGGTCGAGGTGGTCATGCTCCCCGGTGGTTTCTCTTACGGGGACTACCTCCGGGCCGGCGCCATCGCGACCATGAGCCCGATCATGGATGCGGTAAAGGACTTCGCGAAGTCCGGTGGTCCGGTTGTGGGTATTTGCAACGGTTTTCAGATGCTCTGTGAATCCGGGTTACTGCCGGGGGCGCTCCTGAGAAACCGCTCACTGCTCTTCTCGAGCCGCGACGTTCTGCTTCGGGTCGAAAACACCTCTTCGATCTTCACGCAGGAGTACGAATCCGGACAGATCCTCCGGATGCCGATCGCCCACGCGGAGGGGAATTATCACGCCGACGATGAAACGCTCGACCGCCTGGAGGGCGAGGGCCGAGTGCTCTTCCGGTATACCGATGCCGAAGGGAAAGCCGTGGACAGTGCGAACCCGAATGGTTCGGCCCGCTCCATCGCCGGCATCCTCAATGAGTCGGGTAACGTCATGGGTATGATGCCGCACCCTGAACGAGCGGTGGAATCCATCCTCGGGTCCGTAGACGGACTCGGCCTCTTTACGGCACTCCTGTCGCACCTGTCCCCCCTCGGAACAGTGTGACCGGTGGCACACGAGTACCTTGTAGGTGCCGACGCACCTTATAGGTGGCGACATAGGTGGCGACGCACCTTCCTCAAGAGCCTTATAACGGATTCATCGAATTGTGACCGATAGCCCGGGCAAAGCCGGAAGCATGACCTTATCACGCGTATCACCGAGGGAAGGCGACCCCCCCATCACACCGGAGCTGGTGGAGGATCACGGCCTGTCGCCGTCGGAGTACGAACGTGTGCTCGAGATTCTGGGAAGGGAGCCCACCTACACGGAACTGGGTGTGTTCAGCGCGATGTGGTCGGAGCACTGCGGCTACAAGAACTCCAAGCGTCTCCTCAGCCTCTTGCCCACGGTGGCACCCTGGGTGATTCAGGGACCCGGCGAGAACGCGGGTGTCATCGATATCGGCGACGGCCTTGCTTTGGCGTTCAAGATCGAATCACACAACCATCCCTCCGCCGTCGAACCCTACCAGGGTGCGGCAACCGGCGTAGGCGGGATTCTTCGTGACGTGTTCACGATGGGTGCCCGGCCGATCGCCATCCTGGACTCGCTTCGTTTTGGGGATCTCGACACTGGACGGGTTCGTTACCTTTTCTCTGGCGTAGTGAAAGGGGTCGGCGACTACGGAAACTGTGTAGGCATCCCGAACATCGGCGGGGAGACTTTCTTCGACCGCGGCTACGAGGGAAATCCCATTGTGAACGCGATGTGCCTCGGGCTCATGAAGGCCGAGGATCTCATCAAGGGCGAAGCGGAAGGAGTCGGAAACCCTCTCATGGTGGTGGGGGCACGCACCGGGCGAGATGGAATCCATGGAGCGACGTTCGCTTCCGCAGAGCTCAGCGACGATTCCCAGGCCAGTCGGCCGCAAGTTCAGGTGGGCGACCCCTTTACGGAGAAGCTGCTGTTGGAGGCCAGTCTGGAGCTCATCAAGAGCGGCCATATCACGGGCATCCAGGATATGGGAGCCGCCGGGATCACGTCGAGCGCGTCCGAGATGGCGGGCCGTTCCGGCAACGGCGTGGAGATCGACATGGACCTCGTGCCCGTCAGGGAACCCGGGATGACCCCCTACGAGATCCTCCTGTCGGAATCCCAGGAGCGTATGCTGGTCGTCGCAAAGTCCGGGAGTGAAAACGAGGTGCGCGACATCCTGGCCAAGTGGGAGCTCGAGGCCGAGGAGATCGGGCGCGTCACCGATGACGGCCTGTTCCGCGTCCTCGAGGGGGACCGTGTGGTCGCGGAGATCCCCTCCCTGCCCCTGACGGAGGGCTGCCCCACGTATGAGCGGGAGGGCGTCGAGTCCGAAGAAATTCGGGAGCTTCGGTGCACGGATCTGACGCGCTTCAACGAAGCCGATGCCGATCAGTCGGCGGCGTTCCTGAAGTTGATGGGGTCGCCCAACATCGCCTCCAAGAGCTGGGTCTATGGCCAGTACGACACGACCGTAAGAACCGGCACTGCGGTGCGACCGGGGGGGGACGCCGGCGTCGTGCGCCTTCGCGGCACACGCCGGGCTATCGCCGCGACCACCGACTGCAACGGCCGTTACGTCTATCTGAACCCGCGGTCGGGCACGCTGGCCGCCGTGGCCGAAGCTGCGAGGAACCTCGTCTGCGTCGGCGCACTTCCAACCGCCGTGACCAACAACCTGAACTTCGGAAACCCCCTCAAGCCTTACATCTACTACCAGTTCCGGGAAGCCGTGCTAGCCATGGCCGAAGCCTGTAAGTTGTTCGAGACTCCGGTCACTGGCGGAAACGTGTCGTTTTACAACGAGACGAACGGGGTGGCGATCTACCCGACGCCCGTCATCGGCATGGTCGGCGTCATCGAAGACGTGGATCACATCACTCGCCACGCCTTTCAGAACGTAGGTGATACGATCATCCTGCTCGGCGACAACACGGACGAGTTGGGGGCCTCGGAGTACCTCTATGTGATGGAGGGCCTCGTGGCCGGAGAGCCACCTTCGGTCGATCTCCTCAGAGAACGCGGGCTCCAGCACGCGGTATTGGCGATGATTCAACACGGGCTGCTCCACTCCGCCCACGATGTGTCGGAGGGAGGTCTCGCGTGTGCGCTGGCAGAAAGCGCTCTTGGCTCAGGGGAAAACCCACTCGGTGTGGAGGTCACGCTTCAGGACGCGGTCCCGGTCCTTCCCCTCCTTTTCGGTGAGGCCCAGGGCCGTGTGGTGATCTCGTGTGACCCACGATCCGCGGGCGAGGCTCTGGTTTTCGCCAAGCGCCATGGCGTGCCCTGCCGCACGATAGGAAAAGTGGTCCCTTCGGATGAGGGTTTCAGGATCGACGGGCGAGCGACGACCCTCGAGGCCGATGTCGAAATCCTCGCCGAGCTGTACTTCCGCGCGATCCCCAACCTGATGGACGGAGCCAGACCATCGTGACCTCGAAGCCCTTCCCCCAGACACATCAGGGGCCCGTCGACGTTTCAGCCTCCCAACTCGACGAAGGGCCCCACGAGGAGTGCGGCATCGTCGGCTTGAGTGGCATCGATGACGCCGCGCAACTGGCGTTCCTCGGATTGTACTCCCTCCAACATCGCGGCCAGGAATCGGCCGGTATCTGTGCGCTCGCCGACGGAGAGGCGCGGCTTCACAAGGGCGCAGGATTGGTTGCGGACGTCTTCAGCGCCGATGTCTTGAAAGGCCTTCCGGGGCGTACGGCGGTAGGGCATGTGCGATACTCCACCGCCGGTGGAAGTGCGGTGGTGAACGCACAACCGATCGTCGTGCGGTACGCCGAAGGCGATCTGGCGGTGGCCCACAACGGCAACCTCACGAACGCCCACGACCTCAAGAAGCAGCTCGTGGGGGAGGGAGCGATCTTCCAGACCACATCCGATTCGGAGGTGATCGTTCACCTGATCGCCCGATCTCGCGAGAAGACCATCGACGGACAGATCGTCGATGCTTTCCGTCAGGTGGAAGGCGCTTTCTCGATTGCCCTTACAGTCGGTGAGGTGATGTACGCCATATGTGATCCGAGAGGGTACCGCCCTCTCGTTCTGGGCAGGCTGGAAGAGGGACACGTGCTCGCAAGCGAGACCTGTGCACTGGACATCCTAGGCGCGGAGTTCGTCCGGAACATCGAGCGAGGGGAGGTCCTCAGGATCGAGGGCGGGGCGCTCCAAAACCTCCCGGAGCTCGCTACGGCCGAGTCGGCCGCCCCGTGCATCTTCGAGCTCGTCTACTTCGCTCGGCCGGACTCACATCTTTGGGACATCTCCGTGGACGGCGCACGCCGTGGATTCGGACGCCGACTTGCCGAGGAGCACCCGGTCGAGGCCGATGCCGTCGTGGCCGTACCGGACAGCGCCAACTCGGCCGCACTCGGATACAGTGAGCGGAGCGGGATCCCCTTTGAGCTGGGGCTCCTCCGAAACCATTACGTCGGGCGAACCTTCATCCAACCTTCACAGGCCGATCGCGACTTCGGCGCCCGGATGAAGTACAACCCCGTGCGGGAAGTCCTGGAGGGACGGCGTATCATTGTGGTCGATGACTCGCTCGTACGTGGAACCACGGTCCGGAGTCTGGTCAAGTTCATCCGGAAAGCAGGCGCCAAAGAGGTCCACTTCCGTATCGCCAGCCCACCGGTCCGGTTCCCCTGCTTCTACGGCATCGACATGCCCAGCAGTGAGGAGCTCATCGGCTCGAGACTTTCCCCGGACGAGATCGCAGCCGAACTCGGGGTCGATTCCCTGGGGTATCTGTCACTGGACGGCATGCTCTCCGTCGTCTCGGACAACGGCTCCTTCTGCGACGCGTGTTTCTCGGGTAACTATGCCGCGCCCCTCGTCGATCTCGACATGGGCTACCTGCCCGGGAACCACCCTATCGAGTGCTAGTCACCACTTTCAAGGGCCGGTTTCAAGCGCTTGTAACGACTTTCTAGAGGTCCTCGGCAGCGACTTTCTAGACGTCTTCGGCCAGAAAATCCTCCGCCATTGCAACGATTTCAGAAGACCCGATGTAGAGCGGCGTCCGTTGGTGAATGGCCTCCGGAATGAGGTCCAGTATTCGGGTTCCTCCGTCCGATGCTCGCCCCCCTGCTTGCTCGCAAATCATAGCCATGGGTGCGGCCTCATAGAGGAGTCGCAGCTTCCCATGCGGACTCTTGGAGTCCGCTGGATACATGAAGATCCCGCCTTTGAGAAGAGTGCGGTGAAAATCCGCCACCAAGGAGCCGATGTAGCGTGAGCTGTAGGAGACCGTCGCTTCACCATCGAGCCCCTTCAAATGCTGCATGAGCCTCTGCTG
Source organism: Gemmatimonadota bacterium (assembly GCA_022563405.1). Taxonomy (GTDB): domain Bacteria; phylum Gemmatimonadota; class Gemmatimonadetes; order Longimicrobiales; family Gaopeijiaceae; genus UBA822. The sequence continues at coordinate 1,342 of JADFNK010000027.1, read as the reverse complement.
CCCCCTGGACCAGCGAGGATAATAGGCCTCGTTGACCGAGTACATCCGACTCGGGGGGTCGGGAATGACAAGGTCACGGTGGCTCAGCAGAAATTCACCGATCGAGGGGTCGAGTGTAAACCCGTGCACGCCCTGCCCACTCGTATACACGAGCATGGTCGACGATCCATAGAGCACATATCCCGCTGCGACCTGTTTGCACCCCGCCTGAAGGCAATCTTCGACCGTGCCGTCCTCGCCATCGGTAATCTTCCTATGAACCGAAAAGATGGTGCCGATCGAAACATTGACGTCGATGTTCGAAGAGCCGTCCAACGGATCGAAGATCAAGACGTACTTCCCCTTCGGAAAACGCTCAGGAATGGGGATGACTTCCTCGGACTCCTCGGAGACCATGCAACAAAGCGCACCCGTATGATCCATCGCCCGGTAGATCACGTCCTGTGCATAGAGATCGAGCTTCTGAACACGTTCTCCCTGGACGTTCATGCCTCCGGTGCCCCCGAGAAGGTCCACGATGCCGGCCTTATTCACCTCCCGGGAGATGATTTTCGCGGCGAGGGTCAGGGAGTAGAGAATATTGCTGAAGGCGCCGGTCGCCTCCGGGCGACTCCGTTCCTCCTCGACGATATGTCTCTCTAGTGTGACAACACTGTTGTTCGTCATGGCGCCATGGCTGGAGGTGGACTCCGCGGAAGCTCTTCCGCAGAAAAACATAGCCGACGCCATCCGGAGGTCAAAGACACCGCTCTCCCGGTTACCCGTCCGTTTCCTCCGACGAAAGAGGCCCGGTCTCACCACTCGGTCCGAACCTCGTGGAGTCCGCTGCGCCGGGCCCTTATCACGATGTTGCCGCTCAGGTCCGTGCGGAGGACGCGGGCGCCCGACTCGATAATACGATTCACGACGTCGGTGTGGGGATGGCCGTAGCGGTTCCTCGCGCCGACCGAGATCACGGCCAGCTCTGGCGAGGTTTTCGCGAGAAGCAAAGGGGAGGTCGAGGTGTTCGACCCATGATGACCGACCTTCAAGACCTCGAGGTCCGTCGGAAGATCGTCGAGGATGGCCTCCTCCACTTCGACCGGCGCGTCACCGGTCAAGAGTGCCTCAAACTCCCCATACCGGACCAAAAGAACGACGGATTGCGCGTTCGAATCCGTCCCGCCATTCGAGGCGGATGCCGGACCGTCAGGGTGTAAGACCAACACCTCCACCCCATCCAACATGATCGACACGTCCCTCCGCGCTTCGAGCCAGGGGACCGAGCGGCGATTAGCCGCCTCAAGTATCCCTACGTAGGCGTCTCCCCCGGTCGCCCGAACTGGGTCCATCACAACTCCCA
>JADFNK010000026.1 GCA_022563405.1 Gemmatimonadota bacterium | reverse complement strand
GGGCACGTCATAAAAAGACTGACTGACGGCCGCCATTACACCGCCGCCGCCGCCGGTCAGCAGATGAACTCCACTCTCTGCCAACCAGCGGCCCAAAGCCGAGGCGCGCTCCAAATAGGGTCGGCTACCCGATCCCATCACACCGACGATCGGCAGGCGGCTCACCTAGCGCTCGTTCGCGTAATTACGAATCACCGCGCGTACGTATTTTTGGATCGTACATATACGTACGACGATATGCCTACCGTGATTCGAGTCAGCGACTACTGCCGGACGTACTTCGTCAGCCCCCCATCAACGGCGGGCCGCGACCCCGGTCCCTCCGCTCCAAACACGTTTCCGTCGGCGTCGACCGCTACCCCTTCACCCGCCGTGTTCCAGGCCCGGCCGTCAGAGGTTGCGTGGCCTGGGATGAACGCGGTGACTACGTCGGCGTGGGCGCTACCGATCCGGATGCCAGTAACCCAGCCAGGATGGTTCCCCCCCGACGTTTCGGAGTCGATCGCGTAGAGCATATCATCGTCGGTAATGAACAAGCCGCTGATCCGGCTGAACTGGTAGTACGAATCGAGGTAGTTGCCATCCTGATCGAAGATCTGGATGCGGTGGTTGCCCCGGTCGGCCACGAACAGGCGGCCTTGCGAGTCGAGCTCCAAGGCGTGAGGCGTCCGGAACTCCCCAGGACCGATGCCGATCTCTCCCCATTCCATGATGAACTCGCCGTCGGGCGTGTATTTCAGGATCCGTCCGGTGGAGCCCTCACCAGGGTTCTGACTCTGTCCGTTGTGCCCGTCCGCGACGAAGATGATGCCCTCCGGTGTTGTGATCACATCGTTCGGCTGGTTGAGTTGGCCCGGACCACTTCCCGGCACCCCGGCCTCGCCCAGCCGCATCAGGATGTCGCCCTCCGGGCTGAACTTGATCACCTGATGGCCCTTCGTACCGGCCTCGTTCCCCGCGAAGTCGGTCACCCAGACGTTTCCGTCATCGTCCACGTGAATTCCGTGGGGGGTGACGAACACGCCCGCACCGAAGCTGGCCAACAGCTCCCCTGTGTTCCGGTCGTATTTCAGGATCGGATCGACGAGATTGGTGTCGCAGGCGGGGCCGAAGGCCTCGCCGCACCGGTCATAGACCCACACGTGCCCATCCGGTCCGATATCGGCGCCCGCCGTCGCCCCCCATTCGCGGCCCTCGGGCAGGGGGCCAAAGTTCGTGATCACGGTCGGATTGGGGTTCGGGAGGTTCCTCAGCGCCGGGTCAGTGATGTTGTCCGCCGGCGTGCCGGTGATGCCGGGTGGCGGCAACATGAAACCAGATGAAATAGCGGTGAATGATGGCATGTCAGCCGACGCTGCCATGGCCATTTCATCATCGGCCATCCCGCCGCATCCCGCGAGCAACGTCAGGGCGACGGCGAAGGGAATCACACGTGTCGAGGAATCGGAGAACGACATGAGGGCCTCCATTAAGGATGGGGCTTTGACACAACTTTTGGGTGCCTTGTCCATTCGGAGCATAGTGAGTTCGAGCAGGAGACCGCGCAAGAAGAGGGGGAGCCCGCTATCCTGTGACCGCCGAATTGTCGATCGGTTCTGGGCCGGGGGGCCAAACCATGTCATACGAGGATCTGCGCTACAACGAGGTTCGACAGACGTCGAGTCACAATACCTTCCAGCGGTTCGAGGGGATCTTTGACCAGGTGGTCTACTGGAGAATTCGGTCGCTCGAGATCGACCTCCACCGCGGTAAGCCATTACGGGATGCCCTGAAGAAGGACTGGTACGTCTACCACCTGCCGATAATCGACCCCGACACCACGGTAGACCGCCTCAGCGGATTCCTACAGATCTGCTGCGGGATTCAGCGAGCGATACCGCGGCACGAGGTGATCACGGTCTTTCTGGACATCAAGGAGCCTTTCCACAAAACGGCGTCGGCTTCGCACTCGGCTGCCGCCCTCGACAAGCTTCTCGTGGACGCATTAGGCGTAGACCACATCTACCGACCAGGAGATTTGCTGGCTCGTAAGCGGGGAGCTGGATCACTCCAGGAGGCAGTCGCCGCCGGGGGCTGGCCGACGTTGAAGGCACTGAGGGGGAAGTTCCTCTTCGTGTTCACCGGGGGGAAGGACCACCTGACCACGTACGCCAACGCCGGTACAGCGAACAGCCGGGTGGCTTTCCTCTCGACCTCCGTTTCCAACGCCGGCCACGTCCCGGGGGAGGAGCACATCGTCTTCTACAATATGAACGGCAAGAATGTGCGGTTCGCGAAAAGCGTCCGTGAGGCGGGCCTGGTCTCTCGCGCATACTACGTCAACGGTAGGGAACGATGGCGCTCCGCTATCGATCACGACTGCCACCACATTGCGACCGACCACGTGAACACTCGTGTGGACCCGTGGTCGAGAACCCGCCGAAGTACGGGTTTCCCTTTCCAGGCTCTGGGGGGCCACACGCCATCCGTCACGGAGGCGGGCGAAGTGTGTGGTGTCTGGGCGAGATCCGGAGACATTTGGGGCAAGCGCGACAGCTTTCTGTACCACTATCGGGACTGCTCCGCCCAAATAGACAATGAGTACACGTTCTACATCTCCGGTCCGAACTCCAAGGTCGAAGATTGGGTCAAAGGCGGCGTGGTGGCCCGATCCTCTCTCGCAAGGGACTCTCCATATTTTGGCGTTTTCCGCATTGGGGAGCACCATGGGATCCGCATCCAGTACCGCGGTGCGGCCGGGGGGACCACGATATCGGAGGAGAAAAGGCTCGGTCCCGGGGGGTTGTTCGACGCGGACACTCTCTCGTACGTCAAGCTCAGGATCAGTCGAGCGGGGCGCCGGGCCCGCGCCTGGGGCTCGGTCGACGGGGACGATTGGACCGAGCTGGGATTCTACGAATTCACCGACCCCCTGAAGTATCAAGGTATCGGCGTGAGCGCCCACGGAGTGGCACGGGGAGCGAAGTTCCTCTTCGGCGTTCCGCGAGACCTCCCTCGCCCACGGTTCAACCGCACGCGGCTCATAGGTAAGCGTGACGCCAAAGACCAGGGATGGGCCGACTGGGACGGGAAGCGACGTTGGCGCGTAAATCGTTTCGCCGACTGAGGGCCAGAAGGCGGTTGAAGGAGCACAGTGGTCCGCGCTGTGGGGCCGCGTTGCGGATGCCAGAAATGTTGCTAAGGCGGGGGCGGTGAGGTAGCGTGGGCCCCGGGCCGAGACCCGGTCCACGGGTATGTCCATGGGTATGACGCCCAGACGGCTCAGATCAGCCAACCGAGACGACACCAGCAGATGCAGAGAGCCCAAGTGATGCGTGGATCCTGGTTAGGCATATTGGTCGCGGTCCTCGCGCCCGCCGTTGGGCTCGCGGGCCAGGTTCCCGATGACTCGAATATCCGGGCCATGGGGTTCGGAGACTTCAACTACCTGGTCACCGAACGGGACCTGAAAGAGGGGTTCCGAATGGGGCAGATGGTGGGCCATGTGATTGCCGACCTCGACGAGCGGTTCACGTTTTTCGGTGAGGTCTCGCTCACGGGCAAGGACAATGGATATTCGATCGAGGTCGAGCGTGCCCTCATTCGATACGATTTCGCCGATGAATTCAAGATCGCTGTGGGTCGGTTCCACACGCCGATAGGTTATTGGAACGCGGCGTTCCACCATGGGTCCTGGCTGCAGACGTCCGTCGCGCGGCCCGAGATGATCAAGTTCGGGAGCCGCTTCATTCCCACTCACTTCGTGGGTGTCATCGCCGAGGGCGGATTACCCGGCTCTTCACTGGGGCTCGGTTATAAGGTGGGGATCGGCAACGGGAGAGCCGAGAACATCGCGCGGGCAGGGGACGCCGGGGATATCAACGACCATCGTGCTTGGGTGGCGCGGGTCCGATCACGACCGATCGCGATCGTCGGCTTGGAGATCGGCGCGACCTTCTACACCGACCAGCTCCTGGCACCCGACCTGACCGATACCAGAGAACGGATCTACTCGGTGCACGCCGCGTTGGATCGGGACGCACCCGAGATCCTCGCCGAATACGCTCACGTGACCCATGACCCCATGACCGGCTCCGGAAGTTTCCCGGGCTCTGATGGATACTACGTCCAGATCGGGTACCGGATGTCGGGCGCGTTCAGGTCGATAAAACCCTACGCCAGGGTCGAGCAGGTCATCGTACCCAACGGCGACGAAGTTTTCGAGCCCCTGAACCTGAACTACGACGGGGTCGTGGCCGGAATCCGTTATGATCCCGGAGTTTTCCTGGCCCTACGGTTGGAGTATCGTTGGGAGCGGTTCGAGGGGCTGGGAGCATTCAACAGTCTCTACACACAAGCCAGCTTCGTCCTGTCGGGCTTTTGAAGGGGGTGGACATCGTGCGGTCAACCGTCCTGGCTCTCGTCATGATCGCGGCGGCAGGCCCGATGGTGTCCTCGGTCGATGCACAGACCGAGGGGGCGGAGGCCGTGGCCATCGTGGTCCATCCGGAGGTCACCATCGATGGGCTGTCGTTCGACCAGCTCAAGAGCATCTTCCTGGCGGAACAGCAGCATTGGCCGGATCGCTCGCGGATCACGCTCCTCGTGAGGGCCGCGATCGCACCCGAGCGCGACTTGATCTTGTCCGAGATTTATGGCATGACCGAAGATCGCTACCGCCAGTACTGGATCAGCAAGATGTTTCGTAGCGAAGTGGCGTCGGGGCCCAAGATCGTGTTCAGCACTGATATGCTCCGTGATCTGGTCACGGTCATTCCCGGATCCATCGGTTTCGTACCCGTGTCGGAGGTGGGCCCCGATCTCAAGGTCATTCCTATCGACGGAATGTTGCCCGGGGATGAGGGTTATCCACTGAACTGAGGCGCGAGCCTCCTGGGGCGGTGTGGCGCAACTTCGCCACACTCGGTGAGTCGACGGCTAGGGCGAGTCGACGACCGCCGTGGTATCCGGGCTCTCTCCGATGGTTTCCGCGATGAGGCCCAACACCAGGTCGTAGACCACCTGCAGGTCTTGCTCCGCCTCGGTCAACTCCCGCCCGTAGCGGTTGGCCGTGTAGATCAGCAAGTCGGCTTCCCCGCTTCGGAACCCCCCCATGAGAAGGTCATTCATCCCGGACCGGCTCAGGGTGGTGAGCCGCTCCTGCAGGTTATAGGTACGGGAGAGGCCGGCAACAACATCGTAGTCCATGTACCCCAAAGCGCCGGTAGCGACCGCCGTTTCCCACGCGGTGCTGACCAGAAGGGCGGGTTGAAAACTATCCAGGATGTTTCGAACCATGGTCGTGGACACGTCCGCACCACCGGCGTCCATATTGGCCAGGACGTCCCGGAGTCCGACATGGAACGGGGTGACGCCTTCCAGACGGAGACGGTTCTGCTGGATTTCCCGCTCGAAGTTGACCAGCGAGAGGGTCGCGAGGTCCTGGTAATCCTGACCCTCGTTCCATTCGTCGAGCGCGAGGGCCAAGAGAATACTCCCGACCACGAGGATCGACTCCACCAACACGCGTGAAATCCAGGCACGCCTGCTCAGGGAGCCTTCGGTCTCGGACGGGCTGAGATTGGACAATGGGCACTCTCTCGGTTCGAAGCCTCTCCAGGGAACCTCTCCGGGAGAAGGACCCGCGGAAGCGGAGCCGTTTGGCAAGATGGAGGAAGGTCAGACGTCGGGCCAGAGCCCGGCCTACGCCTCGGCCCCGGCCTCAATGGTGGACGGGGACTTCACAAATCGGGTTATTATCTGCGGCGGGCGCAGTGAAGCCGTCCACCCTCGGGAGCCGGGTTTCCCCTGACATGTCCAACACCCGTTTGAGATTGCTCGAGACCGCGCCGATACCGAACGACTCGGGCGAGCTCGCCCTCTATCAACACGGCGATGACTTCCTGATCAAAGTTGTGGGCGGCCAGGACCTCATGAGCACTCGAACCCACGGGTCGGCGGACGCGCTGGCGGACCTCACCTGCCCCGAGGTCGCCTCACGTGTACAGCCCCGAGTGCTGATCGGCGGCCTTGGTGTCGGTTTCACGCTGGCCGCAGCACTGCGCCACCTCGGGCCAGACGCGGAGGTCGTGGTGGCCGAGTTGGTACCTGGTGTGGTGGAGTGGAACCGGGGGGCCGTCGGCGAGCACGCCGGTCATCCCCTCCGGGATGAACGGGTCACCGTAGAGGAGGTGGATGTCTCCCTCCTTCTGAGGGCGGGGGGGCCGTCGTTCGACGCCATCTTGTTGGACGTCGACAACGGCCCGGAGGGATTGACGCAGAAGAGTAATGACTGGCTCTACTCGAAGGCCGGGCTGAACGTTACGTACCGGGCACTCCGGCCTAAGGGCGTGCTCGGGGTGTGGTCGGCGGGTTCGGACCGTGCTTTCACCAAACGCCTTGTTGCGGCGGGTTTCGAGGTAGACGAGGTCCCCGTACGGGCGCACGGCGGGAAGGGCGCCCGGCACCTCATCTGGGTCGCTCGAATTCCGTGAGGGGACGAGCGACCGCAAGAAATCCGGCCCACCCGGCCCTCTCCCCGCCCGGCACATTCGAGTACGTTGGGGCTCGCATCCCGTGCGGTGGCAACGCGGCCCACTGTCCTCCTTCAACGGCCTTCTAGACATGGAGCCTCCGATCGCCCCCGGCCCGACCGCCACACCCCTCGGCGTTCTTCGCGACGTATTCGGCTACGAGGACTTCCGCCCGGGCCAGCTAAAGGTCATCGAAGCCGTCATGGAAGGCCGTGACTGCATCGCGCTCATGCCCACGGGGGCTGGCAAATCCCTGACGTTTCAGGTGCCGGCCCGCCTGCTGGACGGCACGGTGCTCGTGGTGTCTCCACTGATCTCCCTCATGAAGGACCAGGTCGACGCGCTCAACGAGCTGGGCTTTCGCGCGACGGCGATCAACTCGTCGCTGGAGCCGGGCGAGCGGGAGCGGAGGCTCCAAGCGCTCAGAGCCGGAGAGTACGAGCTCGTCTACCTGGCCCCGGAGGGGCTCGACGGCCGGCTGAGCCGAGAGGCCGGCAACTGGCCGATCTCGCTGCTCGTGGTGGACGAAGCCCACTGCATCAGCCAGTGGGGCCATGACTTCCGGCCGTCGTACCGGCGACTGCAGCGGCTCCGGGACGAGCTGACCGATGTGCCCGTGCTGGCGCTCACAGCGACCGCCACGGACGCCGTGGCCCGCGACATCATTCGGCAACTCGATATGAACAAGCCGGCCGGTTTCAAGGGTTCGTTCTTCCGCCCCAACCTGCACCTCTATTGCAGGAAGAAGGGCACCGGCCCCACGCGTCTCGAGATCGCGGGGCTGATCCGGGCGCGTCAGGGGCAGAGCGGCATCCTCTATTGCGCCTCACGGAAGGCGGTCGATCAGATGGCCGGCTTCCTCCGTGATCAGGGGGTGCGGGCGCTGCCCTATCACGCGGGAATGGAGGACGGCGATAGAGCCGCGAACCAGGACGCATTCGCCAGGGACGACGCCGACGTGATCGTCGCGACCATCGCCTTCGGCATGGGGATCGACAAATCCAACGTGCGCTTCGTCATCCACCGGGACATGCCCAAGGACGTGGAATCCTGGTATCAGGAGATGGGACGCGCAGGCAGGGACGGTCTGGACAGCGACTGCTTCCTCTTCTATTCGTGGGCCGACGTGAAACTCCAGGAGCGGTTCCGGAGCGACATCGACGACCCCGATCTCTACTGGACGAAAGTCGAGGCGACCAAGTCTCTCTTCCGTCTGGTGGACGGGGGCGGGTGCCGGCACAAGAAGATACTCGGCCACTTCGGCGAAGAGATCGACGCGTGCGGCACGTCCTGTGATTGGTGCACGGGAGTAAAGACCGAGGACTTGGCTGCGGAGGGCATGACGGCCGTCGCCCTGGCAAGCCCCAGACGGCGATCACCGAAGTCCTACGACCGAGTCGCGGAGCCCGGGCCGCTCTCCGAGGAAGGGGAGGCCCTGTTTCAGACCCTACGAGAGCTCCGTAAATCGATTGCGGACCGGCAGAGTGTGCCGGCCTACATCGTATTCAGCGACAAGACCCTCCGTGCCATGGCCGAAGCACGTCCATCCACACCCCAGGAGTTCTTGGCCGTCTCCGGCGTTGGACCGCTGAAGCTCGAACGGTACGGGGAGGCGTTCATGGAGGCGGTGAGCCGGGGCCTGACGGACCCGATGACCACGGAGTTAGGTGGCCAGGCCGGAGCCGCACCGTTCACGGCAGAGGCCGGCGAACTAGCTGGAGCCCCGCCCTTGGCGGCAGAGGCCGACGAACAAGCTGGAGCCCCGCCCTTGGCGGCGGACGCCGACGCGTAAGCTCGAGCCGAACCCCGTCTTGCGTCCCGTGATGACCTTTCCCAAGCTGCTTATCCGTCCGCCGATGAAGAGGAGGGTGCTGCAGACACCCAGGACAGGTTGACCCGAGGGAGGCAGCTCATGAGCAGCAATACGCAGACCGAACGCCCTAACGGCCCAACCGGCAGCCCGACTGGCGGCCCGATCCGTTTCGCAGCTGTCCTGATGCTGACCACGGTGAGCTTTTTCGCGCCGGTGGCGACCGTGTCGGCGCAGAACGTAGACCCGATGCCAACCATCACCGGTCCGATCCCGGCGACCTCGCCGCTCGGCGATCCGGCGCACGGCTTCATCTTCTCCCCGGCGGCGGTCGACCTCGGTCCTCTGGGGTATGTCCAGGAGGAGTTCTTCATCGAGGGGACGGCGAACCGGTACACGCGGTCGGGCATGGAAACCGCTGATGTGGTCGACGGCGGACATCCTTACAAGACGCGGTTCGTGGTCAGACGTCCCTTATCGAACGCCGCGTTCAACGGCACGGTGGTCGTGGAGTGGAACAACGTGACCGCCGGTCAGGATCTCGACATCGACTGGTTCCAGTCGTGGCCGCACTTCGTACGTGCCGGGTATGCTTGGGTCGGCGTCTCGGCCCAGCGGGTCGGCGTCGATGCGCTCAGGGAGTGGAGCCCCGAGCGCTACGGATCTCTCGATGTCACACACGGTGGCATGGTCGAGCGGGACGATCTGTCCTACGACATCTTCGCCGCGGTCGGCCGAGCGGTGAGCGAGTCCGCAAACGCGGTGGTCATGGGCGGGCTGGAGGTCGAGCACGTCATCGCTACTGGGCACTCACAGTCGGCGAGCCGGCTCGCCACCTATCTCAACAACGTTCATCTGATCGACCCCGTCTTCGACGGTGTCGTGGTCCACGGGGGCGGTGGACGCATCCGCGATGACCTCGACGACGTGAAGGTCTGGAAACTGCTGGCCGAGACCGACATGGGTCGCCAGGTCTCGACCCGCCAGCCCGACACCGACCATTTCCGGACCTGGGAGGTCGCCGGCTCGTCGCACGTCGACATCATCTTCGCCGTCGAATCAGCCAAGGTGCGGGGGGTGATGAACGGGCAGACCGAGGCCGAAGCACTCGCAGGGATCCCGGCCGCCGGGGAGCTCAGCGGGCGCTGCGACCGGCCGGAGTACAGCCGTGTGCCGTTCCGTTATGTGATGAATGCCGCGTATGACCACATGGTTCGCTGGATCGAGGGGCGTGGGGCACCGCCGACGGCATCGCCGATGGACGCCGAATCGATCGGGCCGCCCGCCGTGTTCGTCCGGGATGCCGAAGGCAATGCGACCGGGGGCATCCGACTCGCTGCCCATGCGGTGCCGACCGCGCTGAACGCGGGCCAAAACACCGGGCAGGGGTTCTGCCGTCTCTACGGCGCACACGACCCGTTCGATGCGGCCACGCTGGCCAGGCTGTACCCGAGCCACGACAGCTACGTCGCGGCGGTGAGAGAAGTCGCCATGGCGAACGTCGCCGCCGGATACATCCTCGAGGTGGATGCGGCGGAGACGATCAGGCTGGCCGAGGAGTCGTCGATCGGACGGTAGCAGCCACCCTGTGGCGGCGACCCGCGATTGACGATACAGTAGGCTGATGCTGACTCGACGAACCTTCGTTCTGGCTTCTTTGGCGGCGCCTCTGGCGCGGTTGGAGCCCGCGCCTCTGACGCCGACGGTGAAGGCGCCGCTGGCACCGTCGCTGCACGCCCAGACCGCTCCCGCGGGTAAGATGCTGCTCAGTATTCACCAGAATACCTCCCGGGCGGCCGGCTTCCGCGGATCGCTCGAGGGTTGGGCGAGAGCCGGAATCGAGTACGTCGAGCTGAACGACCGCATGCTCGACGGGTTCCTCCGGGACGATACGTTGGCCGGCGCAAGAAGCCTTATGAACGATCTGGGGCTCACGCCGGTGTGCGCCGCCGCGGTCCTGCCGGATCTCTGGATCCCCGGTCCGGCGAGGGAAACATCCCTGGAGACGTGGAGAAGGCGCTGCGAGCAATTTGCCAGTCTTGGACTGGAGAAGATCTACTCCCCGTCGACCACGAACCGGAGAGTCACCGCCGAGGATTTCGCAGCAGCCCCGGACTGCATCCGCGAGGCGGGAGAGATCGCGAGAGAGTACAACCTCACGGCGATGATCGAATTCCTCCGCACGTCGACCCACCTCGCGACGTTGACGTCGGCGCTCAGCGCGATTCGCGAGGCGGCGCATCCCAATGTCCGACCGATGATCGACTTTTTCCACTTCTGGTCGGGACTGAGCAAGTTTCAGGATCTGGACCTGCTCGAGCCCGGCGAGCTCGCCCACGCGCACTTCCAGGACCTGCTCGATGCTCCCCGCGAACTGACGAACAATGACTACAGGTTGATTCCCGGCGACGGCATCGCACCAGTGGTGCGCATCCTTCAGAAGTTGTCCGAAAAGGAGTACAACGGAGCGTTATCGGTAGAGTTGTTTCGTGCGGAGTTCGTGAGGGGTGATCCATTCCAGGTCGCCACCGAAATCCGCCGGAAGTGCGAAGCCGTGATGCGTGAAGCACAGGTCTTGTAGGCGCGTGGACGAGGAGTCAAGCCAAGTGACCATGTTTCATCGCCCCCCGACACGCCGCGGTGCGAATCGCACCGTCACGTCTCGTGTCGTCGCCTGCGGCATCGGTGTTTTCATCGGCGTTTTCAGCGCATGCTCCGTCGCCCAGGCTCAATCGCTCATTGACGACTACACGCCCGTGACCGAAGCCATGCTGCTCAACCCGCCGGACGGAGAGTGGCTGATGTGGCGGCGAAACTACAGCCACTGGGGGTACAGTCCGCTCGACCAGATCAATACGTCGAACGTGGGCAGCCTCCGCCTGGCGTGGGCGTGGACCATGGCGGGCGGATTGCAGGAGACGACCCCCTTGATACACGACGGTGTCATGTTCCTGCCTCAGGCGTGCGACTTCATCGAAGCGGTGGACGCGCGGGACGGAACGCGAATTTGGGAATACCGCCGCGAGCGGGTGGATCATGCGGCGAGCCTGGCATGCGCCAACCGCAACGCGGTGCTGTACGGCGACCATCTCATCATCGCCACCCACGACGCCTATCTGGTCGCACTCGACGCTCGTACAGGAGAGGTGGTTTGGGAGCATCAGGTCGGGGATTGGACCATCGGACAGCACTACTCCGGTGGGCCCCAGGTCTTCAACGGTATGATCGTCGCGGGTATGTCCGGCTGCTATTACATCAACACGAGTTGCTGGATCTCGGCCCATGACGTGGAGACGGGCGAGGAGCTGTGGCGCACGCATACGATCCCCAAGCAGGGGGAGCCCGGAAGCGAAACCTGGGGGGCTCTTCCAGACGAGCAACGCCGCGGAGGCTCCGCATGGATCGCCCCAAGCTACGATCCGGACCTGAACCTGATCTATGTCGGCGTTGCGGTGCCGATTCCGTGGGGATCGGTCCAGCGGGACACACAAGGTGGTGACGTCCTCTACACCAACTCGACGCTGGCCCTGAACGCCGACACCGGCGAGATCGTGTGGTACTTCCAACATCTCCCTGGAGACGATTGGGATCTGGACCACCCCTTCGAGCGCATCCTGGTAGAGACCGAGGTGGCGCCCGACCCGGACGCCGTGGCATGGCTGAATCCCGACATCACGCCGGGCGGGCGACGCAAGGTGGTCACCGGTGTTCCGGGCAAGCCGGGCATTGTCTGGACACTCGACGCCGCCACTGGGGACTTCCTCTGGGCGCGAGAGACGAACTACCAGAACGTCATCGTGGGTGTCGATGTGGAGGGGCGGAAGGGAATCGCGAATCCAGCCATCAAGCTTTCGGCGATCCAGGACACGGTTTTCGTCTGTCCGTCCCTCGGCGGGGGCGGCATCAACTGGCAGGCGGTCGCCTACAGCCCCCAGACGAACGCCCTTTACGTGCCCAACAACAACACGTGTATGAACTACGCGCTAAATCCGGTGGACCACGAGATCGGCGACTACCACGCCTCAGCGACCTACCAGCGCGTGCACGTGCCGAACTCCGACGAGCAGGTGGGTCAGTTCACGGCGGTGGACGTGGCCACGGGGCGGACTCGTTGGGAGCATCGGCAAAGGGCCGGGATCGGCGGATCGGTGCTGACCACGGGCGGCGGGTTGGTTTTCGTCACCGACGACGCAAGGCGTTTCCGGGCCTTCGACGCCGACACCGGTGAGATTCTCTGGGAGCAGATCCTCAACTCTAGTGCCGGAGGGTACCCGGTGAGCTACAGCGTAGACGGCGTTCAGTATATCGCCATCGCGGCTGGCGGGGGGGTCAACTACCGGAGCTTGACGCGGGAGATCCGGCAGCGGGGCGGCGGCAACACCCTCTTCGTGTTTAGGCTGCCCTAGAAGGTCGCTGTCCGCACGACTTCACTGATACTAGTGTCCCTCCCCCTGAACTAGTGTCCCTCCCCCTGATCGTCGGCGGACGGGCCGTAGATCGCGGGAACTTTGCTGCCCATCGGCCGCAGATAGGTGCTGAGCTGCCCGCGGTGGTGCACAGAGTCCAAGAAGAGGCCCCAGGCAAGCTGCATTCGGGGCCCCTCCATGATCAACTGCTCCCCGAAAAGGAACTTCGCCGGACTCATCCAGCTCTCCTCATCCGTACGGCCAAGCCGATCGATGATCTCGCCAAACGTCTGGTCCAGTGTCGCGACCGCTCCCTCGATCGTCTCGAAGGGCACCTGCATGCGATGATGAATCACGCCGTCGTCCAGAAGCTCGATCAGATCCTGGTTGTGCCCGATCAAATGTTCGATGATTTCTTCGGCGCTGCGGGCCTTGGGGTCGGCCCGCTGCCCCCGGCCTTCCTCGAGGACCGCTCCTACGACATTGCAGAAGAGTCCGCGCTCGTGTCCCAGAATCCCCTGCAGAAAGGCTGGCGTGCTCATAGAGATCTTCCTTCTCGAAGAAAAATGGTCTTCGCTCCCCTACTCAGGCTGGGATACGATGCGTAAGTATGGCTTGGGAGAGCTCCATCCCTGGGGATACTTCTGTTCGGCTTCCTCGTTGGAAACCGAAGGCACGATGATCACGTCCTCACCCTGATTCCAGTTGGCCGGGGTCGCGACCTTGTGGTTGGCCGTCAGCTGGATCGAGTCCAGAACACGAAGCACTTCATGGAAGTTGCGGCCCGTGGTCATGGGATAGGTGAGGGTGAGCTTGACCTTCTTGTCCGGCCCGATAATGAACAGCTTGCGTACGGTGGCGTTGTCGGCGGCTGTCCGTACGCCGGCGCTGCCGGACGCGCTGGCTGGGAGCATGCCAAAGAGTTTGGCAATCGCCAGATCGGTGTCTCCGATGAGTGGATAACCGACTGCGTGCCCCGTGGCCTCCTCGATGTCCTTGGACCACTCGGTATGGTCACCGACCGAGTCGACACTCAGGCCGACGATCTTGCAGTTGCGCTTCTTGAACTCCGGCTCGAGGGCTGCCACGGCGCCCAGCTCGGTCGTGCAGACCGGAGTGAAGTCCTTGGGGTGCGAGAACAGCACGGCCCAGCCATCCCCAATCCAATCATGGAACTGGATCGTCCCTTGTGTGGTCTCCGCCGTGAAGTCAGGGACCTCATCACCAAGTTGTACCGACATGTGGTGTCTCCTTTATACAGGCTCTCGTCCGACGCTTATACGGCGCCTATACGGCGCGCATACGAGCGGTCAGGGAGGCGCTTCTCTGTGCAGGCGCTTCGGGATCGAAGTACGAGCCTACGACCGTGTGGAGGGTCTTGTCCAGCGCAGCCTCCGGGACTTCTGGAACACGGCGCGGGAAACAGAGGTTTTTTTTAGCGGACGCGTGACCGGTAGACACTCTGTAAGCGGCCCGGCACTCCCCCCGGACACAGGTTCGTATCAACCGCTTCCGTCGAACATTCGGCGACCACGCCGAGTTGAATTCTGCCACCGGACCGGAAGTCGAGGCGCATATATCCCGGTAGCCCGGCCACGAACCGGCTACCCTCGACAGCCTTGGCAGCCGTGACCTTACTACCGCTGCCAGAAACGAGGTGGAGGACGGAGGCACCCACCACCGCCTCGTCCATGACTTGGAGCGAGTGCTCGTGCCCGGCCGCATAGATGATGGGCTGTGAGGCTCGCCCAAAAACCGCGGACAGGCTATCGATCAAGGTTCGGTACGCCGGAGCGTTGAGGTCGCCCCCAAGCAAACCGAGCTTGTACCCCAGCCACCTGAAAAACCCGGAATTTCCTCCGTGCGGCCCCCCTGACTTCAGCGGATGGTGGGCGGCCACGATTACGGGGACGTTCGGCGCTTCAGAAAGCACACGCTCCACCGCCTGAACCACGTCCACCTTCATCGAGGGACTGCATCCTGGGTCGGTGGGCGGCTCGAGCATCCACCAGGAAGTGTCCAGCAGGACGAGGGTGGCCAAGATACGCCCACTGGAATCCACCAGGTTCTCTCGCTCGGGGCCGGGACATCCAGAACGAGGCCTGAGGCTGACATCGGCGCCGAAGCCTCCGAGCGCTTCCTCTTGATTCAGTAGGCGTTCGAGTCCCTCTTCCTTCGCGGTGTTGGCCCGATCGTGGTTCCCTGGTAAGAAGATCCCCTTAGCCGACGTCCCCGCGACCACCTCGACCTGTGCCCCCAGGAGCCTGAGATCTTCAGGGTCGTCCTTTCGCAGCCCCTCGTCATAGACGTTGTCCCCGAGGAAGAGCACCGTCGTCGGAACACCACGCTCGTCCAACTCCGTCACCGCGGCCTTCAGATGCTGGAGCACAGGGTTGTCGTCGAACCCTTTGGCACCCGCGTCCCCGATCAAGAAAAGGACCGCGTCCTGATCGTTTGGCCCCTCGTCGGGGCATGGCGACGAAGGTGCGACGCAGTCGCTGTACAGCTGGTACGTGGCACACGTTGTCGTGACGGCCCACCCGACGGCCAACAAGAGACCCATCGTTCCGCGTAGTAGCCTCTTTTTCGGCGATCTGAGCACACGGGCCATATCAAGATCCCTCGAGGTCGGGAGGCGGAGCAAAGGACGAATGTAGCCCACCACGCGGAGAGCCGATATTCTTGGCCGGGAAGGTCACGGTTTCCGGCCTTGTCACGCAGTCCATCGAACACCGGGGGTGAGTGTTGATGTCGTTCATGAAATGTACGGTCGTTCTGGCCGTAACGTTTTCCACTCCCGCCGGCCTGACCGCTCTTGTCCAAGCCGCCAACCCTGTTTCGCCGCTGGTTTGTGACCTGACGAGCTACACACCGACCGGCGGCATCACCGCGCGCGTGTCGGACGATGTACTCCTGGTCCAGTGGCCGGGTGCCGGAAACGAGCAGCTCAGGCTTGGGCTCAGCATCGTCGACGGTACACCAACCATTGCTGAGTTGGCGATCCGGCTTGAAGGCCGAACGTGGGCCACCATCGCAACCGACGTGGGAATCGAATTCAAGATCACCGAGGGCCTGCGGCGGATCAGCAACCAACAGCTCAGTCCGCTACGAAATCTGGGCGTGGAGCTTACTCAGGAGGTCATCGATAGGTACAAGTGGGACGTGTTCTGGGACGCCCCGCTCGACCTGCGTACCGAAGTGAGCAGGGGTAATCCTCCCCCCGCGTCCGGCGTGGCCGGCCAACCGGGTCTCCCACGGTCGCCCGACGAGATCCGTCGTGCCGACGCGGTCTACGACGCCGAAGGCTGCGTGGTCACGACAGACGGCGCCCGGCTGGAGGTGGCGTTCCCGGGAATGCGGCTCGGCTCCTTCTCGGGAGAGTTGGTGCTGACCGTCTACGAAGGGACCAACCTCATCCGGGTCGAGGCCGTTGCCTCCACGGATTTGCCTTCGGTCGCCTACAAGTACGACGTCGGCCTCACGGGCCTCGATCTCGAGGGTAGCAGGATCGCTTGGCGGGACGTCGCCAATGAGGAGCACTCCTACTCGCTTCGTGGCCCAGCCAACTCAGATCATGTGGTGCTTCGGGCCGCGAACCGTCTGGTGGTCGCCGAGACCAGCGGAGGTGCGATCGCCGCGTTCCCGCCGCCGCACACGTTTTTCTGGGCGAGGGAGATCGAGATCAACGTCGGCAACAACTGGTACCGCAAGGATGACGAGTCGTCGTTCAGCTTTGGAATCCGACAGGGCGAGCAGGAAGTCGTGGAGAGGTATCTGGCGAATTGGTCGTTATACAGCGCACCGCCCGGATCCGAGCAGCACATGGCAGGCTACTTCTACCCGACACTCGGCGACGCGTCCGAGGCGTTCGACGGGGCGCTCGCCTTCACGAACGGAGATGTATACAGGCCACTGCCCGGTTACCAGGTGATGGGCAGCCATTACCACACCAATCTTGGCCGGCAGCTTATCGCGTCCGGGAGCATGGATACCCGGCTCTCGGACTTCGAGGCACTGCGTGCGGCCGGTATCACCATCGCGGGACCGGTCGACCGGCCGCGTGACGCCACCCAGTTGGAGGAGCTCCACTGGTTGTTCGAGGGAGCGCGGCGCCACTCGGACGACACCTTCATCGTGATGCCGGAGCTGGAGAACACCAATCTTCTCGGCGGCCACTGGGACCTCCTCTTCTCGCACCCCGTCTACTACGTGGATGAGCGCGCACCGGGGACCCCTCTGGTTACGGAGCACCCCGAGTACGGTCGCATGTACAACATCGGCAGTGCCCAGGACTTGATGACCATGATCGAGGCCGAGGACATGCTCGTCTACATGCCCCACCCACGCACCAAGGGCTCCACGGGTTTCCCCGACGCCGTCGCCGATACACCTCATTTCCGCAGCGATCGTTACCGCGGAGTGGGCTGGCGCTGGGGTATGGGCTCCGACTTGTCCGAGGTTCGGTTGTCCGACTTCCGCGTGATCCCGCTGCTCGACGACATGAACAACTGGATCGCCGACACGTCACTTCGGCCGAAGTATCTGTTGGCCATCACCGAGACTTATGCCAAGGCCCCGGGCGACGATATCTACGCGAATGGCCCGGTGAGCTACCTGCGGATCGGCGAGCTGCCGGAGCCGGGTGAGTACGCTCCGATCATCGACGCCCTGATGGATGGGAACTACTTCGTGACTTCGGGCGAAGTGCTCATCCCGTCCCATCGGTACGACGGTGTGGGGGCGAACACGACACTCACCGCCGAAGTCCAGTGGACGTTCCCGCTCGATTTCGTCGAGGTCGTCTACGGGGATGGTGAAACGACCACGACCCAAGTCGTGTCGACCAAGGATCTCCCTCCTTTCGGCAGCCATACCTTCACGATCCCGTTCGACGCGACGGGCCAGGCCTGGGTGCGCTTCGCAGCTTGGGATTCGGCCGGTAACGGTGCCATGACGATGCCAATCCGACTCAGCGAGCGATAGCACGTAGACCACGTTCGAAGCGGCCCATATGATTGTCCGGGTAGCATCTCGCACGACCCAACATCCGTGTATCGGAGAAATGATCCCATGAAATACCGTCCTCTCGCCAACACCGGTGTCTTCGTCTCGGAGCTCTGCCTCGGCACCATGACCTTCGGCAGCCAATGGGAGGCCATCGGCGCCCTCGACCAGAAGGAGTCCGACGCGTTGGTCCACCGCTCGCTCGACGAAGGGATCAATTTCTTCGACACGGCCGATATGTACTCGTCCGGTGAGTCCGAAGAGATTCTCGGTCGGTCGCTGAAGGGCAGGCGTCAGGACGTGGTGATCGCGACCAAAGTACGCGGCCGCATGGGACCTGGCGCGAACGAAGTCGGGCTCTCGAGGCTGCACATCATTCAGGCCGCCGAGGCGAGCCTGAAACGTCTCGGCACCGACTACATCGACCTCTATCAGATCCACCGCTCGGATCCTGAAACCGACATCGAAGAGACGCTCATCGCGCTGACCGATCTCGTCCGGTCGGGCAAGGTGCGCTACATCGGTTGCTCCAACATGGAGGCATGGGAGCTGATGCAGGCGCTGGGGACTTCTGAGCGCCGGGGCCTCGAGGCGTTCAAGTGCACGCAGTCCTATTACTCGCTCGTCGGACGGGACCTGGAGCAGCAGACCATTCCGCTGATCCAGGACCAGGGGCTCGGCCTCCTGGTCTGGAGTCCGCTTGCCGGGGGATTCCTTTCCGGCAAGTTCACGCGTGAAGAGAGCCCGGACGGCACGCGCCGAGCCACCTTCGACTTCCCGCCGGTCAACAAGGAGCAGGGTTTCGACATCGTGGACGTGATGCGGCCCATCGCGGAGGCCCACGACGCGTCGGTGGCCCAGATCGCGCTGGCCTGGCTGCTCCACAAGGACGCGGTCACCAGCGTCATCATCGGGGCAAAAAGGATGGACCAACTCGAAGACAACTTCGGATCGGTGGACGTGACGCTCAGCGACGACGAGATGGCGCAGCTCGATGAAGTGAGCAAGATCCCCCTGGGGTACCCCGCCTGGATGGGCGTGCTCGGGGACGACCGGCTGCCGGGAGAGATGCGCGACATAGCAGCGCTCACCCGGAGTGCTGGGGGGGAGAAGGAGGGGGAGGAGAAGGAGGCAGCGGCGGGTGAGTAGCGCAAACACGACGCGTCGGGCCACGTTCTTCCGATCACCCGCCTAGAGCAAGCCCTTCGGTGGGCCGGTCTCGAGGAAATCCTCCAGCGCCTCCCGAACTACAGTATTCATGCTCGTCCGCCGGCGAGCTGCCGCTACCGCTAGACGCCGATGGAGTTCGGGGGTCCCTCGGAACTGAAACTTCCCCGAGAAGGGCTTTTCAGGACCGACTCCGTCCGCCGCGCACATCGAGAGGTAATCTTCTACCGATTCCTCCATCGCAAGCTTGATCTCCTCGACTGAGCGACCCTGAAACGTGATCACGTCCCGCGTGTTGATCACGTCACCGTGCAAGGCGTCGATGCTGGGGTCGTACTCGAACACTCCGACGTACCCTTTATACTCGATCATGGCTGCATCCCTGCTTCCTCGAGGAGGCGACGGACCGCGCGAAGGGTCCCTCGCCCCACTACCGGCCGGGGATGGGGCCGATGGAACGTGGCCCGGCATCCACCAAGTGCCACTCGAACGCGAGACCCCTTCCCCGTCTTGAGCTCCGCCCCCAGAGCGCGAAGCAGAGCCTCGACGTCGGCCCATCGTAGCTCCGCGGGAACAGGCTCTGTGAAGACCTTGTCGAGAGTCCGTCGATGCTTGCTATTTATGATGTTATACCATCATTATATGATATCATACTTCTCTCGAGTCGGGTAGTCCACACTGCGAACCCGTGCTGCCCTTCCGAACCGTCTCTTGATCGGTTAGTACATAGCTTTGGGCTACCCGATGGCGAACCGGGCTTCCCGCCCTCCCGCCCGGCTGCTGGCGTGCAAGCCTTTGAGGCTCGCGCGCTACGCTTGCGGTCCACACATTGGGCGTGTAGCGGATCGCGAAGTCGGTGGACGCGGAATGAGCACCGCGAAGCGGGCGACGGTGGATCGCATAGACATCAGGCGGCACGAATATGAGCGCTGTTGGAATCGTGACCATCGCGTTGGGGGTCCTGGTGGTGTGCGGCCGGGGAGCGCTGCTCGTCGCCCCGGAGGCGGCGTTGGGCTGGTTTCAAGGAGACGATCGCGAGCAACAGTCGCCTCCGAACGCTGGGCGCATTCCTCATGGCCCTGGGGGCGGTGATGGTTTGGGCAAGTGCCTCAGAGGACAGTGGATTGGGGACCTTCCTGACGATATTCGGCTGGGGGATCCTCGTGGTCAGCGCCCTGCTGGTCGTGCTGTTCCCGGGCGTCTACCGTGCTATCGCCAACCCGTTCATGCCCTCCGACATGAGCGGGTTTTTCTTGTGGCGCTTCGCAGGGCTGGGAGGCACCCTCGCCGGCGTGCTGATAATCTATTTCGGCGTGCTGGCGCTCTGACCAGGCGGTCGCCCTAAGGGCCCCCCGCGCCTCCTTGTGCCGAAGGGGCTGAGGCAGGCTCCAAATCCTCACGCTCGAGCTCGTTCACACCATCGATGATCCTCGCGTAGGCCCGCGTGATCTGCTCGAGGCCCACGGCCGGAACCCAATCCGGCGTGTCCTGCTCGGTATGTTTGATCTCGGGTGACGTGATGACCTGAATGGTCGGGACGTCGCGAGCCATCCTGCCCATCTCACCCGACGCTCCCCCCTCCATGTCGCCCGTGACTGCGACGTTGAAGCGGTTGAAGGAGTCGAGCACCGTATCGAGCAGTCTGTCACTACCCCACACCCACCAGCGCATGGGGGAGACCGCGTTGGTCTTCCGCAGCGTGGGTCCCCAATACTTCGTCCGCACGAGGGCTACGTGCTCGAGATTGATGGCGAGCACCGTGTTGGCGAGCGCGGTCTCGAGATTGTCGTGGAGCCAACTCGTGCCGGGCCCCGAGTGATGGCCCACCGAGCCGAGAAAGCGGATGGTGCGCGGGCGCTCGGACCGGGGGATCTTCGCGAAGTGCTCGAGCAGGCCCATCATGGCGGCGAGCCCCGACGCGTTGTCCGAGGCCGCTTGGAAGTAGCCGTCCATGTGCGCGATGATGAGAATCTCCTCATCGCTCATCCCCGGAAGTGTGCCCCAGACACTGGACGCCTGGAGTCCGGAAACCACCTCGCTCCGCATCTGGAGATTCACGGTGACCCGCTCGCCCTCTCCGAGCAGGTCACGGAGCATCAAACCGTCCCGGTACCCGAGGTTGAAGCCCGGCCTGCCCGAAGTCCGTTGCCAGACGGCGAAGTTGTCCGAGATCCCGTACACGATTCCGACCGCGGCCGCACCCTGCTCGAAAGCTCGGGCGACCGACCCCTCCGTTCTGATCGAGTGCCGGAGCGTACCCGGCCTCGGAATATCCAGAATCAGCACCGCCTTTCCACGGACGTCCCGTCCGATGTAGTCGGCTTGGCTACCCATCCCGAGCCACACCAACTCGTAATCGAGCCCACCAGCTGGAGTCGATTCAGCGCCCTGGGGCGGTCGAGCGGACTCCAGCTCGAAGGTCCGGCCACCTGCGCCGAAGCTGATCGTCCAGCTCTCTGGCTTCCACTGGGGCCCGACGTCGAAGGACTGCCGGTGTACGTCCTCCAGCCCGTTCGCTCGGAAGTACCGCTCGACCCAGTCCTGCGTCTCCTCGTGGCCGAGTGTACCGATATTGCGACCCCAGAAAACGTTCCCGCGATCCCGGTCGGCCAGCGAAATCGCGTCGACCTCCATGAGAAAGGACTTCAGCCTGTCTCCATCGATGTCGGCGTACTTCTGGTCGTCTGCGCGCAGCGGGATCCGTATGAAGGCGTCATCCCGCACGTCGCCGGAGGCATCGAGGAGCGGTTGTCCCAGAGTATTCGGGGCGTTCTGGGCGACGAGCGTACCACTCGTGAGAAAAACGAGGATCGCTACCGAGCCGAGTCCTATTCCGCTCTGCCCACGTGCGCCCCGTCGATGCTCTCGTACGGAAATCATCCGATCGCCTCCCTCTCTGAGGTCATGCGTCACCGCCTCCGGTGCTTGGCCGCCGTCTACTTCCGGTGTTTGGCCAGGAAGGCGAAGACCTTGTCGATGTTCTGCCGCCCCGCGCTGAAATGGGTCCCGCCGGCGACCTCGATGTACTCATAGTTCATTCCAAGCTCTTCCATCTTCGCGACCCATCGACGGGTTATTTCCACATCCACCGCCGTGTCCTCGTCCCCCTGCACGACCATCACGGGGAGGCGCCGGGCGGCACTCAACTCATCCGGGCTGCGGCTGGCGCCGATCGCCGGGGCCATGGGCGCAAGCGCGGCCCAGATGTCCGGGTACTTCATGCCGATGTGCCAGGTCCCGGCGCCGCCCATGGACTGGCCGATGAGATAGATCCTTGTTTCATCGACGTTGTACTCTTCCCGCATGATCTCGAGGACGTTCATCACGTCCAGTTCGCTGAGCTCGCCCAGGTTGGCCGGATCGGGGGGCTCCCGGCGCCGACTGCTACCCCCGGTGCCACGACTGCCGTACCACCCCCGCTCATTGAAGCCCATGGGTGTCGCCACGATATACCCGTAATCTTCGGCCAGCTCCACGAGGTTGTTGTACTCCATCATGTACATCGTGCCGCTGCCCAAGCCGTGTAGCGCGATGACCAGCGGTGTGGCCCGATCGCTGTCGTATCCGGTGGGGACGTACACACGGTACTCCACCTCGGCGCCATCGGCTTGGGGCATCTCGTAGGTTCGGACTTCCACTCGCGCCAGGGCATCCAGATTCGCCTGGGATCGCTCCGGTAGAACCCACTCGTCTTGACCGAGTACGCTGCCCGGCAGGATGAGCAGCAATAGGCAACCGGCTGACGCCGTGAGTGACCGAGTCATACTCACATCTCCTTTTGGGATCCTTCGAGCAGGCGGATCCGTCAAGTGGGGCGGATGAGGCTCATGGGACAAGCCTCCGGCCATGGTCTGGCCAAGATGTGCCTTGGTGATAGGACCGGCAAGGAAGGCTCAGCCGAGGGGCTCGACTCAGCCGAGGAACCTCACTCCACCCAGGAAAGAACCTCTCTGAAGGTCTCGACTGAGATTCCGACCGCCAACTGGTCGATGACGGCCCGCTGGATGCCGCGCCACTCGTCATCCCACTGGTCATACTCGAAGATGCGGGTGTTCCGGTTGTTCAGCCCGAGCTGCCACGGGTCCCCGTCGAACTCTCCCTCCCGGAACGAACCTTCCTGCTGCGAGGTGATGACGAATTCCGCCACAGCCCGGCCATCCAGATTCACTATGAGGACTTCGGCCTCGGCTTGAACGGTCCGCCGTCCTGAGATGACCCAGTAGGTCGCGGTGTCGCCGATCTCATACGTGACCCATCTCCGTCTCGTGTTCCCACCGGAGTTCTGGTTGGAGTTCCGGCCTGGGCCCCAACCTCGGCCTCGACAGTCGGCTGGATCCAACCCGATTCCGCGGCCTCGGTCCCGCCCCTGGCCAGGTCCGTAACATGCGTCGCGAGCGGGTCCCCTCTCACGGTCCCGTGCCCGGCTGCGATCCAGATCCTGCCTGCGGATCACAACCGTGCGTTCCTCGACCTCGACGTCGTCGTCCGCGATCCTGAGCGCGACGATCTCGACCATGACGCCGTAGTCCGCACCAATGAGGTCGAGCGCCCGCCCAATGATTGCCGGGGATCGGGGAATTATGCCGCGCAGCAGCCCGCGGAGCTCGCGGCGCAGAATGTTGGCGTCCGCCATCGCCACGAACGGTGGTGCGTTCCGCCACTGTCGGGTCTCCATGGCCTGGTCGAGCTCGACCTCGAGCACGGTACCGGCGATGTCTCGGACCCCTCCGGTCGCGGAAACCGGGAGGGCGGCCACAACCACCGTGCCCATCGCCAACGCCCGATCCTGAAGATCGTTTATTTCCAGGACAATCGGTCGAGGCGTCGAACGGCGAACAGACAGGGCACGCTCGGCGATGCCATAAGCGGCTCTCGGTCTGCGGTCCCCCAGCTCGATCTCGGCCCAGTCGATCAAGACGCGCGTTTGGGCGACGAAAGACGCCTCCCTCTGGTCACGCGTCGGTGAGAACTCGACCCGAGCGGAAGCGAATGCCCGAACGGCATCCTCCCAGCGTCCCTCGCGGGAGGCGTCTTCACCCTCGGTCATGTGCCACTCGATGGCGCGTTCGAAGGCCGTTCGGCGATCCACGCGATAACCATCGGGCTCGAGCAGCCGCATTCCGACGGAACGAACACGTGACATGAGCCGATCGATGGCGAGGAACTGACGAGCGGCCTCAACGGGCTCACCGCGGCCGTCGAGGTAATCGGACTCTTCCAGAGCGACCATTATTGCGGAGTCCCCCACGATCAGCAGCCGGTCTCTGGCCTCCTGAAGCGACGCATCCTTCTCCACCGCGTCCGCGTACCGGTAGGCGGCCTCCATGTACCGGCCTTGAGCCTGAAGTTCGAGCCCGTCGTTGAACCGATCGGTCGCGGAGGCACACGCCATCGTGAGGAGAAGCGGCAATGCGAGAAACAAGCGTGTGGGCGTTGTGGCCATGGTCGATCCCTCTTCAAGTGCGCGGCTCTAAGTGCGCGACCCGCTGTACTCCTTCAACAGCCTTCGTGCCGGGAACTATCTCCGTCGAGCAAACCTCTTCTCAAGTCTCGGAGTACACCCGGGACGGCGCAACGGTTTCTTGGAAACGGGGCGCCGCGCGGTTGGCGTGGCCCTTGCCCCGAGGAAGAGGCCGGGGTCAAATGCCTACTGACCCGATTCGTGAAGGCTGATGGCGGCGCGGCCTGAAGCCGCAGCTCAGAATCCCGGTCTCCCGCCCTACCGGCTCGGCAGCTTGAAGACGTACAGCGCGTTCCCGGTCTGGGGGTGCTGGATCTCCGGCGACAACGCACGGGGTATGACACGAGGACTTCCGCCGCCCAACCCGCTGCTGACGGCGATGTACTGCTCTCCATCTACCTCGTACGACACCGGAAAACCTTGAACCGACGTCCCGAGCCTCGTCTGCCACAGAACCTCGCCGTTCCGAACGTCGTGAGCGCGGAAGTAGCGGTCGAGGTCGCCCACGAAAACCAGACCACCCCCCGTAGTGAGCGTCGCCGTGAGGTAAGCCGCCCGCTGTTCGACACTCCAGATCTCCTCCATCGTATCGATGTCGTAGGCGCCGAGTTTACCCAAGCGACCGCCGGTTTCGGGCATTTCGCTATAACGCCGCGCCGCGCCCACGCCGCCCGAACCGGGCTCGAGGGCCACCGGGCGCCCCTGGATCTCCAAACAAGTCTGTGACAGCGGAACGATGAGCGCGTTCACCTCCGGGCTATAGGACATCGACTGCCAGTTGTGGCCGCCCGCAGTGCTCGGGCAGACCGAAACCCAGTCGCCGATCTCCGCGGAAGCGATGTCTTCCCGGTAGCGCACCGCACCGGTCTGAGGGTCGATGAAGTCGAAGACGTTCTGGTAGATCGACTCCAGATGTGATATGAACTCTCCGGTCTCCCGGTTCAGCTTCCAGAGGATCCCGTGTTTCCCCATGGAAAATACCAGACGCTCGCCGTTACGATCGATCAGGATCCGCTCGAAGACCTCGTCCAGGTCGAGCGACTCTCCGGGAACGTGCTGGCGATACCAGACGATGGAGCCATCGTCTGGATCGATCGCCAGGGTGGAGTTGGAGTAGAGCGCTGCGTCCTCGACGGTGAGGCCGCGGCTCGCGGCCACCCACGGCTTGGCTTGGGCCGTCCCCCAGTAGACCAGCCCGAGCTCGGGATCGTAGCTACCGGTGTTCCACACGTCGACGCCACCTCGAAGCCCGAACGGGAGATCACCCCAGGTGTCGCCCCCAGGCTCCCCAGGACGGGCCACCGTGTAGAGGCGCCACAATTCCTCGCCGGTGGCGGCGTCGTGCGCCGTGATGAAGCAGCTTTCCTCGTGAAAGCGGTCGCACCCATTGATGCCGTTGATAACCTTACCCTCGACGACCATGACGCCGGCCACGTTGGTGTAGCCCAGGTGGTAGTCGGCGATCTGGGTCTCCCACACCATCTCCCCCGTGCGGGCATTGAGCGCCACCAGGTAGGCGTCCTTGGTCGCGACGTAGATGTTCTCGCCGTAGATCGCCAGGTTGCGGAGTTGACTGAAACCAACCCGGAAGTCGTCGGCAAATAGGCGCGTGTACTCCCAGAGCAGCGTGCCGTCGGTCGCGTCGAGCGCCTGAATGACATTCATGGGGCTGGCGAGGTACATGATGCCGTCATGCACCAGGGGCGTCGGCTGGTTGGTGCCGTCGGCCATCGCCCACACCCACTCGAGACCCAACCCGTCCACGTTGCTCCGGTCGATCTGGTCGAGCGGGCTATAACCCTGCGAATCGTAGGTCCGCCGGTAGATGAGCCAATCCCCCGGGTCGGGATTGATGAGTTCCTGTTCCGTAACCGGCTCGAAGTCGGTGATCTCGTGGAAAGTCTCGGTCACACCTCCGGGCTCGGTCCGCTCAACCGCTCCGCCCCGCCCTCCCCTGCCACCGGCTCCCCCACCCCGTCCAGCACCGCGCCCGGCACTGGCCGTGGCCGCGCCGGTGAGCATCGACCCCACGGTCGTTTCCCGATCTGCCTGAACCACTCGACCGTCCCTCTCCACACCGTTCGCCCCGAGCAAGTAGACCGTGATGGCATCGTAGACGGCGTCGCCCAATGAGTTCGGGGCCGTGGGAGGCATTGTGCGAATCGTTGCGCGGAATTCGCTGAGCGTGCGCTCCGTCCAGACCAAACGGAAGTTGGTACCGGCCAGTGCGGGCGCCTCGAACGATCCCTGGAATGTGGAGAGGTGGCAAGCTGCGCACGACCTCTCATAAGCGGCCTGGCCTGCTGTGTTCACCTCTGATGTGAGCGAGAGGGGACCCAGGTCCTGGGCGCTCAGCGACCCCGATGAAAGGAGAAACGGCAAACCGGCGATCAGAGCCGAGGCAAGAGTCTTCGCAGAGTTGGTCTTCGCAGAGTTGGTCATAGAAGTGCATCCCATAAGTCGACGGGTCCGGTTTGGTCGAGCTGCACGCACACAACGCGGCCCAGCTTCCCGCACCGCTGCTCGGCTCAGTGTGTGTTCTTGGCGCACGCACCGCAACCGCCCTACTTTGCCCCTCCCAAATTGGCTCCGACCACTGGCCCGCGGAGTAATCGATGGACACGGCATTCCAGGATCTCAAGTTCGTCTTCCGGTCCTTGGCCCGGCGACCGGGGTTCACGGCAGCGGTCCTTCTCACGCTGGGGCTCGGCATCGGAGCGAATACAGCGATTTTCAGCGTCGTTAATGGCGTGCTGCTCAACCCCCTCCCGTTCGAGTCGGCCGATCGTCTGGTCACACCGAACGTGATGTCGACGCAGGGTTTCTATATCTCGACGTCGATCCCGAACTACTACGACTGGAAAAACCAGTCTCGCTCATTCGAAGCGTTTGGGGCGTACCGGGGAAACAATGCGGTTCTCACCGGCTTCGAGCGGCCGGAGGTGATCCAGACGAGACAGATCCTCGGTGATTTTTTCGGGGTTCTCGGCGTCGACGCTGCAGTTGGCCGAACCATCACCGGGGAGGAGTCCGAGCCGGGGGCCCAGGCGATCGCCACCGTCAGTCACACGTTTTGGGAGAACCGGTTGGGAGGCGACCCGGACGTACTTGGCCGTACCCTGATGCTGAGTGACGAACCGTTCGAGATCGTCGGTGTGATGCCGGAGGGGTTCGGCTTCCCCTCACCGGCGGATGACGTCTACCTACCCATGGGGTACTTCTCCGAGAGGCTCGCATGGGACACGCGTGGAAGCTCCTCTGGAACCCGAGCCATCGGTCGACTCCTCCCTGATGTGAGCATCGAACAGGCGCAGACCGATCTGTCGCGGATCACTCAAGCCATCCGTGAAAGCGAGGACGAAACGGCCGCGACGCCCGAAGTCGTGTTCTTGTCCGAGCTTTATGTGGGCGACATGCGGACACCGGTGTGGATCTTGATGGGAGCCGTAGGCTTCGTGCTCCTGATCGCATGCGCCAACGTGGCGAACCTCCTTCTGGCCCGGGGCGAAGGGCGTCAGCGAGAGCTGGCCATACGAGCCGCCATGGGAGCGAAGCGCAACCGTGTGATCAGGCAACTCCTTACGGAAAGCCTCGTGCTGGGCCTCTCGGGGGGCATCCTCGGCGTAGCCATGGCCTCGCTGGCTGTGACGGCCATGGTCCGCTCGTTACCGGACACCTTCCCCGCGTTCCTCACGGACCAGATCGCTATCGACCAGAACGTACTGGGGTTCACGTTGGCGCTCGCGCTGGCGACCGGCGTCATCTTCGGGTTCGTTCCCGCTTGGCGCTCGTCGAGTCCGAATCTGGTCTCGACGCTCAAGGAGGGGGGACGTGGCGGGTCTTCCAAGGGCCGGCAGAGCATGCGCTCGGCGCTCGTGGTGACCGAAGTAGCGCTCTCTCTCCTGCTCCTCACCGGAGCCGGCCTCCTGATCAAGAGCCTCGACCAGCTCCACCAAGTGGACAAGGGCTTCGACGAGACCAACGTCCTCACCCTGAATGTGCCGCTCTCCGAATCGAAGTACACGGAGGAGCGCCTGTGGCAATCCTTTCAGGAAGATCTGCTGCGACAGGTAAGAGCGCTTCCGGGTGTCGAGTTCGCGACGACGAGTAACATCCTTCCGCTCGGAAGAAACGGTTGGGAGACGGGGATCGCACCCGAGGGCGTGGACCCCCGCGACCCGGACAACCGCGCCTCCGTGCTCAACATGATCGTTCATACGGATTACTTCGACGCCATGAGCATCCCCATCATCAGGGGGCGTGGCTTCACGCGGGCCGACGACGCGTCGAACACGCCGGTTGCCGTCGTCGATGAAACGTTGGCCGAGAGGTTCTGGCCGGGCGAGGATCCGATCGGCAAGCGGGTCACGATGGAGTGGGGAGCAAACGACCAGCCCGGCCTGGGAGAGGGCGATGTCCCGCTGTACCGGACGGTGGTCGGCGTCGCCAAGCACGTCCGTCACTACCAGCTACAGGAGCCTTCCCGCATCGAGATCTATCGGCCCATGCTTCAAGCCAACGACAGGTGGGGGTTCTCCCCATTTCTGATCGTGAAGACGGCCGGCGACCCGGCCCCTCTGGTTCAAGCCGTCAGGGACGAAATCACAGCGATAGACGCCAACCAACCCGTAATGATGGTTCGGACCATGTCGGACGTGGTCGAATCTCAGGTCGCCAGCTTCTCCGCGATGCGCGGACTTCTGGTCATTTTCGGAGCGCTCGCACTCGTGCTGGCTGCGATCGGCATTTACGGCGTGATGTCCTACTCGGTGGCCCAGAGAGCACGTGAGATCGGCATACGTGTTGCTCTGGGCGCCCGGGCGGGACAGATACGATGGCTCGTGTCGAAACAGGGCCTGCGACTCGCGCTGGCGGGGCTCGCCATCGGTTTGGTCGGCTCCGTGGTGATAACGCGGGCGCTCCAGAGCCTACTCTTCGGAGTGGGAGCAGCCGAGCCTGTCACCATGGTGTCGGTATCGGTGATCTTGCTCGCGGTGACGATTCTCGCCACCTACGTTCCCGCTGCACGTGCCACACGCGTCGACCCAAGCAGCGTCTTGCGCGAGGAGTAACCCGCACCAGCGCCACCAGGAGGGATGATGGAGTCGAGAGTCTCAGATCCGAAATCGGGCTCGCCAACTTGCCTTGGGCGGGCGCTGGTCGCCGCGCTGGCCACTGGACTGGCTTTGGCCCCGGGGACCGCCCACGCCTACAGCACACTCGCGGCCCTTCCGGCCACCCAGGACCAGAACGTCGAAGTCTTCGAGGCCTCGATCCCCGACCTCCAGGAAGCGATGGCGGACGGGCGCGTCACTTCTGTGCAACTCGTGGACGCTTACCTCGCCCGGATCAGAGCGTACGACCAAGGAGGGCCTGCGCTGAACAGCATGATCCGCCTGAACCCGGACGCCCTGATGCAGGCGGCGGCCCTAGACCAGGAACGGGCGCTGATGGGCGCCCGCGGACCGCTCCACGGGATTCCGATCATCCTGAAGGACAATTACGACGTAGCGGGCCTGCCGACTTCCGGGGGATCCATCGCGCTCGCCGGGATGATCCCTCCAGACGACGCCTTCCAGGTCGGCAAGCTACGGGAGGCTGGAGCCGTCATCCTGGGAAAATCCAACATGCACGAGTTGGCGTACGGCATCACGACCATCAGCTCGGTCGGGGGTCAGACCCGCAACCCCTACGACCCCTCCCGGAACCCGGGCGGCTCCAGCGGTGGGACCGGTGCAGCGATCGCGGCCAGCTTCGCGGCTATCGGTTGGGGCAGCGACACCTGTGGATCGATCCGTATTCCAGCATCACACCACAACCTGTTCGGACTCCGACCGACCAAAGGCCTCTCGAGCATCGACGGGATCATCCCGCTGTCTCACACGCAGGACGTGGGCGGGCCTCTGGCTCGCACCGCGACGGACCTCGCCATCGGGCTGGACGCGACCATAGGGGCTGATGCGGCCGACCCGGCCACCCGAATTCTGGCGGGCGGCGCACTTCCGCGGTTCTTCGACGAGCTCGACGCCGAGGCCCTTCAAGGGGCCCGCATCGGCGTATTGAGCACGCTGTTCGGTGACGCCGCGGACGACCGGGAGCATGCCCGCATGGTTCGAGCCGCGCTCGACAGCATGAGTGCGGCCGGAGCGGAGGTCATCGATGTCGAGGTCCCCGGCTTGGATTCCCTCCTCTCGGGGTCGAGTCTGATCGGGCTCGAGTTCAAATGGGACCTCATCGATTACCTGGCCGCCACCCCTACCGCACCCGTCGCCTCCGTCCAGGAGATTCTCGACGGGGGCCTCTATCATGTTCGCTTGGAGGGCACCCTGCGGCGCACCGCCGCGCGGGAAGAAAGGGACACCGCAGCCGTCGCCCGTGCAATGGGCAAACGTGCGGCGGCACGCGATGTGGTGGTGGCGTTCATGGATGAGCTGCTACTCGACGCCCTTGTCTACCCCACGATACGGCGCAGGGCGGCTCGCATCGGGGATCCCCAGGGGGGATCCAACTGCCAGCTGAGTGCGACGACGGGACTTCCCGCGTTGAGCATCCCCGCCGGGTTCACCGGCTTGGGCCTTCCCGTCGGACTCGAGTTACTCGGAAGGCCGCTGCAAGACGCACGGTTGCTGGCCCTGGGGTTCGCTTTCGAACAAGCTTTCCAGCCCCGGCGCGCCCCGGTGCGTACCCCCCCGTTGGAGAACGGCCGGGCTCCCGAGCCCCTCACGTTCGAGGTCACCGCCGAGGGGGGCCGTGCCACCGCCCGCGTTCTTTTCTCGTGGGATGTCACCACGAGCGCCTTGTCATATGAGGTGACGGTCTCCGGAATATCGGCCGCAGAGATCCTTGCGGTGGCCCTCCACCGAGCCCAACCAGAGCGAGAGGGCGGGGTCCTCTACCGGCTTTCGGGCCCGGGCGGCCAAGTAGCGTCCGGTGCGATTACCCTGAACAGCGGGGAGCGTGCAGGGCTGTTGGGGGGTGACTTCTACCTACGCCTTTACACTACCGAGAGTCCCTATGGCGGGCCACGAGGGCCACTTTCCGTTCCATGAAGCTCGACATCACGTCGACAGACTTCAAAGGGGATGGCCAGCGGAACTGCCGTGTTCCTCGCCGTATTAGGAAAATGAAACTCGCAGCCGGCGCCTCGACCGGGTCGACGGAACCGCCGCGTTCCTCTCTAGTATTAGGAAAAGAGTGACGTACTCCCGGGTATTGACCTAAGGTCCAATACCCGGGGTGGCGTGACCTGGGTATTTCATTCAGTCGCTTCTCGTTTGACTGAACGAGAGACAGCCCTTCCAGGTGCGTTGCAGCTTAAGTACTTTACCGGGTCGCATTAACCCAGTGATCGTCAAAAAGTGAATAGGATACATGGCTAAGCCCCCCCTGCCGTTGATCGTGAAGTGGCGAGATCTCGCTCAAGAGGGTCGGTTCTACACCGACATCGCCAAAGGATTTCCTGACTATACGGCTAGTCAGATCCGGCACTATTGTCTCGGACATTCCGGCGCCAGCGCTCCGGGTCCCATACAACGACGCAGACGTTGGTCCGACAACCCGTGGCTCCAGGGGGAGAAATCGCCCCACGCGCTCCTGGACGAGAAACAGGTCCGGGAAGTCTTGGACGACTGGGATGACGAGAAGGGCTACTGGCGCAACGCCGCCGGGCACTGGGCCAAGCTTCTGAAGGTCTCGCCGAGTACGATTCTAGCGGCCCGGCGCGGAGACACGTGGAAACACCTCAAGCACCCCAACGCCGGCCGCAAGAAGAAGTAGGCGCGATCCGTCAAACGGCCCGCCGGACGACGGGTCGAGACGGACTAACTCATTTCGCGGCAATCTTCCTCGAGGCGATTCCTGGCCCTTTGCGGGGACTCGATATCTTCGTAGAAGTCGTCGATGAATTCCACCGCGTCCCTTCGATTGCCCTCCTCCAATCCCTCCTGGTTGGTGTAGAGCACTTCGAGATCCCGGCGAATCTCTACGAACTGGGCGTAGATCTTGGAAAAGTCGAAATTGTCACGGCAGAA
>JADFNK010000025.1 GCA_022563405.1 Gemmatimonadota bacterium | reverse complement strand
AAGAGCAGCTTCAAGCAGCAAAAATTCTTGGAATAAAAGACGTTATGTTCCTTCGTCATATTGACGGGGAGCTTGTGGTGAATAAAAAGCTCAAAGAAGACATTTCTAAGGTTATTCGCCAAAAGAAACCCGATGTGGTTATTACGCTGGACCCTGCCTTTTTGTATTCAACAAAGAGGGGATTTGTGAATCATTCAGATCATAGGGCAGCAGGGCAGGCCGCAATTGATGCGGTATTTCCTTTAGCGCGAGACCGATTGAACTTTCCTCATCATGAGAAACAGGGTTTAGC
Organism: Gemmatimonadota bacterium; assembly: GCA_022563405.1. Classification (GTDB taxonomy): domain Bacteria; phylum Gemmatimonadota; class Gemmatimonadetes; order Longimicrobiales; family Gaopeijiaceae; genus UBA822. The sequence continues at coordinate 32,586 of JADFNK010000025.1, read as the reverse complement.
TTCCCATAAGGTAAAAACGCTTTTGCTTGTTGCCATGGAAGACCCCACGCACTGCGAGGACATTACGGGTACCTTTGAAGCAAAGCTCAAAACTCTAAAAGCACATAAAAGTCAGGTTACGCCCGATGCGGTGTTTGAAAAGCGTGTTCGCGAACGTTCCCGCATAATTGGCAAGAAGGCGGGTTTTCGCTACGCAGAGGGCTTTAAGCGCATAGATCTTTCCTGAACAAAAGAGGCGATTCTTTGATAAAGTATATTCATGAAACTTCTCACTTTTTTTCTTTTGGGTATCGTTATTGTGGCAGTCGGGTATACCATACTCGGAGGTCAGAAGGTTCTTACCTCCAGCGAACCTGTTTTAAAGGAGGTAAAGAATCTTCTGGGTTTTTCCAGCGATCTGCCTATTATTAAGAAGGCTCCAGAGCTTGTTGGCCTTGCCTCATGGATGAATTCAAAACCCTTTTTACTAGAGGAGCTTACAGGCAAGGTTGTACTGGTGGATTTTTGGACATATACCTGCATTAACTGTATTCGCAATATTCCTCATATCAAAGCGCTCTATGAAAAATATAAAGATAATGGTCTTGTGGTTCTTGGAGTACATACCCCGGAGTTTGAGTTTGAAAAGGATGTGGGTAACGTAAGAGAGTCTGTAAAAGAGTACGGCGTTGAGTATCCCGTGGCACTAGATAATGACTATGCAACCTGGAATGCTTTTGAGAATAGATTTTGGCCCGCCCTCTACTTAATTGATGCAAAAGGCAACATTCGCTACACCCACTTTGGGGAAGGAAAGTATGCAGAAACCGAGGCTGCAATACAACAGCTTTTGCTTGAAGCAAACCTGCTTTCTTTAGACAAGATTACCAAGGTTACAGAACCCCCGCTTAGCGTTGACTTTCAGAGCATTGGAACTCCAGAGATATACTTTGGAGCTTCTCGCATTAATAATATTGGAAACCCCATTGCGGCAGTGAAGATAAATGAACCCTATGAGTTTAAAGAACCAAAGGCAGTAGAGTTTAATCGCTTTTATCTTGTGGGAACGTGGCGCATCATGCCAGAGTTTGCCCAGCTGGTAGAGGGGGAGGGGAAGGTGCTTATTCGCTACAAGGCAAACAAGTTAAATATAGTGTTTGACACAAAAGGAGAAGCAGATGTTTTAGCAAGAGTGAAGCTGGATGGTAAGTATCTTACAAAAGATAATAGGGGAGAGGATATTGTTTTTGAGGGCGATGTTTCTTTTTTGAAAGTTCAGGGTGCGAGGCTGTATAATTTAGTGGATACCAAAGAGGAGTATGGTACTCATACCTTAGAACTTTTTGTTCCTTCTTCTGAACTTGAGTTTTTTGCTTTTACCTTTGGATAGGTATTTTTAAACCAGAAACTTTTCTTTTTCTGTTGATTTTCGGATTTTATGAAAAGAAAGGGAGCATACCTGGCTGGTATGCCCCTTGCTGTCGTGCCTTTTTTCAGCAGTCCAGGAATCCTCTTGCCTTAAAGGATATGCTGAACGCCTGAGGAGGATTTCCGTCTCCGGCGTGCAGGAATACGCGAGGATCGGCGTGGTCGACGCCACGGACGCTGACCGGCTCAACGTGGAGAGCGTCCTGATTCAGGACCCGGGGCCGGAGGACCGCCGATCGATGCCGAGTGGAGATGTTCTGACCGGACGAGACCTCAGTGATCGGATTGTAAACGATCTTCTAAGCGAGGTTTCCACGACCAGCGCCGAGCTCAGCGCGCTGCTTCGTCTGATCGTCATCCACCACACCGTCTATTCTCTCGTGTACGACGACATCGTTACCGGGACCGAGCGTGAGGCTGCCAGACAGGCGGTTCAGGAATCGATTAGAGACGTGGTCGAGGGCGAAGCGGTCGTTCGGGCGTTCGAGCCCATCACGGAGTCGGATCTGGCGGGCCTGGACGCATACCAAACGCAGCTGCTCCGGCAAGATCGGCTCGAGGAAGGGGGCCTCCAATTCGGGCTCCTCCTCGGACAATTTCTTCTGAATTTGTCACTCCTGGCGGTGTTCGCGGCGCTCGTTTTTTTCCTACGGCCGATGATCTACGGATCTCCGCGGTGGTTGCTTCTACAGGCGGCTCTGGTGGTAGTCTACTTCGTCGTGGCTCGGGTCGTCGCGACCTACGACTGGCCGCCCCAGTTGTTGCCGGTGGCGTTCGTCGTTTTGGCGCTGGCGGTTCTTTGGGATTCCAGAATCGCATTGGTGATGGCACTTGTCCTGGCGGGCCTCACGGTCGCTCAGCGTCCGTTCGCGGAGTTGGACACGCTGTTTCCGGTCATGGTAGCTGGCGCTGCAGCGGCCATGTGCGTCCGGGTTGTCCGTCGTAGGGCACAGACGTTGTGGTTTGTTGCGATCATCGCGGGGGCCTACGCGGTGACACTCCTGGCGTTGAGCCTGGTGGGAGAGCACTCGCCGATGGAGTTCGCGGGGTCGATGGCGTGGGCCGGCGGAAATGCGGCGGTGAGCGCGATCCTCGCGATGGGCCTCGTGCCCGTGTTCGAGTGGTTCACGGGCATCACGACCGACCAGACACTCCTGGAGTGGGCAGATCCGAACGCACCCCTCCTGCGTCGCCTCTCTCTAGAAGCCCCAGGTACGTATGCGCATACGATCAATGTGGCCAATCTTGCGGAATTGGCCGCCAACGGGATCGGGGCTCACGGCCTGCTCTGCCGGGCGGGCTTGTACTACCACGACGTGGGAAAGGTACTCAAGCCCCATTACTTCGTGGAAAACCAGCATGAGGGCAGAAATCCACACGACAAGCTGAAGCCCGATACGTCGGCGGCCATCCTGGTCGAGCATGTCGTCGAGGGGCTTCGGCTCGGGAAAGAAGCGAAGCTCCCCGAGGTCATTCAGCGGTTCATCTCCGAGCATCATGGGACTCAGCTCATCGCCTATTTCTATCATCGGGCGCAAGAAGACCTCGGTGAGGAGAATGTCGACGAAGCGGACTACCGTTATCCCGGACCTAAACCGCAGTCGAAGGAAACCGCCATCGCGATGATGGCGGATTCGATCGAGTCCGCCACGCGAGTGCTCCAGGAGCCGACGCCCGAGCGGGTCCGTGATCTCGTGGACGGGATCATCGAGAGTAAACGGCAAGACGGCCAACTCGACGAAGCGCCGTTGACGTTGCGCGAGATCACTGCCCTCAAGGAAACCTTCGTGAAGGTGTTGAGTGGCATTTATCACCACCGCATCGACTATCCTACCACGAAGCACTTGACCGACGCCCCCGACGAGGTCGCGGAGGAGGACGCCGGTTCAGAGGCACACTGAGTTCCTTGGAAATCCAGGTCTCCGGCGAATCTCCTGCCGGCGCGTCGAAGGATTGGCTGCGGTCAGCCGTTTCTCTGGTCCTGCGGAGCGCGGGGCTCAGCGAGGGGGAGATTTCGCTGACGCTCCTGGACGATGACTCCATCCGGGAGCTGAATCGTACGTACTTGGGTAAAGACGTGCCCACCGACGTCATCTCTTTCGCCCTCCACGAGGGCGATGAAGCCGTCTTAGGGGACGTCTACGTCGGGTACGAGCAGGCGGCAATTCAGGCGGTAGAGGCCGGCGTCTCCGTCGAAGAGGAGTTGGCCCGCCTGTCGATCCACGGCACCTTGCATGTTCTGGGGTACGACCATCCGGACACGGAGGCTCGCTTCTCCAGCGAGATGTTCATTCTCCAGGAGAGCTTGGTCCAGAGGCTACTGGACGAAGCTCTCTGAAGACCCCACTCTCCGGGACATGACCACCAGCGGCACCAACGAATTCCCCGATCTGCAGCAACGTATGGCCGCTCTGATCGGCGAAGGCGACGTTCCCACACTAGAGGCGGTTCTGGAGGAGCTCCACCCCTCGGATATCGCCGACGTGGTAGAATCGCTCAGCGATGAACTTCGTTTGGCGTTGGTTCGTGCGCTCCCGGCCGACTTGGCCTCGGAAACACTCGCCGAGATGGAAGAAGGAGAGGCCCGGGCCGAGCTCTTGACCGCCTTGGCTCCCGCCGAGAGCGCGGAGCTCCTGCACGAATTGCAGGACGACGACGCCGCGGACCTGGTCGGTGAGCTCGCGCCGGAAGCGCAGGATCGGATTCTGGCGGAGTTACCCACGGATGAGGCGGGCGACATCCGCGAGCTTCTCCAGTACGACGAAGATACGGCCGGCGGGATCATGACTACGGCCCTGGTGTCGGTGCTGGGCCACGTCACGGCGGGTGAGGCGATCGAGGCCGTGCGCGTGAAGGGTAGAGAAGTGGAGGACTTCTACACCGTGTTCGTGGTCGATGAGAACACCAAGCTGCTCGGGACCGTCCCGCTCGACGACCTCATCCTCTCGGATACGGGGCATCGTATCAGCGACTTGGTCCAACCCACGGTCGCGTCCGTGTTTCCGGACTCGGACCAGGAGCTGGTTGGCCACATGATCGCCCGCTACAATCTGGCGTCCATCCCGGTCGTTTCGGTCGACGGGATCCTGCTGGGCCGCGTCACGTTCGACGACGTGATCGACGTGATCGAGGCGGAGACCACGGAAGACCTCCTCCTCTTCTCGGGTGTGTCAGAGGCGGAAGAGCTACGCGGCAGCTCGCTCGAGGCGGTCCGCACGCGGCTTCCCTGGCTCCTTCTCAACACCATGACGGCCAGCCTCGCCGCCTGCGTGGTCTGGTGGTTCCGCAGTGAGATCGCCGAGGCCACGCTTCTGGCCGTGGTCATGCCCGTGGTGGCTGGACTCGGAGGAAATGCCGGTCAACAAGCGCTTGCCGTGACCGTTCGGCGCCTCGCCACCTCGGCGGGGCCGCTGGAAGCGCGCGGCCGGGTCGTAGGCAAGGAAATCCTGGTGGGGTTGTTTAACGGGGGGGCTATCGGCGTCCTCGTCGCGGGGGCGGCGGCGATGCTCGCCGTGGCCATGGGCGCGGACCCGCGGCTCGGAGTGGTCGTGCTGCTGGCCATGTGGGGGAACATCGTAATGGCCGGGTTCGCCGGCTCGTTCATCCCCACGTTCCTCGATCGAATGGGGCAGGATCCGGCGGTCGCCTCCACCGTGTTCTTGACTGCACTCACCGACCTGACGGGTTTTCTCCTCCTCCTCGGGTTGGCCACGGTCATCCTGTGACGGAAGGTTCATGAGGAGCTACTTCAGGGGAATCCGAATTCTCGTGAGCCTCACCCCCCTGGTCGTGGCTTTTCTGAGGGATCGGAAGAGATGGATCATCATGGGAGCCCCCGCACGCCGTAGCGAGCGGCATCATCGGCGCCGGGCAGAGAAGTTGGTGACCCGAGTGGCCAAGCTGGGGCCGACCTTCATCAAGCTCGGCCAACTCATGTCCGCGCGGGCCGACATCTTTCCTGAGCCCTACCTGACGGCGATCGGCACACTTCAGGATCAGGTCCCTCCCAACCCCACGGATGAGATCATCGCCGTCATCGAAAGTGAGTTGGGTCGGCCGCTGGATGAGGTCTTTGACGAATTCGAGCGGGAGCCTATTGCGGCGGCGAGCCTCGGCCAGGTGCATGGTGCAGTGGTCGGTGGACGGCAGGTGGCCGTCAAGGTGCTCCGCCCGGGTGTCGAGGAGCTCGTGGCGCTCGATCTGGACATCGGCTTCACGCTTCTGTTCTGGCTCAATGTCCTCTTCCCGAACCATCACATTCAAGCGCTCACCAACGTCGTGCGTGAATTCTCCCACCGGGTAAGGGAGGAGATGGACTTCCATAAGGAGTCGGAGAATATCGGGCGTTTCCAGCGGTATTTCAGCGACGATCCGACGGTTCGGGCCCCGGATGTCCTGGATGAGTACACGCGTCGACGGGTCCTCGTCATGGAGCGTTGCACGGGAACCAAGATCGATCAGTTGCACGACCAATTCGCGACGGGCCGCCTCCGGTTGAACGACGTAATGGAGCGTCTGACGGGACTCTACCTTCGCATGATGATGGTCGACGGGTTTTTGCACGCGGACCCTCACCCCGGCAACCTTCTGGTTCAGGACGACGGCACGATCGTGGTGCTCGACTGGGGCATGGTGCTCGAGGTTCCCAGCTGGACGCGCGAGTACATCCTGGACCTCGCGCTGGCTGTGGAGCGGGACGATCTGGACGGAATGATCAACGGCATGTACCGATTGGGCATGATCAGCCCCGAAGTATCACGGGGTGAGATCCGCGAAGCGGCCACCGAGATTCTTGCCATCATGGCGCGTGTGAGGATCTCCAATCAGGATCGCATCGAAGAAATTGTCCAAGAAATTTTCGACACGTTTTACACATGGCCCCTCATGCTCCCGCAGGAGCTGGTGTACCTTTTTCGGACCTCGGTTCTCCTGGAGGGCGTCGGACTCCGCTACGACGAGAATTTCGATGGTTTGGGCCTACTCAAGCGCGTCGTCCGGGACCTGAAGGGCGAGATTGTGAAAACCTCCATCCGCCAACCCGTGGCCGCGGCGAAGGATCTGCTCGGCGAGGCCCAGACAGCCATTCGGACCATGGTCGATCTGCTGGGACGGGCGGAACGCGAAGAGTTGAGAGTACGGGTACATCCCAGAGACATCCAAGGCCAGGAGCGGTTTCTCAACCTGCAAGCCCGACGCATCAGCCTCAGTATTTTCGCCACGGCTACGGCGGTCATCTCGTCCATCATCTTTATTTCGGTTGAGAATGTCTTGCTGCTCGTCGGTGGTCTTGTGATCGCCCTGCTCATGTTCGTGCTGGTGTTTTTCATCCCGACTCATCTGCTCGAAAATCCGCTTCGCCACGCTCGCCGGGTCCGGCCCGGTGAGCGCCGCCGATAGTCCAGCCGACAGGCAGAATGGATCCGACCGACCCGCTCCCGAAAGCACTCGGATCACTTCTCGAGAGCTTCCAAGCCGGGAAGAAGACGGCCCTCGCTCGAGCGATTTCGTTGATCGAGGATGAGAGACCCGGTTTCCAGGGATTTCTCCACCGTGTGCTCACCCTGGGCCCTCGCGCCAGGCGAGTCGGGTTGACCGGACCCCCGGGGGGTGGGAAGTCGAGTCTGATCGCGGCGCTGGCTTATCTGTGCCGTGCGAGGGAGGAGGAAGTGGGTGTGGTGGCCGTGGACCCCACGTCCCCCTACTCGGGGGGTGCCCTTCTCGGGGATCGGATCCGCATGAACGATCTGGCCACCGATCGCGGCATATTCATTCGCTCCATGGCGACCCGTGGATCACTCGGCGGGCTGGCCGCCACCTCCAAAGAGGTCATCGACCTCATGGACGCGTTCGGGCTCGCGCGGCTCCTCATCGAGACCGTAGGAGTGGGGCAGACCGAGTTGGGTATTACCGGAGCGGTCGATACGGTTGTGGTCGTACTGGTCCCTGAGTCGGGGGACGGAATCCAGGCCATGAAGGCGGGGCTCATGGAGATCGCGGACATCTTCGTTGTGAACAAAGCGGATCGGCCAGGCGCGGATCGTGTTTTCGGTGACCTACGGGCCGCATTACACCTTCGGGCTGGAAATACCTCACGATGGGCCGTTCCCGTGCTCAAGACGGTGGCCTCGACGGCGGAGGGAGTGCCAGAGCTGCTCGACGCCGTGGACCAGCACCGGGAGTATCTCGATGAATCCGGTGAGCTGAGGATCCGGCAGCGAGGGCGCGCCGCGGTGCGGGTGCGCGAAGTCACGGAGCGTTCGCTCCGCGGCATCCTTTGGGGAGGTGAAGCGAGCGACGTGATACTCGAGGCCGGCCTGGATGAAATTCAGCAAGGTTTGGCCACCCCCTACTCCGTCTCGGCCTCGATCCTGAAGGCCCTCTTTGCCGAGAACGCGACGTGACCGCCCCGGGCGAGCGGAGCGAGCCGATGCGACGGCAGGAGGCAGAGATCGAGCGGATGCGACAGCAGGAGGCAGAACTCGAGCGGCTCAGAGAGCAGCTCCGACTTTGGGAAGAGGCGTTCGGCGCGACCCCCACCAGGGAAGCCCTTTTCAGCGCGAGCTCGGGAATCGACGTGGAGCCGCTCTACACGCCGGCTGATCGGGCGTCCGGGCAGGCGTACACCGAGGCGCTGGGTGTTCCCGGACAGTATCCCTTCACACGGGGTCCGTACGCGAGCATGTATCGGACCCGCCTCTGGACGATGCGGCAGTTCGCCGGGTTCGCCACCGCCGAGGACACGAACCAGCGGTATAGATACCTGCTCGATCACGGCACGACGGGGCTCTCGGTGGCCTTCGATTTTCCGACCCTGATGGGGTACGACAGCGATCATCCGCGCTCCTTGGGCGAAGTCGGCGTGTGCGGGGTGGCGGTTTCGTCGCTCGCCGACATGGAGACACTCTTCGAAGGGATCCCGCTCGATCAGGTCTCGGTCTCGATGACCATCAACGGCCCGGCCGTCATTCTTTTCTGTTTTTACGTGGTGGCGGCTGAGCGACAGGGTATCGGGCCGGAGCAACTCCGGGGCACCGTACAAAACGATATCCTCAAGGAATATCAGGCTCAGCACGCGTGGGTTTTTCCTCCGGAACCCGCGTTGCGGTGTATCGTCGACATGTTCGAGTGGTGCACGGAGTACGCCCCGAAGTACAACCCGATCTCGATCTCGGGATATCATATCCGAGAGGCAGGGGCGACGGCCGCGCAGGAGCTCGCCTTCACACTGCGCAATGGGTTCGAATATGTCGAGAGGGGCATCTCCCGTGGGCTGGATGTCGATGCTTTCGTACCCCACTTCTCGTTTTTCTTCGACGTCCACAACGACTTCTTCGAAGAAATCGCCAAGTTCCGCGCGGCGCGGCGTATCTGGGCCCGCTTCATGCGCGAGAAGTACGGAGCCACCAATCCCGATGCGTGGCGTCTGCGTACACACGCGCAGACGGCGGGTGTGAGTCTCACGGCTCAACAACCCGAGAACAACATCGTTCGGGTGGCTTACCAGGCCATGGCCGCCGTGCTGGGAGGAACACAATCCCTCCACACCAATTCCATGGACGAGACGCTGGCGTTACCGACCGAGAAGAGCGTCCGAATCGCATTGAGGACGCAGCAGATTCTGGCCTACGAGAGTGGCGTGCCGAACACGATCGATCCCTTGGCGGGATCGTACTACGTGGAATCGCTCACCGACCGGCTCGAGACGGAGGCTCTGGATCTCTTCCGTCGCATCGACGAAGTGGGTGGTGTGGTGCCCGGGATCGAGACGGGGTTCTTCCAGAGCGAGATCGCCGAATCGGCGCGCCGGCAGCAGATCGAAGTGGAGTCGTCCCGGCGCGTGGTGGTCGGGGTCAACGAATTCACGGAGGGTTCGGAAGAAGTCGAAATCGAGACTCTCAAGATCGACGGTTCGGTGGTGGAGCGTCAGCGCCAACGTATGGCCGACCTGAGGGCGGCACGGACCGACACCGATGTCGCTCGAACTTTGGACGAGTTGGAGAGGTCGTGCACGGAGGGAAACAACGTAGTACCCAGCATCTTGGACTGTGCCCGGGCCGGCTGTACGCTCTACGAGATCCGGCACGCGATGGAGAAGACCTTCGGGAGCTACAAGGAACCCGTCTCCTTCTAGAAAAAAAGGGAGGGCGGTCGCGTTAACGACCACCCTCCCGGTCTCGGCTCTCTTCGACGGGCTAGATTTTTTCGATGGTGTAGCTGATGCGCCAGTTGCTCATCGCTTCGGGATCGTCCGAACCCTCGTCGGCCGGTTCGTAGAGTCCCACCCAGTCGTCCACGGGACCCCGGTGCTCACGCTTGTAGTGATCGAGCTCGTCGTTCGCACTGAGCAAGTCGATCTCTTCACCGAACAGCTCGACAACGAGATGATCGTCTGCCTCACCCTCGTAGAGGGTCTTGTTCAGCGTGACGTAATTCCACCCGGGTTTGTCGGAGAGCGAGTAGTGTCCCTCTTCAGGGAACCGTGTCTCGTGCTCGAACCCTTCACCGCTTTCGCTCGAAACTCGCGAGCGAAACCGGAATTCTCCCGTTTCCTTAAAGAACGGCTCGAGGTTATCAAGAATCTTGATCCACTTGAGCGTGACACGAATCCGCGCCATCGATTGGCTCCTCCAGACTGGAGAGTCGAGGGTTTCTGACCGCGGGCCACGTGTTCGTGGCCCGAATGTCGCCGATGTTATGGCCGTAGAGTCGGTTTGTCCAGCGGCATTGGCCTTGCCCGTCAGCGGCCGGAGCTGCGTTGGGAAGTCCTACACGGACGCCACTCTCTGCCCGCAGGTGGGCTCCGTCGGACGTTCGAGACGCGGATCGGGTCTGCCGAGGCCATATACGCGAGCATCGCGATTATGGTGGCGTTATTCCTCAGGTCGTCGAAGACGATTTTGTCATAGGTGTCGAGGTCCGTATGCCACGTATATTGCCGGTAGTCCGGATAATCCGAGAGAAGTCGGAACCCGGGAGCGTCTCTGCAGATGAACGACGCCTCGTCGCTGCTGCCGCTCTCAGGCACCACCGAAAGGTCGACCTCCATGTGCTGCGTGATATCTCGCGGGAGTGCGGCGATCCATCGATTGAAATTCTCAGCCGCCTCGGGGAAGTCCTGCATCTTGAAGAACTGCACTCGCCAAGTGCCGTTGTCCTGATTGAACCCGGCCTGGAGTCCGTCGATCACTTCAGGATGATCCTCCGCGAACGCTAGAGAACCGTTGGTTCCTTGTTCCTCGCCTCCCCAATGCGCCACCAGAATGGTGCGCCGTGGCTGTGGGTAGACCTCCTTCAGGATGCGCATGGCCTCCATCATCATGATCGTACCGGTCCCGTTGTCCGTGGCGCCCGAAGCGCCATCCCAAGAGTCGAAATGTGCGTTTAGGAGAACGTACTCGTCGGGCAGCTCGGTGCCGCGGAGCTCGCCGACCACGTTGAAGACCGGAACCTCACCCAGGAACTCCGCCTCAGCGTCGAGTCGGAGCACGGGGCCTTGATCGTTCGACGCCAACCGGTGGACCAGCCCGTAATCTTCACAACTCAAGTGGATCGAAGGCACGCGATTCGTCAACGAAGAAAAAATCTTGTTGGCGCCCCATCCGTTCGACCACCGGGCAGTGAGGACTCCTGCCGCTCCGGCGTCCTCGATTCCCTGTGCAATCCGCCCAGAGCCTCCGGCATTTTGGATGTTGGCGCTCCACTCGCTCTGAACTTGTTGTTGAAGCTCCTGCATGCGCCGCTGAGATTCCGGAGTAGCGAGGGATGCCCAGCTTTCGGGAGCACGGCAGGTGGGCTCGGCGAACGAGAGCGCCACGAATTTCCCAGCAACGCTGGGCAACCAGGCTGCGAGGTCGGCCTCGCTCCGGAACGACGGCAGCGCGACCACTTCGCCCTCGACCGGTCCGTCGGTGCCCGGGCTCCAAGCCAGCATCGTCCCGTTGAGCGTACGTTTGCGCGGGGCCACGAGATCGATATGGGTGTACCCGCGGTCCCAGCCTCGCCACGTACCGTATTCTTCTGCTCGGACCGAGACGTCCCAGCTCTCATACATCGACACAGCCCACTCGATCGCTGCGCGCTGACCGGGGCTCCCAGAGAGGCGGGGGCCGATGGAGTCGAGCAACGCCTGTGCGAGCTGCTCCACTTGTGAGCCCTCTTCCATCCCTTGCGCCCAGATCGCCCGGATGATCGGGTCGTCCGTGGGGAAATCCTGAGCTCTCAGTCCGTCTGTGCTGAGGGAGGACACGAGCGCGGCGGCGAACGAAAGGACGAGCAAGCGAGACGAATTCATCCGATTCTCCTGATGAGCGGTCGACGGTTGGGTCCTCGATGATGTGGGGCACCCGACCCGCAAGATCGCGTGCCGGGATCGAGGTGAGCAAGGGAGAGTTCGAACGAGTCGGGATCACAGCCATCCGGCCGGCTAAGCTACCCCCTCCCTGGTTAGATCGGTAACTTTCTGCGCTCGCCCCACTCGCGGCCCACTGTACCTTTTCAACAGCCTTGCCGGAGATGTGAATGTCGTCGGAGGAACGGAAGATCCGTGTACTCGTGGCCAAGCCCGGCTTGGATGGCCATGATCGCGGCGCCAAGGTCATCGCGGCGTCTTTCCGGGATGCCGGCTTCGAGGTCATCTATACCGGCCTTCACCAGACACCCGAGATGATCGTCAACGCGGCCGTTCAGGAGGATGTGGACGTCGTGGCTCTGTCGGTACTCTCGGGTGCGCACATGACACTTTTTCCCAGGGTCCTCGAGTTACTCGAGGAAGAGGGCGCCGAAGGTGTGTTGCTCACGGGGGGCGGAATCATTCCAAAGGCGGATATGGAGGTGCTCGCGAGGGCGGGAGTGGGGCGCTTGTTCGGTCCTGGGACTCCGACCTCGGAGGCCGTAGAGTACATCCGCGAGTGGTTCTCCACGCGCGCCGAGCGGGTCTGACATGCTCCTGTCGCTGTTTCACGGGACGGGGGGTAGTGGCGCCTTTCTCGAATGGAGGATTGGGGTTTTTTCCCTCAGCGCTGCCCTGGGACTCGCGGGCATTTTCTTGGACGTCGCCTGGCTCGTGATGGCCGCGCTGATCGTGTTGATAGGAGGGCTCGCGCTCCGAGCGTTGATGGCTCGTGACGCGGGCTCAGCAGAGCAGGAGCCGACTGTACGGGAGCGGGAGGCGACGGAACAAGAGCCGACGATAGACGAGCAGGGGCCGACGATACACGGCCAGGAGCCGACCATACACGGCCAGGAGCCGACCATACACGAGTAGGAATCCTGCCTCGCCCGGCTCCCCATGGACTCGCCCCGCGTCTGAGACCAGAGTTGCGCATGTCCCCGACTCTGGTCGATGCCCACCGCATTCTACGCAATCAATTCGGATTTTCGTCTTTTCGAGCCGGCCAGGAGCCTCTGGTGGGTGCCGCGCTGGAGGGCAGGGATGCACTAGGCGTACTTCCGACGGGCGGCGGCAAGAGCCTCTGTTATCAAGTCCCAGCCCTGGCTCTGCCTGGGCTCACACTCGTGTTGAGCCCGCTGATCTCGCTCATGGAGGACCAGACCCAGCGAGCCCGACGTGCTTCGATCCCGGCGGCATACATCACCAGTGCGCTGTCCTCGCGCGAGCGGCGCACGGTGCTGAACGATGTGCTCGGCGGTGGGATCAAGCTGCTTTTCGTGGCGCCGGAGCGTTTGGAGACACCGGGTTTCATGGACATGCTCTCGGCGGCACGTGTCTCGTTGATTGCAGTCGATGAGGCCCATTGTATTTCAGAATGGGGACACGACTTCAGGCCCTCGTATCGTCGTCTGGGTGTGCTGCGTCGCAAGCTCACGGCACCGGTCATGGCGCTCACTGCGACCGCCACACCGAGGGTGCGCCAGGATATCCTGACCGTACTTTCGCTGAAGCGGCCGCTTCGGATCGTGGGGTCGTTCGATCGTCCGAACCTGGGTTGGTACGTCGAACGGGCGGATGGGCATTCAGCGAAGATGAGTGCGATCCGCCGCCTGGTTCGAGCGGAGCCGGGCGCCGTCCTGATCTACGGTGGGACACGCCGTGTGGTCGAAACGATTCGCTCCGATCTCGCGCGGCTCGGAACACCGACAGCGGCGTATCACGCTGGGTTGGAACCCGAGGTGCGAAGCCGCGTGCAGGAGCAGTTCCTGTCCGGAAAGATCCGCAAGGTCGTGGCTACCAACGCGTTCGGAATGGGTGTGGACAAGAGCGACGTTCGGCTCGTCCTGCACTACCAGATGCCGGGCACGCTCGAGTCCTACTACCAGGAGGCCGGGCGCGCCGGCCGGGACGGCGCTCCCGCTCGCTGCGTCTCACTCTGGGGTGAAGACGATCAACGTCTACACATGGCCTTCCTCGACAGCTCTCGCCCACCCCTGCGCGTCCTGAAACGGGTTACCCGGAGCCTCAGGCGCACCATCGGTGCGGGCGAACGGGGTGTCGTGGACGTCCGTCTTCTGCTCCGCGCAGCGGGTTGCATGGAAGAGGAGTTGCCGGCGCTTCTTGCGGCCTTGGAACGCCACGGCGTGATTCGCGTCTACCACCGGTTGGGGAGGGCGAACTCGAGCCAGCAGGGGAAGGAGGGAGCAGATCCGGGCCTCGTCGGCCCGACCCTCGATTTGGGTGTTCGCTCCTCGCGCCCGGATTGGTCGGGGGCACAGCGCCTCCGTGAGGCGGGCGCCGAAGGGCTGCGGGCGGTCCGGGATTACGCTACCACAGCGGCGTGCAGGAGGCGCGCGCTCCTCAGCTATTTCGGTGACGAGAGCACGATCTGCGGCGGTTGTGATGTATGTGGGGACGGTGGGGTGGACATCGCCTCCTCGGTTGAAGCGCTTCATCATCGGTAGGCCGACGGTTAGTTTAGAAAATACGCGAATTCCGATCGAGGACATTTTCGCCGCAGAGAGGCGTTCCTGCTTTCTCGCTCGACTTGGTAAAAGTGCCTTCGACACCGCCGACACGACACTACGAACCACAACTACGAATTGAGACCGAACACAAGAAGTCTCTTGGAGATCAAGGAAGTAAGACCCCTCAGGAATCGCGCAGCTTGGCTAAAGCGCCAAGTGCCTGCGAATTCGGTGAGGGTACTGACAAAATCCTGCGTCTGGTCATTGGGCGGCAACTCATCAGAGAGATGCTCGGCCTGACGGCGCCGGAATAACAGGGAAGTCCACTCGGGCCGCTGGCCTGCCACTACGGGCTCAGTCTGAAGCCGACGTCGCTCCTCCTAGGAATAGGCGAGGGGCGGCGGCGGGGCAGATCGAGCGCAACGGCGGGATTGGTCGCGAGGGACCGACCGGGAGAAAAATCAAAGTGAGGAGAGAAATCCTCGTGAGCGCTACGGCCCACGAATCGTGGGTAGCGCTCATGGAAGACGGGCAGTTGGTCGAGATGATGCTCGACCGGGCCGATCAAGGTCGCATGCTCGGAGACATCTATTTGGGTAAGGTGGAAGCTGTCTTGCCCGGCATTCAGGCCGCCTTCGTCGATATCGGCACAGGCAAAGCCGGATTCCTTCATGTCTCGGACCTCGAGGTGGGGGACGAGGACGACGAGAATGGCGGCGGGCGACGTAGGCGCGACCGGAAGTACCCGCCGATTCAGGATAGTATAAGAAAAGGCCAGGAGATCATTGTCCAGGTCACGAAGGAGCCCATCAGTACCAAAGGGCCTCGCCTGACCGCCGAAATCTCACTCCCGGGGCGATTTCTCGTCTATATGCCTGGGTCGTCCCGGGTGGGTGTGAGCCGCAAGATCGAGGACCGGGAGGAGCGTTCTCGCCTCCGGAAGCTCGCTAAAGGGGTCCTTCCCAAGGACCAGGGGGGCATCATCGTGCGGACGGTGAGCGAGGAGCTCAATCAGGAAACGTTCCAGAAGGATTTCAAACGCCTCAGTTCCATGTGGCGGAAGATCCTGAAGAAGAGGGAAGGAGTGAAAGCACCCGCCTCCCTCCACCGTGAAGCCAAGCTCATCAGTGGCGTGATCCGGGACCTGTTCAGCAGTCGTTTCGAGTCGATTACGGTGGACGACAAGGGGGTCTACGGGGAAATCCGCCAATACGTGAAGAGTGTCGCTCCAGAGCTCAATGATCGTGTCCGGCTCTACGAGGGCTCGGAGTCACTCTTCGACAAGTATGGAGTCGAAGAGGAATTTCAGGCGACGCTCCAGAAGAAGGCGGTGCTCCGTTCGGGCGGGTATATCGTCATCGAACCCACGGAGGCGCTCGTCTCGATCGATGTCAACACGGGCCGGTACAAGGGAAAGAAGGATCCCGAAAGCACGATTCTGAAGACCAACCTTGAGGCCACCCGGGAGATCGCGCGCCAGATTCGCTTGAGGGACATCGGGGGCATCATCGTCTGTGACTTCATCGACATGGAGTCTCAGCGGAACCGCGATAAGGTCCTGAACGAGCTTCGCACCCATTTGGGAAGGGACCGCGCCCGCACAAAGGCCTTCGAGATCTCCAGCCTGGGATTGGTCGAGATGACCCGCCAACGGGTCCGGCCCTCTCTGTTCCAGACTCTCACTGGTGCGTGTGATCACTGCGAGGGGAGCGGCCGGGTGTATACGCCGGCTACGGTTGTTCGCCAGATCGAACGGAGCATCAAGCGTGTTTCGGTCGAGGGAGCCGAGAAGAAGCTCTTGATTCGGATGCATCCCGAGGTCGCTTTGCGGATCATGGAGGAGGAACCCGACTTTATCCGGAAATTGGGGCAGGTCACCAGCTTGAAGCTCGACATGAGCGACGATCCACTGCTTCGGGAGGACGAGTTCCGGATCCTTTCCGGTGCCGCGCAGACCGATGTGACTTCCAGGTACGCGGCTGCATGACCGCCGAACCGGCGGTATGTGGTCCCTTGATCCACCGGGGAACGGTTGAGGGGTTGACCCTTCGCCGGCATTCCGCAAGTTTTTTGGCTATATCACATCAATTCGTAGAGTTGACGAGGGTTTATGTACGCGGTCTTTCGCACAGGCGGTAAGCAGTTTCGGGTGGAACCGGGCTCCAAGCTCCGGGTCCCCACGCTGGAAGCAGAAGAAGGCACCACGGTCTCTTTCGACCAAGTGCTGATCGCTTCCGACGGATCAGCGGTTTCGGTGGGCCAGCCCACGGTTGCCGGTGCCTCCGTAACAGCCGAGGTGCTGCGTCATGGCAAGGATCGCAAGATCATCGTCTTCAAGCGTAAAAAGCGTAAGGGTTATCGCAGGAAACAGGGACATCGTCAGAAATTCACCGAAATCCGAATCGCTGAAATCAAGCTTTAACATTCGGATTTCGTTACGACGCTCCCGAGGAGCATCCGATGGCACATAAGAAGGGCGTGGGATCGAGCCGAAACGGGCGGGACAGTAATCCCAACCGGCTCGGCGTGAAGCGGTACGGGGGGGAGTGGGTGAGCGCGGGTAGCATCATCGTAAGGCAGCGGGGCACCCGCTTCCATGCCGGGTTCAATGTCGGTCGCGGGGGCGACGACACACTTTTTGCCACTTCGGACGGAGTGGTGAAATTCGAAAATTATCGACGCCGAAAGGCCGTCTCGGTCTACCCGACCGCCTGACTCTGAGCCCATGTGCATCAAGGCCCGTTCCGCGGCGACACGCCGCGGGACGGGCCCTTTATGTTTGGCTTTTTGTCCCCTTTTGAGGACACCTCACCTGGATCTTTTTCCACTCTTCTAACGTAGGGTGCCGAGCCGAGGAGAGGCATAGATATGTTTCAAACAAGAAAATTGTTGTTATGGGTCAAGCGATGGCCATCACTTTTAAGGCGATCGATGGTATTGTCGTCTCGCCGCTTGTCCGCGAGCGGATGGTACACGCAGCGTGGGCAGGCGCGGAAATCCTCGGAGCGGGTTTTGCAGCTCGTGGTACTGAGCATGGCCCTGAGTGCGTTGTTGATCGATTGGGCCCGGGTGCATCAGTTCGCCGGGGAGGTCGAGGCGAGATGGTCGCGGCGCGAGGTCGTTTCGTCGACCGTGGTTCCCTCGGCTTTGGCAGACATGGGGCGCGAGTTGGCGGACGCGCAGCTTCCGACCGAGCTCAATGAGCGTGTCGAGCATTGGATGCTGCGGTTTTCCACGTGGGACAGACCGGAGTTCGAAGAGACACTTTCCAGGGCCGGACTCTATTCGGACATGATCCGGAATAAGCTCCGCGCACGGGGAATGCCGGAGGAGTTGGTTTACCTCGCCATGATCGAGTCCGGGTTCCTCACCAACGCTCGATCACACGTTTTGGCGACCGGCATGTGGCAGTTCATGGATCCGACGGCGAGAGCGTATGGATTGCGCATCGACGGCTACGTGGATGAGCGACGAGATCCGGTCAAGGCCACAGACGCCGCTCTGGAGTATCTCAGTGATCTCTACCAGCAGTACAACTCCTGGTATCTGGCCGCCGCCGCGTATAACGCGGGTTCGACCCGGGTGTCACTCGCGCTCGCGCGGCAATCGGCTGGGTGGGCCGGGGGCGAGAGGTCTGATGACTCCGGGGAGGGGAATTTCTATAGCGACGGGGAGGGAGACCTCTATTGGGAGATCGTCGACCACCTCCCCGAGGAGACCGCCCAGTACGTGCCGAAACTGCTCGCCGCCACGTACTTGGCGCGTTATGCCGACCAGTTCGACTTGGATGTGACCCTGGCGGATCCTTATGTATACGATCTGGTTTGGGCCCCGGGTTCGACATCCTTGGCCCTCATAGGGGAGACGATGGGGTTACCCCGTGATCGCCTGCGAGAGCTCAACCCGCAGCTCATCCGCGGCATGACACCGCCCGGTAACGTGTACCCGTTGCGGATCCCCGTTGGACTGGGCTATCAAGCGATGGCCGCTCTGGCCGCACCCGATCGCCGGAGTCGTGGGGCGGACGATTAAAGATCTGGGGCCCAACTTAAAGATCTGGGGCCCAACTAAAGATCTGGGGCTCTGGTCTACGGCTTGGGCTCGGTGGGCTTGGGCGGCGGGTCTGAAGAGGTGTGCTGGTTCTGTATTTGGCGAGCGGAAGAGATAATACGCCAGATCACGTCCCGCGTGAGCTCTTCATCCACACCCAACGCCCGCGATCGCTCCGCTACGCGCCGCACGACTCGGGCCTCACGAGCTGGATCGAGGACCGGAAGGCCGAGCGCTTCCTTGCAGCGACCGATTTCCAGGACCAGGTCCCGCCGTTCCCCGATCAACTGAATGATCTCATCGTCGACCGCGATGATACGTTCTCTCAGTTCTTCCAGCTGTTCCTGGGGCGGAGGAGTGGAATCGGGCGGAGGGTCAGCACTCATCCGACGGACCACCCTCATCCGACTGACCATCCTCGACCGACCGACCGTCCTCATCCCACGAGTAAAAACCCTGTCCGGATTTCTTGCCGAGTTTGCCTTCCGCAACCATACGCTCGAGAAGTTCGGGTGGACGAAACACTTCCGATCCCAACGCTTCGTGAAGATAAGCGGCGGTTTCCATCTGGACATCCAGTCCGGCCAGATCCGCGAGCTTCAGCGGCCCTACTGGATGACCGTACACGAGGCCCATCGCCTTGTCGATCTCCTCGGGGCCAGTGACGCCGGCCTCGACCATGCGGATGGCTTCCAAGCACAGAACGATCCCCAAGCGCCCTAACGTGAAGCCCGGCGAATCCTGCACCAGGATCGCGTGCTTGCCAAGAGCCTCGACGAATTCGACGACCAGCGCCAGAGTCACGTCCGACGTGCTCGTTCCCCACACGACCTCCACGAGGTCGATCTCGTGGGCCGGATTGAAGAAGTGGACCCCGAGGAAACGTGCCGGATGGTCCATGCCGGCGGACAACTCGGTGATGCTGAGCGAGGACGTGTTCGTCGCGAAAATGGTGTCCTCACCCACCCTCTGCTCCAGGAGTCTGAACAAGCCCCGCTTGATGTCCATCGATTCTGGAGCCGCTTCGATGATCAGCTGCGCTCCTTGCACGGCAAAAGCCAGGTCGGAGCTTCGCTGGATTCGCTTCAGGACCTCATCGCGTTCCTGTTCGGTGAGTTCCCCCGTGGAGACGATCTTATCGAGATCCTTTCGGATCAGTTTGAGCCCGGTATCGACCGCGCCGAGGTCCACGTCGTACAGGACCGTGTCGATGCCGGCGACGGCACACGCGTGTGCAATCCCGTGCCCCATGGTGCCGGCTCCGAGTACGGTCACACTCTGAAAGTGCACAGTCATCCGCGCCCCACGGTTTTGATCTGGCCGGCGCATCCGACCCCTTCCCGGACGTCAGGGGAGGCGCTGACTCCGTCGAGGAAGAGTCTCAAAATTCTTGAGCCCAGTTCATCTGAGGAAAGGTTTCCGTTCGTAGAGTACGCGGTCCATATTCCTTCGAGCATCCTCAGGGGCGTGAGGGCGTGATGCGCTGGCCCACCTCGGGGGCGGCGGGCTTCGTCCCAACCTTAACCGTTTCCTACGATTGTTCAAAAAGCAAGATATTTTGACCATCGCCGAGGGGCAACCAACAGCAAAAACGCGTGTCGAAGAGGTGTAGATGCCGGCGCGAGAAGGTTTCGAGACGCCCAATCGTACCTCTCTTAGATGCTGGATCGAGCCGTGGTACACGGACGTGAGTTCTCGGAGCGATCCGCTAGGAGGCCGGGCTACTTTGTGGACCCGGCTTTCGGTCGTACCTTGTGACCGTTCGACACGATGAGCGACCCCAGGAGGGGAATGCCATGCAAGGGACTTATTTGACCGCCGCCGCCGTACTGGTCGGGGGACTCGTGGGCTGGCCCTCGGGTGCCCAAGCGCAGGACGCCCCATTGGTGTTCAGAGTTCCCGTGACAGGGGTGGTGGAAATGGGGCTCGCCCCGTTCATCGAGCGTGCCATCCGTGAGGCTGAGGGTGCCGGAGCAAGTGTCATCGTCCTTGATATCGATACGCCCGGCGGCCGTGTCGATTCGGCGGAGCGCATTGCCGACGCGATTGCCGATTCGAGTGTGCCCGTGTATGCCTTCGTGAACCGCCGTGCTTTTTCGGCGGGTGCTTTGATCGCTCTTGCGACACTCGGCATCTACATGAGGCCGGGGTCGGTCCTCGGTGCGGTGACACCGGTCGATGGCTCGGGTACGAAGGCTTCCGAGAAGATCGTCTCCGCGATGCGAAGTGAAATGCGCGCACTCGCCGAGGCCCAGGGGCTCGATCCGGCGATCGCGGAGGCGATGGTGGACGAGTCTTTGGCTGTTCCAGACGTAGTGGACGCTGGGCAGCTCCTCACGTTGACTACGGACGAGGCGGTGCGCGTCGGTTATGCCACCCAGACGGAGGACTTCGTCACCTTGCTCGAAGAACTCGGCGTCGGCGGCGCTGAGGTCACCGACTTCGGTGTGAACTGGGCCGAACGGTTGGTCCGATTTTTCTCGAACCCGGTGGTGGCTCCCTTCCTGCTCTCGCTCGGGTTCCTGGGGCTCATCATCGAAGTCAAGACCGCGACCTTCGGGCTCGCCGGGCTTGCCGGTGCGCTGTCTCTGTCCCTGTTTTTCGGCTCCCATTTGATTCTCGGCCTGGCCGGCTGGGAGGATCTCCTCCTCATTGGAGCAGGGGTCTTGTTCGTCGCCGCCGAAGTGCTTCTGATCCCCGGTTTCGGCCTCTTCGGCATTTTGGGCATCGCCGGCATCGCGGGCGGCATTTACATGAGTCTGCTCGGTAGTCTTCCCACGGCGCAGGACTTCGGCCAGGCGGGGCAGGTGCTCAGCGCGACACTGTTGATCTTGTTGATCGGGGGGTGGGCTCTTCTGCGGCATCTGCCCAGGAGTACTCGGCTGTTCCAGTCGGGTATATTCCTCGGCACGCGGACCGACCGCGCCATCGGATACGAGTCCGCCGAACGGAGGACCGACCTGGTCGGCATCGAGGGTGTCACCGTCACAGATCTTCGCCCCTCGGGTGTGGGGATCTTCCGTGACGAACGTGTCGATATCGTGTCCCAGTCGGAGTGGATCGAGGAAGGAACGCCGATTCGTGTCGTGAGTGCCGAGGGATATCGTCAAGTGGTGCGACCGATCCACGACACGGTCGAGGACTCCGGTGCAGTGGATCCCGATGAGGCTGCCACCGCATCCCCCGACGAAGAAAAAGCCGCATCGACGGGCTCCGGCGAAGAAAGCGCTGTCCAGGAGTCATCTGAACAGGAGCCATCTGGCCAAGAACCATCCGAAAAGTAGCGGACGTTTAACCTCTGCCGGACTGATCTTTCGGAGAATCTCTCCGTAAGGTCAGCCGGCTCAGCAAAAGGATCTCTTTATGCCTACAGGCGATATTATCCAACTGTTTTTTGTTGTCTCGGTCATCGCGGTGATCTCGCTGGTCATGTGGGCGGTTCCGGTACGTTTGTATATCGAAGCGCTATCTGCCGGCGCGAAAGTCGGGATGGGGGACCTGATCGGTATGCGTCTGCGTAAAGTGACTCCAGCGGCGGTGGTTCGGCCGCTCATCTGGGCGACCAAGGCGGGCATCACGGTGACCGTGGACGAACTCGAAGCGCATTACCTTGCGGGAGGCGAGGTGGCTCGGGTGGTTCGTGCGCTCATCAGCGCCGACAAGGCGAACATCGAGATGGGCTTCCAGCAGGCGGCGGCCATCGACCTGGCGGGCCGCGATGTGTTCGAGGCGGTGCAGGTTTCGGTGAACCCGAAGGTGATCAACACGCCCAAGGTGGCCGCCATGGCGAAGGACGGCATCCAGCTCATCGCGCAAGCCCGTGTGACCGTACGGGCGAACATCAATCGCCTGGTGGGTGGGGCCGGCGAGGAAACGATTCTGGCTCGGGTCGGGGAGGGCATCGTCTCCTGCATCGGTTCGGCCGAAACCCACAAGGAAGTTCTCGAGAACCCGGATCAGATCTCCAAGACGGTCCTCGCCAAGGGGCTCGACGCCGGTACCGCCTTCGAGATCCTCTCGATCGACATCGCCGACGTCGACGTCGGGAAGAACATCGGTGCCGACCTCCAAACGCATCAGGCCGACGCCGACAAGCGCGTGGCTCAGGCCCGAGCCGAGGAGCGGCGCGCGATGGCCGTCGCGGAGGAGCAGGAGATGAGGGCGAAGGTCGAGGAGATGAGGGCCGAGCTGGTGAAGGCCGAGGCGCAGGTCCCGCTCGCGCTGGCCGAAGCGCTCCGGCAGGGTCATATGGGTGTCATGGACTACGTCCGATACGACAACATCCAATCCGACACGTCCATGCGGCAGGCCATCGCCAAGCCCGAAGAGTCGGATCCGGAGCCGCTGGCCTAAGTGCGGGGGCTCATGCGGATAGGGGGGCGTTCTCTGGAGATACGCCGGGGGATTGAGGCGAGAGTGATTGGGATCGAGTCGCGTGTGATTGAGGAAGACGCTCATGGGTGATGGACTGATCCAATTTCTGGTCATCGCCGTCTTTGTCATTATCTCGATCATGGACGGAGCCGCCCGGAAGCGGCGCAAACAAGCGCAAAGTCTTGGGCGTCCCGCCGAGCCGAGTGAGCTTGGGGAGGCGGGGGCCTTGAGCGGGATCAAGTCGCCGCTCCATCCCTCCGGCGCTGCCGACGATCTGGATTGGGCGACTGAGTCGTCTGAAGGGTCTGAAGGGTCTGAAGGGTCTGAAGGGTCTGAAGAAGGGATGGGGCCCGTGGATCTCTGGGAGGAGATCACCGCGTTGGCTAGTGGGGAGGTGCCGGCCTCGCAGCGGGAACAGCCCGCGACCCGCGGTCTGAGCTCGACGGACGATCCGGATTCCGGGTTGGAAGCGTGGACCGCTCCGCAGCAAGACGTTCCGCGGATGCGCACTCGCTCAACGGAAGGCGGAGGGCGTGTGGAACAGTCCACCGGGTCATACGATCAGCCGGATGCTCTTTCGCCGACCGAGACCCGATCGGCCGATCTACAGGCGGGGTACTTACATCCCGACCAGGCCGCTAGCCACGAAGAGCACGCTCACGAGAAACACGCTGAGATCGCCGTGACGGCCCAGCCCCTCCCGGCGGAGCGGCCACACGAGTTTGTTCCGCATCCCCGTGAGGAGCCGAGCAAGCCGCAGAAAAAGCTTGGCGGAGGCCGACGACCGGGAAGCCCGGGGAGTTTGCTTGCGGGGGTCAGGCGCGGGAGCAAGAGCTCCCTACAGGAGGCCATCATCCTGGCCGAGGTGCTGAGTCCTCCGCTAGTACTACGAGACTCGGGCTGGAAGCCTCTGTTCTGAACCCCCCCGCTCTCCTGGACCTCCCGCTATCCTACATCTCGCCCGAGGCGATCCTCCGGAGCACCGTTTGCAGGATCCCACCGTTTCGGTAATACTCGACGTCCACCGCTGAATCGAGACGGGCCACGGTCGAAAAGCTCCTCTCATGTCCGTCGTCGGTACGGACCACGACCCTCAGACGGGCGTGAGGCTCCAATCCCTCCGAAACCCCTAGGATGTCGAAGGTCTCGCGGCCGGTCAGACCGAGCGATTCGGGCGTGTCACCTTCTTCGAACTGCAGGGGCAGCACGCCCATGCCCACCAGATTGCTGCGGTGGATCCGTTCATAGCTCTCCGCGATCACGGCTTTGACTCCCAGTAGCAGGGTCCCCTTTGCGGCCCAATCCCGGGAGCTACCGGTCCCATACTCCCGGCCGGCGAGAATGAGCAGGGGGGTTCCCTCCGACTGATACCGCATGGCCGCATCGTAGATGGTCAACTCGTCTCCGCTCGGGATGTGGATCGTGTACCCTCCCTCCCGGTTGTCGAGCATCAGGTTCCGGATGCGCACGTTGCCGAACGTGCCCCGGATCATCACCTCGTGATTGCCGCGCCTGGATCCGAAGGTGTTGAACTGCCACGGTTTTACGCCTTGCTCCCGGAGGTACATTCCCGCCGGTTCGTCCTTCGGGATGGCGCCGGCCGGCGAGATGTGGTCCGTGGTCGTAGTTTCTCCGAAGATGCCGAGAACACGAGCACCCTGGATGTCTTCGACCTCTCCGACCTCCTGAGACATGCCCTGGAAGAAGGGAGGATTACGGATGTATGTGGAGTCATCCTTCCAGTCGTACAGGTTGTCGTCGTCCGAGGGGAGGGGAAGGGCCTGCCACAAGTCGTTGCCCTCGAAGACTTCGGCGTAGCGCCGCTCAAACATTTCGGGTACCAGCGCTTGCTGGACAGTCTCCCGGATGACGTCCGAGCTGGGCCAGAGGTCCCGGAGGTAGACCGGCCCGTCGGCGCTCTGTCCCAGCGGCTCGGTCGACCAGTCGATGTCCACTCGGCCCGCCAGGGCGTACGCCACCACGAGCATGGGAGACGCCAGGTAGTTGGCGCGGATTTCAGGGTGGATACGCGCCTCGAAATTCCGATTCCCGGAGAGCACGGCGGCGACCACCAGGCCCTGGTCTCGAATGGCCTCGCTGATCGGCTCGGCGAGGGGACCCGAATTCCCGATACACGTCGTACACCCGTACCCGACCACGCCGAAGCGGAGTTGATCGAGATACTGCATGAGGCCGGACGCCTCCAAGTAGTCCGTGACGACCTTCGAGCCCGGCGCCATGCTCGACTTGACCCACGGCTTGACCTGGAGCCCGAACTCCACGGCTTTTTTTGCCATTAGTCCCGCACCCACCATGACCGACGGGTTCGACGTGTTCGTGCAGCTCGTGATCGCCGCGATCACGACACTTCCGTCTCCGAGCTCACACGTTTCTCCGTCGAGGTCCACCTGCACCCTACGGGCGCCATCTCCGTTCACCGAGAACCCGGAGGGTAACAAAGCCGGCAGGTCTCTCGCGAATGCCGCCGGAAGATCACCCAGCGCGATCCGATCCTGAGGCCGTTTGGGGCCCGCCACACTGGGCTCGACCGTGCCGAGATCCATGTGGACGACTGATGTGAACTCGGGATCCGGAGTCTCGTCCGTACGGAAAAGACGCTGTTCCTTGCAGATCCGCTCGACCCGCTCGACGAGCTCCGGACTTCGGCTCGAACCGTTCAAATACGCCAGGGTCTCGTCATCCACGGGGAAGAAACCGATGGTCGCACCGTATTCAGGAGACATGTTCGCGAGCGTGGCTCGATCCGGCAGCGTCAGATTCGATAGCCCAGCCCCGAAGTATTCGACGAAACGGCCGACCACTCCGTGCGCCCGCAGCATCTGTACCACATGAAGGACCAAGTCCGTGGCCGTGGCACCCTCGGGCAGCTCTCCAGTGAACTTCACACCCACGACCTCGGGGAGGAGCATGTAGTAGGGCTGACCGGTGAGAACGGCTTCGGCCTCGATCCCTCCCACCCCCCACCCCACGACCCCGAGTCCGTTGATCATGGTGGTGTGGGAGTCCGTGCCCACCAAGGTGTCGGGGTAGGCTACGGACGTGCCGTTTTCCGTCCTGCGGTGCACCACCGAGGCCAAGTACTCGAGGTTGACCTGGTGTACGATGCCGGTGCCCGGCGGCACCACCCGGAAGTCCTTGAAGGAGTGTTGTGCCCAGCGCAGAAGGGCATAACGCTCCTTATTTCGCTCGAATTCGCGCTCCACGTTCTGCCGGTACGCCTCGGGCGTGCCGAAGAAGTCGACCTGCACGGAATGATCGATGACCAAGTCGGCCGGCACGACCGGATTGATCCGGTTGGGGTCCCCGCCCAGCGCTTTGAGTCCGTCCCGCATGGCGGCCAGGTCGACGACCGCGGGAACGCCGGTAAAGTCCTGGAGAACGACGCGGGAAGGCATGAACGGGATGTCCGCTCCCGCGTTGGTGGGGCTCCAGGCGGCTATCGCCCGCACGTGATCTTCCCCCACGTAGCGTCCACCCGCATGCCGGAGGGCGTTCTCGAGGAGGATACGTATCGAAAACGGCAGGCGATCCAAGTCGGCCACGCCGGACGCCTCGAGCGTCGCCAGGCTGTAAAACGACGTGGAGCCCTCCATCAGGTCGATGTTGGAGAGGGCGCCAAAGGGATCGTTACTCATGGAACCTCATGTCTTTCTAGGTGCGTGTTCAGCGGCCTTCACGGGCGCGGCGCCGACGATGGCGTCGCGTACTGGTCCTCGCTGTGTGACAAGAACACAATATCGAAGGCGCCGCATGCGAGACACCCCAGCGACGTGGCGCGCCGTACTTCTTCAACAGCCTTCCTAGGTCAGAAAGCCGACCCTGGGCAGCAGCTTCAGCACTCCCCACCCCGCCACGGCGGCCAGGATCAACCCTACGGAGCCCAAGGCCATGTTTCCGTACAACAGGAAACCCGTGCCGAAGAGCGTAGCGTACACCATCACACAACCCAGGAACCAAGAGAGAATGCCCGCGGCGAACTCACCGCCCTGGCCGGTGCCCGAATCGTCGTCCCCCGAATCGCCGTCCCCGGGACCGTCCTGTTCCGGCCCGTCGGTGCGGCGCACGACAGCGTCCCATCCCCTTCCGAGTGGCCGGATCTTGGCGTGGAAGTCCAGAAGCTTCTCGGTATCCACCGGAGGTGTCAGGAACGTGACCACGATCCAACCCACCGTCGTCACGGCAACACCCACCACGAGCTCCGCCGAAGAATTCCAGCTCGCGAAACCGAGCGCTGTGTGCAAAAATGCGAAGTACAGGGCGACCACGAACGAGATCACCATCGCGGAGATTTCGCTCCACGTGTTGATGCGCCACCAGAACCAGCGAAGCAGAAACACCAGCCCTGTTCCGGCGCCGATTTGAAGGAGGATCTGAAACGCCTGCATCGCAGTCTCTAACAGAAGGCCGACGAAGGAGGCAAGTACGATGAGCGCGACCGTCGTGATGCGCGCCACCCTCACGTAATCCTTCTCTTCCCGATCCGGCGCCACGAAACGGCGGTATACATCATCCACAATGTAGGACGCCCCCCAGTTCAGGTGCGTGCTGATCGTGGACATATACGCTGCCGCGAGGGAGGCCACGACCAGACCGAGAAGGCCCGCTGGGAGGAACACGAGCATGGCTGGATAGGCGAGGTCGTTCCCGATGATGGAGGGATCGACATTCGGAAAC
Source organism: Gemmatimonadota bacterium (assembly GCA_022563405.1). Lineage (GTDB taxonomy): Bacteria > Gemmatimonadota > Gemmatimonadetes > Longimicrobiales > Gaopeijiaceae > UBA822. The sequence continues at coordinate 5,202 of JADFNK010000025.1, read as the reverse complement.
GCGGCGGTGAGGTCACTCAGGGTCGGATACACGATAAGTGAGGCCAGCGCGACCAGAATCCATGGCCACGGCCGAATCGCGTAGTGAGCCACATTGAACCAGAGCGTGGCCTGCATCGCGTTCTTCTCGTCCTTCGCTGCCAGCATACGCTGTGCTACGTAGCCACCCCCTCCGGGCTCGGCTCCCGGGTACCAGGTGCTCCACCACTGCACGGCGATCGGCACGATGAAGACCGCGGCAGCCGTCGTAGGGTCCGAGAAGTCAGGGAGAAACGAGAGCTTGTCGGTGACGTTGGGATGCGCCATCAGTCCTGATAACCCTCCCACCTCGGGCAGCCGGAGGGCGTAGACGGCAGCGGCCACGGAACCGATCATCGAGATGGTGAAGAGCAGCAGGTCCGTGACCAGGACACCCCACAGACCGGAAGTGGCGGAGTAGATCACGGTGGCCGTGCCGGCGACGAGAACGACGGTGTAGGGACCGACGCCGAGCAGAACGCCCCCGATCTTGATGGCCGCCAATGTCACGGTGGCCATGATCATCACGTTGAAGAACACGCCCAGGTAGATAGCCCGGAACCCCCTCAGGAAGGCAGCCGACCGCCCGGCGTACCGCAGTTCGTAGAATCCGATGTCGGTGAGCACTCCGGAGCGTCGCCAGAGTTTGGCGTAGAAGAACACGGTGCACATCCCGGTGATGACGAATGCCCACCAGACCCAGTTCTGGCTGACGCCTCCCGTTCGGACGAGGTCGGTCACCAGGTTGGGCGTGTCGGCCGAGAAGGTGGTGGCTACCATGGAGGTGCCGATCAACCACCAAGGCATGGAGCGGCCCGCGAGGAAGTACTCCTCCGTCCCGCGTCCCGCCCGACGGGCGAAGGCCAACCCGACGGAGAGGATCGTGACTCCATAGAGCGCCAGAACCCACCAATCGAGCGTCGCGAGCTGCATCAGTCTTCCATGCCTGAGTGTCCAGCCCGGGGCACTCGAGAGGTGCCGCCGGGGTCCGCCGCCGCTCCGATCACACGTCCCATCCGGCGCGCGCGAGCATCCACAAGTTGATGACCACGACGACCAGCGCCGTGAGATAAAAGGTTGAGGGTGTCACCCTGTCGGGTGCCGCGAAAAAGGCGCCCCCGATCAACGCAGGCGTGCGCGCGGCATTCAAAACCCACAGGATCCGTGCGAACCAGACGTTGCGCCAGTGGTAGAGGCCGACAAATCCGAACGCCGCCACCGCGGCGCCGGCGACGAGCCACACCAAGGGCGGGCCGAAGCGTGCGGGCAGGGCACCCGCTTGGAGCATCGCGTATACCGCCGCTTCATAGAGGATGGCTACGTGCAGGTAAACGAAGCCCGCTCGTCGGAACTTCTCCACGCGCTCCGGCCGCCAATCTTGCTTTAGCACGGTCCCCCGAAAGTAGTCTACTCGCCCCGTCGGCGGTCGACCCGTAGGGAGCCGAGAGTGCCGTCGGGATTCTACCAGTTCTTCGACTCGGGATTCTACCAGTTCTTGATGGAGTCGGACACTGCTCGTACTTGACAAGAGCCGACCCCAGATCCGGTATAGGGTACTCAAGTGGAAGTCACATCCTAGAGTGGAGGCCGTCCATGTCTTGCCGTCGCTTCTCATCGCTCGTTCTGGTCCTTGCCCTAGGCCCCGTCGTCTCCGCCTGTTCTTCGCCAGGAGGCTCGGCCTCGGGGGAGCTCAGCCAGACCGCGGCCGCGACCGCGACCGGGGGGACTTCGACTCTCATGGTCCGGGCCCAGTTCGAGACATATTCTGGCCGAACCGCCCTGGAGGCGGTGCAGCAGTTCAACCGGCGCTGGTTACGTACCTCACGAGGTGGGGGTGGTGGTGGTGAGGCGTATGCGCGGGTCGTCATCGACGGAGCCCGTGGTGACCAAAATACACGCGGCGAATTCCGTGAACTCGCCCGGTTGCGTGCTATCGATGTCGAATCCATGCGTTTCCTCGACGGCAACGCCGCCAACCGCAAATACGGTCTTGGCCACAGTGGTGGGATGATCGAGGTGACGTTACGGCCCCGTTGACCTGCCGTGACTGGCGCTCCTCGTGCTCAGACCCCATTGCCCGATAATCCTCAACCGAAGGAGGGGACCCTCCAATAAAATCCGGACTTCTGAGACGCTAGCTGTCTCACACGTCTGAGGTGCGTCGTAATCCCCTGTTTGGCCCTTTCGGCACTTTTGGGTGTAATCCGTAATTGTTAGGTTCTACGCCGTAAAACGCGCTATTCGGCGTTCGCCGGGATGGTGGAATTGGTAGACGCACCGGACTCAAAAATCAGCGATGCCTACCACTTGGGGCGTAGTTTGATGCGGTTGTTGGGTTCTTAGTTCCTTGGGTTCCTTGGATGGCCTTGAAAGCCCCCCAAGTTTGTTACCCATGCGTTACCGAGGACAGTTTTCCTCCAACGTCGCGACGAGGAGGCGGAAGCGGCGTATCGGAAGCCGGGTCCGAGCTTAGAGGAAATCGTTGGCGACAGCGAGATCAACTGAGGGGCTCTGTTCGCTGTAACGCAGCAGGCCTGACGGGCTTCTGCTTGCGCCTACCGGCCCAGTCTCGGATGTTGACCACAGTCTGAGCCCAGGGTGCCGCCATGTCCGATGCCATCTCACGCCTGAACGCAGCCCTAGAAGGCCGCTACGCCATCGAGCGTGAGTTGGGTGAGGGCGGTATGGCGACCGTCTACCTGGCCGACGACCTCAAGCACGAGCGCAAGGTCGCGCTGAAGGTTCTGAAGCCTGAGTTGGCTGCGGTGGTCGGTGCCGAGCGGTTCCTAGCCGAGATCACTACCACTGCGAACCTAACCCACCCCCATATTCTGCCGCTCTTCGATTCGGGCGAGGCCGACAGCTTCCTCTTCTACGTCATGCCGTATGTGGAGGGTGAGACGCTCCGCGACCGGATCGACCGCGAGAAGCAGCTTCCCGTGGATGAGGCGGTGGCTCTCGCCTCGAAGGTCGCCGGTGCGCTCCACCACGCGCACGAACACGGGGTCATCCACCGCGACATCAAGCCGGGCAACATCCTGCTCCAGGACGGCGAGCCCGTGGTGGCCGATTTCGGGATCGCCCTCGCCGTGGGAGCCGCTGGAAGTAACCGACTGACGGAGACGGGCCTGAGTCTGGGCACGCCGTATTACATGAGCCCCGAGCAGGCGACTGGGGATCAGGCGGTGGGTGCCTCCACCGACACCTATGCTTTGGGGTCCGTTCTGTACGAGATGTTGGTCGGAGATCCGCCCTATCCGGGGAGTACGGCTCAAGCGGTGCTCGGCAAGATCATCGCGGGCAAGCACATCTCGGCGACGGAGGAGCGTCCATCGGTTCCGGCCAACGTGGACGCCGCCCTCCGTTGTGCCTTGGAGAAGCTGCCGGCGGATCGGTTCACTTCGGCTCAGGATTTCGTGAGGGCGCTGGCAGATCCTGGGTTCCGGCACGGCGAGACGATGGAAGCCCTAGCGGGTGCGCAAGCGGGACCATGGAATCGGCTGGCCGTGGCCATGGCAGCGCTCGCCGCAGTGTTCGGCGCGGTTGCGGGGTGGTCACTCCTTCGTCCGGAGGCCTCTCAGGTCGTGCAGCGGTATTCCCTGGCGCTGGAGGAGTTCAGCGGCCCCCGCGTTTTCGACGTGTCCCGCGATGGTTTGACGATGGTGTTCAGGCAACAGAACGCGAGTGGCCAATTTTTGCTCTGGCTGAGGCGTTGGGAGAGTCTCACGGCTACGCCCATACCGGGGACCGTAGGCGGTAGTAACCCGGTCATCTCTCCGGACGGGGAGGAGGTGGCGTTTATCGCCCAAGGCGAGCTCAAGGTCACGCCGCTGCGGGGGGGCGTGGAGCGCCTTTTGGCTGGGTCTGCCGTGTGCTGTCCGCGTTGGGGACCCGACGGCTACGTGTACTACTCGCCCATCGGGCGGGGCGTCAGTCGTGTGCCTGCAGCCGGTGGTGCTGTGGAGGAGGTCACGACACGGGGCCAAGCTGAGGGTGCGCACGGCTGGTTCGAGGTGCTTCCAGGTGGGGACGTGGCGGTTTTCAGCATGTGGGGTGGGCAGCCCAGGATCGAGGCCATGCGCTTGTCCACCGGGGAACGGACGGTTCTCACGCCAGGTCTAAAGCCGTACGTGATGCCGACGGGACACCTGGTCTTCGCCTCGGTGGACGGCCAAATCCTCGCGGCAAGCTTCGACCCCGACGCGATGGAGCTGGGCACACCCGTCCCCATCGTCGAGGGGATCATGTTTACCACCAACCAGTCTCCGCTCTTCAGCGTGTCGCAGACGGGGACTCTCGTGTATTGGTCCGGCCAATCGGACACCGAGCTGACCCCCGTGTGGGTGGACCGCGCTGGAAGGGTCCAGGAGATCGATCCGACGTGGAGCGTGGTCGGGACCCCCCTCACTGCCAGTCTCGCTCTCTCTCCGAATGGAGACCGCCTCGCACTGTCGATCCAGGACCCGGGGGGTACGACCGACTTGCAGGTGAAGCAGTTGGACACTGGACCCCAGCAACGGCTCACCTTCGAGGGAGCGATCAACCGCAGACCTACGTGGTCACCCGACGGGCGGTTCGTGACCTTTCTGTCGAATCGCGCCGATCAGTACGATATCTGGACGAAGCGAGCGGACGCGAGCGGAGACGCACGGCTGGTTCTGGATTGGGAGCAGCCGATCAACGAGGTCCTATACTCCCCGGACGGCCAGTGGCTGATTTTTCGTGACGCGCCCGACGATATCTACGGGGTTCCGCTGGCAGGGGACAGCGTCCCTGTCGGGCTGGTGACAACGGAGTTCAGCGAACGCTACATCACTCTCTCGCCCAATGGTCGCTGGCTCGCCTACGTGTCTGACGCCGGGGGTCGAGAGGAGGTCTATGTCGTTCCGTTCCCGGACGCGGGTTCGGCTCTCACGATCGTCTCGACGAACGGAGGGACCGAGCCCTTGTGGGCACATAGCGGTGATGAGCTGTTCTATCGAAATGAGGCCAACCAGCTGGTGGCTGTGGAGGTCAACGCCGACGCTTCGTTCGAGGTCGTGCAGGAAGAGGTGCTGTTCTCCATGGCCGACTACCTCTCCGCGGACGGTTACCGGGAGTATGACGTGAGCCCCGACGATCAACGATTCGTGATGTTCCGGACCGGTGAGCAGGGTGCCGTCGAACTCATCGTCGTCCAGAACTG
>JADFNK010000116.1 GCA_022563405.1 Gemmatimonadota bacterium | reverse complement strand
AATGCCGCGCGCTTGGCTCGCATCGGCCGCCGCGCGACTCGCGAACGCGCTCGATGCAGAGACCGCCGCGCCCGTGGCGAGCACCCGTTTGATGAAAGAGCGACGGGGACTGGACTGTTTCGAGATCGCGGCCTTTTTCGAGTAGCTCATCGTTTCCCCCCCCGTTGAGTTTTCACCTGAGTTTCAGCCGAGTACCGCAACCTAGCGCGCGCCGCACCCCCGATCGAATCGCCTGAGCCGCGAGTTGCGCGTCCCCCCTGGCGCGGAGTCCTCTTCCCAACACATTCTGTCCAGTTCAGATGTCGGGCTTAACACTCGGCGCCCCTTAGGGGTCTCTATTTCGCCCTTTGTGATGCCTCGAACAGGAGTACCTCATGAAGCACAGCGCCCTCCTTACCGCCCTGCTCACTACGGCCGTGCTGACCACGGCACCGGCACCGGTCTCGGCTCAGAACCTGGCCGGCATGTGGGAGATCTCCTATGAGACTGGACGCGGTACCCGAACCCAGACGCTCACTCTTACCGTAGATGGCATGATGCTCACTGGGACCGTCACCTTCACGGGTGGTGGTCGTCGTGGCGGCGGCGGTGGCGGCGGCCCGCAGTCCATCGAGATCTCAGACGGAAAGATCGACGGAAGCTCGTTTAGCTTCACGGTCACTCGAACCTTCGGCGATAACTCCATCGTGCAGTCGTATTCAGGGACCGTCGATGGTATGACCCTCACGGGGACCATCGAGGGCGGCGGCCGCGGTGGCGGCGGACAGCCACGGCCGTTCACGGGGAAACGCCCTACATAAGCGGACGTTCGTGGTAGGCCTCGAGTAGCGCTCTAACAGCGCTATTCGGGTCGGGCATTACGTGGTGAGGTTCTAAGAAGGGTCGAATACCCAGAGACCGGAGTTCATGTCGCTGAGGTAGATCAGCCCGTTGTGCAGTTGCGGGGCCCAGTTGCAGGTCCCGCTACCCCTCGCGCAGCCAGCTCCCGGGCCGTCGTACTGCAGCGCCGCATACTCACGGCCCTGTCGATCCAGCTCGCCCAATAATCGGCCGCTCACATCGATGGCGCGTATGCCTGCCTCGTACCAGGCCACGTATAGGATCCCCTGGGCTTCATCCAGCCAGAAGTTATGCGGCGGAGTACCCGTGACGCTGAAGCTGGCGACCTCGACCGGCAGGGCCAGATCGTTCACATCGACGACATGTACCACGCCGGGGGTACCAAAATCTTCTTCGCCGACGAAGACGTAGCCGGCCTGTGGCCAGTACCAGGCGTTGTGGGTCTGGCCACCCGCCGTGATGACTCGGCCGACTTCGGTCGGGTTCGACGGTGATCCGCCGGCTACACCATTACCCACGTCCAGGATGACGAGTCCGGCGTCCCAGTGGGAGAGGAAGGCGAGTCCATCGCGCACGTAGACGTCGTGCAGGGAGCTGGCGCCGGCGTAAAAGCTCGCCACGGTCTGCGGCACCGCGGGAGTCGAGATATCGATGATCGCCAGGCCTCCCGTGATCGGATTGGAGGCGTCGAGCGCAGCGTAGACGAAGTCCCCTTCGACCCACACGTTGTGCACGCCCGCCTCGAGGCCGGCCGTATAACGGGTGATGACGGTCGGGTGGGCAGGATCGGCCAGGTCCAGCAGGGTGATGCCATTCAGTCCGTCGCCCGAGTTCTCGTGGGTGATCACCGCGATCGCCCCGTCCGCGCTGACCTTCACGTCGTTCACCGTGATCGCGTCGATCTTCACCGAATCGGTGAGCACGGGCGCCGCCGGCGTGCTGATGTCCCACACGAACAGGGCATTCCCGGGATTGGGCTCGCGAACGAACCAGGTACCCGTATAGGCGTAGTTGCCGTGCACCCAGAGGTCCGAGGTGAAGCGGTCCACTTCGACGCCCCGGCCGACGAGGCTGAAACCGCCGACCAGCGCGCGCGCGTCGATCGTGACCTGCAGCGCATCGGATACTCCGTTCGCGCTGGCGACGATCATCGCTGAGCCCGGAGCGTAGCCGACGAATTCTCCTTCCTCGGTGATCAGACCCGCGGCGCTCGGCTGGACCGACCAGGTCAGCGAAGGTTGGCTCACAATAGTACCGGAGCCATCACGAACTTCCGCCGTATAGGCCGTCAAGTCGCCCTGTCGCGCACTGGACGAGCCCGTGATGGTGACGGACCAAGGCGCTTCTGCGCTGGTCCCGTCGTCACCGCAGCCGGAGAGACCCCAGAGTCCTATCGCAACCAATGGGAAAACTCGTTCGTAAAGTGACCTCATGCAGGGTTTTCCTCGGTGCTCCCGGCTACTGGGGCGTGGAGTACGATTTCACGGGGTTAGAGTACACCAACGGGCGCGCGAACGTGCACGCGAACAGAACGCGGGGCTTCCGCTTGCGCCTCCCAAACCCGCTGGCGCGACAGGTGCGTCGAGCCTAAGGTGTAAGCCTGACCGGTGGGGCGGTGGTCCGCTGCCACAGTGGGGCCGCCACAGTGAAAGACCTGGAGGCTCTCATGCGTCACACCAGATCGACTGTTGTCGCCTTACGGATGCCGACACGGAGGCTGGTAGCACGAACCTGGAGACTTGCCGTGGCGGGTCTCGTTCAAGTCTTGATCCTCAGTGCCCCTACGCTCGCCTCCGCTCAGCAGGTCACGCTGAAGTCGAAGTACGAGGAGGGAAGCCAACTCGTCTACCGTGTCACCAGCCGGCAGAACATCCAGATGCCTATGGGCCTGGGCTCGCAGACGGTCAACCAGGTAGAGACGACGCGGTGGACTGTGCTGAGCGTCGCCCCGGATGGGGACGCCACGATGCAGCAGAGGAGTCAGGTGTTTCCCACGGACCCGGTCGGCCCCAACGACGCGTGGCAGGACTCGTTCGGCACGACCATCCCGATGTTCGGGACGATGACCACGAACGTCATCTTCGTGCTCGAGGGCGTGGAGCAGCGCGACGGTCGGACCGTGGCCCTCATCTCCTCCACCGGTGAGATGGTCCTGGGCGACGCTCTCGGCCCTCTGGCGGGCCTCGGGGAGATGGACATGGAGACAGAGATGACCGGCAGCGTGACTTTCGACGTGGATCGCGGCGTAACACTGTCCAGCACCGTCACGACAGACATGGCGATGACGATGTCGGTCGGCGGTCAGTCGATCAACATGTCGATGACCAATTTGGTGAGCCAGGAATTGATCGAGTATATCCCGGGAGTGTAGCCCGGGAAGTCGCTTAGGTCCTACTTTTTTTTCTACTCAGCCCAAAACCTGCTTGCAACCGCGCTCGATGCCTACCTTCACCGCATCGACAATCTCGTCGACATCCGCTCTGGTGACGATCAGGGGCGGGGCGATGTTGAGGGTGTTGTTCAGGCCAGGAATGCTCCTGGTAGTCTTGCCAACCAGCACGCCCTCCTCGGCGATCTCTCGCACGACCGCGTTCATCACGTCCTCGCTCACGGGCGTCTTCGAGGACTTGTCTTCCACGAGCTCCACGCCGGCGAACAGTCCCTTGCCTCGGACATCCCCGACGTACTCGTAGTCGGACAGCTCCCGAAGGCGGTCGCAGAGGTAATCTCCGACCACGCGAGCGTTTTCTACAAGATCTTCATCCTCGAGGATACGCAGGTTCTCCAGTCCGGCGGCAAACCCGGCTGTGCACCCCCCGTACGTGCTGATGTCCCGGAAATAGGCGTACTTGCGACTCGGATCGTGAACGAACTTCTCGAAGATTTCGCTGCTCACGGCCGTAGCCGAGATCGGCGCGTAGGAGCTGGCCATGCCCTTGGCCATGGTCACGATGTCCGGCGTCAAGTCATAGTGCTCGAAACCGAACATCGTCCCGGTCCGCCCAAAGCCGCAGACGACCTCGTCGATGATCAGAATGACGTCGTATCTTCCGCAAATCTCCTGGATGATGGGATAGTATTCCTCGACCGGAGGAATGACACCACCACCCGCCGTGATCGGCTCGAGAATGAGGGCGCCCACCGTCTCAGGACCCTCCTCCTGGATCACGTCCTCCAGGGCACGGGCGCATTCGATGTTACAATCGGGGTAGGTCAGGCCGAAGGGACAGCGGTAACACAGGGCGTGGGGGATGCTCACGAATCCGTCCGGGAAGGGGCCGTACGCCTCTTCGCGCTCCGGCTGACCTGATGCGGCCAGGCAGGCGATCGTCGTTCCGTGATAGTCACGGTCCCGGTACAACACCTTGGACTTCGTGTTCTCGTTCAAGTGAGCGATCTGCCGGACCATCTTGAAGGCCTTTTCGTTGGCCTCGGAGCCGCTGCCGGCGAAGAAGACGTGGTCCAGACCGGGCAGCAGGTCGGTCAGTTTCTCGGCGAACTGGGCCGCCGGAATGGTCCCGGCTACTCCAGCGTAGTAGGGCAACTTCACCAACTGGTCATAGATGACCTTCGCGATACTCTCGCGCCCATAGCCGACATTGACGCACCAAACGCCGCCGGAGGCGCCGTCCAGATACTCGTTTCCATCAATGTCCTTGATCCGAGCCCCATAGCCCTCAACGAAGACCTTCGGATCCTGCGACTCGAAAATCTTGTGCTGAACCATGTGATGCCACAGATGCTTCTTGTCCTTCTCGATGATGTCTCTGGCATCGTAGTTGGACAGCAAATCTTTCGTATCGGACATAGGTGTTTTCTGCTTCAATCGTGTTCTGCTATAGGTGTTCCGCTTCTATTCCAGACTCAGGTGTGCGTACTTGTCGAGATAGCGGGTCGGCATCTCGAGTGCGTCTCGTCGGAAAGGCTCCGCCAGCACCTTCTCCCCGCCCTCGACAACGGCGTTGATCACGCAGGGTTTGCCGGAAGCTACGGCTTCCCGAACGACGTCCTGCACATCCCGGTAGTCCTCGACCGTAAACCCCTGGGCACCCATCGCCTCGGCCACTTTGGCGAAATCGGGATTGTCCGGCAGGTTTACGCCGACGAAGCGGTCGCCGTAAAAGTCGATCTGATTTTTCTTCTCCGCCCCCCATTCGTGGTTGTTCATGACGATGGCGACGACTGGAATGTCCTCCCGGACGGCGGTCATCACCTCGCTCAACCCGCTGATGCCCCATGCGCCGTCCCCCTGAATGGCAAAGACGGGGGCGTCCGGCTTGCCGATCTTGGCCCCCATGGCGCAGCCGTAGGCGAACCCACAGTTGCCCCAGGTCAAGGCAGCGAGGTGCTGTCGAGGTCCCTTGAATCTGAGGTACCCGTTGGCGATGGAGCACGTATTCCCCACGTCCGTGGTCACCAACGCGTCCTCAGGCAGAGCGCGAGTCAGTTCCCAGAGAAAGCGCCGGGGATGCATCAGCTTGTTCGTAGACGACGACCAGTCTTCGAGCTCCTTGTCCCACGTCTCTTTTTCCCTGGCGACGTCGGCGATGCGCTCTTCGTTTCTCTCCAGGTTCGGTTGGACGTTCTGGAGCTCCCGCAGCAACTCGGTAGCGTACTCCTTCACGTCCGCCACGGAAAAGAGGTTCGGAATCTTGCTCAAACCCCACTGCTTCGGGTCTCTGTCCACCTGGATGAGCTTGGCGTCCTCAGGCCAGTAAGTGATCCCGTACTGGGGAAGCAGACCGAACATCCCCAGTCTGGTTCCCAAGGCCAACACCACATCCGCTTTGGCGATGGTCCGCATGGCCGCCTTGGAGCCGCAGTAGCCGATCGGTCCGCAGCCGAGCTCATGACTGTACGGGAAGGTGTCGTTGTGCAGATAGGTGTTGACCACCGGCGCGCTCAGGTACTCGGCCAAGGCCTTGATCTCATCCAGGGCGTCGCCCTGACTGACGCCGGCTCCCGAGACGATAACCGGATAATCGGCAGCCTTCAGCAGGCTGATCGCAGCTTCAATATCCTTCCTGGGAGGACGACCCGCCCCGAGAGTCGGAGTGGCGAAGATCTCCTGTTCGATGTCGCCATAAAAATAATCCCGGGGAATGTTCAAGTGGGTCGGGCCGAGCTCGACCTTGGCCCGATAGAAGCAGCGCCTGGCCAACTCGGCCATGCGATCCGGGCGGTTGACCCGCACCTGGTATACGGTCTGCTTCTCGAACATCGGCATCTGATCGAGCTCTTGAAAGCCGCCCGTACCGATCCCCTTGGACCCCGTCTCGGGAGTGATGGCCACTACCGGAGAGTGCGCCCAGTAGGCCGCCGCGATGGCGGAGACAAAATTCGCCGCGCCCGGCCCGTTCTGGGCGATACAGGCCTGAGGCCTTCCGGTCACCCTGGCCAAACCGTCGGCAGCGTGCGCGGCCGCCTGCTCGTGGGCTACGGGGATGAACCGAATGCCGGCGTCGGGGAACAAGTCCAGGGCGTCCATGAACGCTGATCCAACCAAGCCGAACACGTCCGTCACTCCTTCGGCCACGAGTGTCTCCACCAGCGCCTCGGAGGGGGTCATCCTTTTCTTCGCCATCTCTAGCCTCTCAGTTGCCCACGCCTCTCAGTTGCCCACGAAAAGACCCGAAATCAATAACGTTCGAGTCTCTCTCGATAAGAAAGCATTTCTCTCTTCACCACCGGAGCGAGAAAATACAGGCCCAGAAGGTTGGGGATCGCCACCACGAATACCAGGGCATCCGAGAGATCTACCAGAGCGCCGAGTTGGACACTGCTGCCAAGGACGATGAAGCTGCAGTAGAACAGCTTGAACCCCATATCGGCAAGCCAATGCTGTCCTGTGAGGTATGTGAACGCTTTCAAGCCGTAGTAGGCCCAGGAAATCATGGTCGAGTAAGCGAATAACACCGCCGCGATGGACAGGGGGATGGGTGACCAGGAAAAGACGCTCTCAAATGCTCTTGTGGTCATTTCGATTCCACTGACACCCGAGGAAGCCATTGCCGGATCGTAGACGGTGGTCACGATGACCAGAGCTGTAAGGGTGCAGATGACCACCGTGTCGATAAATGGCTCCAGCAAACTGACGAACCCTTCCGTGACAGGTTCGTCCGTGCGCACCGCAGAGTGGGCGATCGCAGCCGAGCCGAGGCCGGCTTCGTTGGAAAATACCGCCCGACGAAAACCGATGATCATGACCCCGACCAAGCCGCCACTGATGCCCTCCGCGGTGAAGGCACCCTGCCAGATCTGGACCATGGCGCCGGGCAACTCCGCTGCGTTGAACGCCAGAACCGCCACGGCCAGCACTACATACAACACCGCCATGAAGGGAACGAGCTTCGCGGTGGTCCTGGCGATGCTCTTGATCCCGCCGACGATCACCATACCCACGGTAATCGCCATGACAAGACCCAATATCCAGGCCTTGTCGGCGAAGAAGCTGGTGCTGCCTCCAGTCACGTCGATCAGAATGGCGGCGGCCTGATTGGACTGGAACATGTTACCGATACCAAGGCAGCCCACCACCATGCTGGCGGCGTAAAATATCCCCAGCCCACGGCCTAGCCGAGGAAGATTTCGCAGCGCCAGTCCGCGCTGCAGGTAATACATGGGCCCGCCGCTGACGGAGCCGTCATCGTGCGTGTGCCGAAATTTTACCGCCAGCGTACATTCGGCAAATTTGGTGCTCATGCCGAGAAAGCCCGCGATGATCAGCCACAACGTAGCTCCGGGTCCACCCAGGGATATGGCCACGGCCACACCGGCGATGTTTCCGATTCCGACGGTACCCGATACCGCGGTAGCCAAAGCTTGAAACGGGGTGACTTCCCCCGGCTGTGACGGATCCGTGTAGCGTCCTTTTACGAGGTCCAGAGCATGTCTGAAGCCACGCAGATTGATAAACCCCAGATAGACGGTGAAAAACAGCCCCCCCGCGATGAGCCATGCCACAATCAGAGGCAGCTCCGCTCCTCCCACGGGTACGGCATAGAAGACGAACTGGTAGATCAGGTCTGCGAGGGGTCGCATCGCCTGATCAATGGCTTCGTCAACGCTCATGGCTGTACCGGGGAATTCGAGTGGTGGGAGACGTTACGGGTGACCTTCTGCCGCCCTCTGTCAGACGGCTTCGAACGACAACGACCGGTAAAGTGCTGACATGGCTGAAGACTGACAAGGCGATAGACGAGGCCTTCGGAGAGGAGGGGGTGCGCGCCGGGCATATCCTGCTCAGATTCCGGCCGTCCCGAGACCGGATGTACAGATCTACGAGGAACACCTGACATCCAGGACCACCGACACCGCCTCTACTCGGCCGCCAAGCGAGTACGTGGTGTCATCACCCTGCTAGGAGATCGAATATGCCAGCCACGCCCGGAACCACGCAGATCGGCTTCGTCGGCCTCGGGATCATGGGAGCGCCGATGGCGTTGAACCTGATCAAGGCGGGCTTCTCGCTCAGGGTCTACAACCGTACAGACCGACCGCGGGCGCAGGAAGTGGTCGACGCGGGTGGCGAGCGCGTGGCGACGCCGGCGGCGGCGGCGGACGGCAGCGACGTGATCATCACCAATGTCACGGACACACCCGACGTGGAGGAGGTGATCCTCGGCGAGAACGGCGTGCTGCAGACCGCTCGCGCTGGAGCGACGGTCATCGACATGAGCACGATCTCTCCCCGGGTCACACGGGACATCGCCGCTGCCCTCGGCGAGAAGGGTGTGCACATGCTCGACGCGCCGGTGAGTGGCGGCGACGTGGGCGCGCAGCAGGGCACGCTGTCGATCATGGTCGGCGGTGAGCAGAGCGTGTTCGACGACTGCCTGCCCGTGTTCGAGGCGATGGGCAAGAACATCAACTTGATCGGCGACAACGGCGCCGGTCAGACGACGAAGGCCTGCAACCAGATCGCGGTGTCGGTAGCGAACCTGGCCATGGCCGAAGCCCTGATGCTGGCCGCCGCCTCCGACCTGGATGTAGGCAAGGTGCTGGACGCCATCAGCGGCGGTGCCGCGGGCTCGTGGAACCTGACGAATCTGGGCCCGCGCATCCTGAAGGGGGACTTCGCCCCAGGATTCATGGTGCGCCTGCAGCAGAAGGATCTCAAGCTCGTCCTGGAGGCCGCGAACGACGTCAAGCTGGCGCTGCCCGGTGTCAGCCTGGTCCACCAGTTCTTCAACATCGTCGAACGGCTCGGCTGTGCCGACGAGGGCACGCAGGCCCTCATCAAGGCGTACGAGGTGCAGGCCGGCAAAGAGGCGCGCGCCACTTGATCGTCCTCCTACTGGGGCGGGTGGGTTCGAACCACCAACCTCCTGGTTAACAGCCAGGCGCTCTGCCGGTTGAGCTACGCCCCATTCTTGTCACTTCGTCGCATACCTAAGCGGTTTTCTCAAACCGCCTCGTTCAGGCATA